>CAYJIP010000008.1:0-71989 GCA_964370265.1 uncultured Clostridium sp. | reverse complement strand
TGATATTTGAAAAAAATAAAAATATTAAAGATAAAAATGTTTTAGTAGAAGAAGCAAGAAGATTAATTAGATCGAGTGTAGGTAATAGAGCTAAAGAAAGCTTAATTGTAGATTTTATTAATAATACAAATTTAGATGAAATAAGTGATAAGTCTAACCTTATAGATGAATTCTTTAAATTTGCTCAGCAAGAACAATTAAAAGAAGTCGAAAAATTAATAAATGAAGAAGAGCTTAATACAGATGCAACAAAAAGATATATTACTAATTCTTTAAAAAGAGAGTATGCTAGTGAAAACGGAACTGAACTTAATGATGTATTACCTAAAATGAGTCCACTTAATCCTAACTATTTAACTAAAAAGCAAAGTGTATTTCAAAAAATAGCATCTTTTGTTGATAAGTTTAAAGGTGTAGGTGGGAAGTTGTAAATATATTTGTTAGGGGGGATTTAATGAAATATATAGGTAGTATAGATGAGTTTGAAAAAATATTTTCTAAAAATTTATATAATAAAATAGTAAAAGAAACATCTATATCTATTTTTAGAAAAGATGTTACAAAAGAAGTATATAATGAGATATTAAAAGAATTATATTATGAATTAATCAATAATACATATAAACCTTCATGTATAGATGAAACAATCTATTCGTATAAGACTAATAATGTAGCTAGAATAATTCCAGTTTTTACAATAAAAGATGAATTGTTATACTATTTTTTATGTAAGATGATTGAAAATGAAATTGCAGTTAATAGAACAGTTAATACTTATGGCGGGTGGTTATTGGGAAATAAAATAAAATTAGAGGAAGATTCAGAAATTGATTATGTTTATAAAAGTTATAATCCTACATTATGGAATGAAAATTGGAAGCTTTTTCAAAATATCTTAGTATTTGAATTAAATGACCTTAATGATGATGATATAATAATAAAATTGGATATAGCTAATTTTTATGATAATATTAATTTAGATATTTTAGAGAAAATGATATTAAGTGAATTACCACGCGAAAAATTAGAATATATTTATTTATTGTTTTATTTATTAAAAAATTGGAATTTAAAAAATGATGTATATTCAATAAAAACTGTTGGAATACCACAAAATGAATTTGGTGATCAATCTAGATTATTAGCCAACTTTTACTTGCAAAACTATGACAAATCTATTAAAAATATTTGTGATTTATCAAATGCAAAATATATTAGATATGCAGACGATCAAATAATAATTTTAAAAAACATAAACAAAGAAAACAATATTATGTATGTTATTGCGAGAGAATTAAATTTGTTGGGATTAAATTTAAATGCGAGTAAGGTAAAAAAATATAATAAAGAAACAATAAAAATATTATATGGAATTCCAATATTTAAATTATTAGACGAAAATAAATTAGATGAAGCTTGTAATTTGTTTTTTAGATATAAAGGAAATACAGAATTTGATTTTAACTATACAAGTTCTTTAAAAAGATTTTTAAACATTGGATTGAAAAATTTTTGTGTGTCAAATAGATCAAGAATAAAGGCTATAATTACTGAATATCAGTTTGTTAAAGAAAGTAACTCATATTACATGGAAAAAATATATAATAATCTATCAATAGAGGAGCAAAAAGATTTTTTATTGTTAATTTATAAAATAGCAGAAGAAACTAAATATAACTCGTTTCATTATAATGCAATCAATTTTTTAAGAAAAATTAGAAATATAGAGCAAATACCAGAGATTTTAAAATGGATAAGTCATATAGAAAAGTTAAATGATTAAAATACAAAATTTAAGGAGGGAAAATGTCAAGTTTATTATATCCAGCCAAACAAAAATTATATAATGCGCTAAGTAACTTAGAAAAATTTAATAAAAATAATAATTTTTTTGATAACATTTCAAGTTTAGATGCTTTTTTTTCAGAATTTAGAAGTATCACTTTTGTATTACAAAAATCTTTATCTCATACGGAATATATAAAAGACTATGAAATGCTGCGTGACAAATATATAAAAAACGATTATTGTAAGTGGTTGAAAGATAGTAGAGATAGTACTGTTCACGTAAAACCTTTTGAGCTTGTTAAAGAAATTGAGATAAATATTTATTATCCACACAAAAAAATTCATATTAAAAAACAAAAATTTACAATAAGTAGTGATATTGAAATTTCGGAGTTTCTTAATTCAATTAAGAGGATTTTTTGTGAATTTGATGATAATGAAGTGTTTTTCTCAGTGGAATATTTTTTTTATGAAGCTAATTCTTCTATAGATATCTATGAAAATATTATTTTTGGAATTAATCAAATAAAAAGATTATTAATTGAATTAGAAATGTGTATTAACGAGAAATGTGATTTATGCAACAAATTAAATGAAAGTATTCAAAAGCTAAAAGTCCATAATAATTTAAGAGACATATTTCTAGTTGACGACTATGTGTATTATCCTAAATTAAATGAGTTTGAAAGGGCTCAAAGGATAGGTATATATACTAACAATTTTGAGATATCAATGCCGAAAACTTTAATAAATAATGGCTTTTGGAATAGGATTGGAGGAGAAAAAACTAATCTTTTTGATAAATTTGTTTTAATGCATATCGTAATAGGCACAGCTGATTTAATTACTACATCAATGATTATTTATTATGATGAAACATATGAAATGGATACATATCACTCGAGTAATAAAACAACTATGTATAGAAAAATTAATGAAATTTCTAAAAAAATTATAGATAAAAATATAAAAGAAATATACATAATGCAAACATATATAATAATAGATAGTGAATTTGATATTAATAATACAATTGCTAAAGAAAGAGCAGAAAAGTCTAAACAGGATATTCTTGTGTTTATGAAAGTGGATAGTAATTTAAACGAAGAAGAATATTTTTTTGAGGATAATCATATTAAATGTGAAAATTATATACAAAATAAATTAATGGAAGGTAGTCGAAAATATCTTGAGTATGGAAAATTAAATATGCAGCCAATAATAAATGCATTTAAAACAAAAAAACAAAAAATATAGTGGATGAAGCAATATATTTAATATAAGAATATTTGAAAAAAATAAATTAAAATAGTTTTTGATCGATTGTGCTAGAAAAAGGGTTAATCTAAAAAAATATAAGATATATTAAAAAATAGTATTAAAAAAATAAAAAAGGTGGACTTTGTATAAATATAAAACAGTTATATAAATTAATAGTATTGTATAGAAAGAGGAAAATATATGAAAATTAAATGTACGGCTAACTAGTATTGCTGAAGCAGATGGTTATTTTGAAATTATAGATGGAGATAAAGCGTATTTGATTAGTGATTTTGGTACGAAAAGTCAAATGTATTTAACGGATTTAGATAGTTATAAAATTAAATATAAAGGAAATATGATTAATCTGAAAAAAGACATTGAAGAATACGGTAAATTGAATTTATATAATATAGACAAATTACTAAATAATTTTGGACTTGAAGTGAATTTATTAAGTAATAATGAAAATTATTATAAAGGATTAAAGTTTTTAGATAAAACAAAAGAATGTTTTAATACAGGAAGATATTATTTAATAAGAAGCGCTTCATATATTTATTCTAATGAAGAGATTAATTGGAAAAGTGGATATGGTGGAATATATAAAGCGAGAACTTTTAATTGTTCATCTTCAATTATGTGGTATAATAACTGTTTTGATCATATATTATTAATTATATATTTTTGTTGTGGAATAGATAAAAAACAAAAGGATTATAATAGTTTATCACATGAAGAATTATTATCTAAATGCAGATATGATAATATAGTAAAACATTTGAAAAGTGATATAAATAATAAGCAGGCTATAAATTTATCAAAATTAATTGAGTTTTATTATAACGAGTTAGCAGACATAAGGAATTTAGCGAATTATATCAAACATAAAGGTGGTATTAAATATAAAGGACTTGAACCAGATAGTTTATATAAAATAATAATTAATAATTCAAAGCAAAACACAATAAGAGAAAGTTCGAATTTTGATAATATATGCGTAGATTTAGATGATATAAATAAAAAATTAAAAAAAGCACATATAGACTTATATAAATATATGGACAAAATTGTGAATTTTTTAGATTTCGAAAACGGTGTCTCGAAAATAATAATTTAATAAAACGTGGCCAATTAATTTGGAGTTGATTTTGAAACATAGTGTAATAACAGTAAAGAAGCACGATTTGTAGCGACGCGATATACTACTTTAGTAAAATTAAACAAATTTAAAGTCAAAAAAATCTGATTTCTTTCTTTTGTAGATTTAATCTAAACCCATTGAAAATACTAATAAAATGATATATAATTTAACTAACAAAGAAACGTCCGTAAGTGGAGTAGTCATCCTCATGTACGATAAATCGATTATATATTAATTTTTAAATATATAAATATTGATAATTAAGTAAAAATAAAGGTTCTATTGACATAGCGCCTTTATTTGATTTGAATTTAAATACTATAATATTATAATTTTACTAGTTATTTTAAATAAGGAATAAATATTAATAGGAAAACATACGAAACAGATAATATAATAATTATAAAGCAAATAAAATAATCCAATCATAAGATTGGATTATTTTTCGTTTAAAGTATTGTGTATTATATTTCTAATTTCATATAATCTTTCTTCTAAGAATTTAGGATTATCTTTAAACCATTAAATGTTTAAAGGTGAAGGATGTGATAATACCAAGGTTAAGATGTTATTAATATAGTTATCTTAAAAAATAAGAGTATTATATTCTTTATTCGAAAAAAAATTATTTGCCGTTTTAGATCCTATTAATACAATAAGTTTATTATCAATTAATTTTAATTCTTCTTTTATCTATTTTTCATAACAAATCTTAGGTAGTTGTTTATAATTACTTCTTGAATCTTTTCTGGGATAACAATGGGCAAGAGCTGCTATATAAAAATTATTTGGACAGTGAAATTGTTCATCTATAATTTGATACCATTGATATTTAGTTTATCACCACTTTTGTCTGTGAAGGGGTTTAATGTCTTATGGACTGTTGCTGATGGTGCTTGACTAATTTGAATTATTTTAGAATTTTTGTTGCCTAAAAAAATAGGGTGTGGATCAAAACCAAATGTTTTTTACATTCGTTGTAATTGTGTAAGTCTTTGATTAAATCATTTGGATTATTATACATATATTCTCATTAATTAATGAATTATAGCAAGGAATAAATTAATATTGTATATAAATATTTATAAGAGATTAAAAGTAGCATATTAATGCAAAAAAATATAAAAAAGTACAATAAAAAATATAAGTCGACAAAGTTCGACAGAAATCACAAAAAGTGCATGCTATAATATTTTTAATTAAGTATACAAAACTTAAATAATATTAACACTGTAGATATTAGGCGGTTGGAATAGTAAAAAAAGAGGTTAAAAAATAAATTATAGGAGATGAAAATATGGGGAATTGGAAAATGTCAGAATATTCTGTTGAAAGATTAAATAACGAAATAGACAAAAAAATTATTACTATACCTAAATATCAGAGAGGTTCTGTATGGAAAGAGAGTCAAAAACAAAAACTAATTGATTCAATGTATAAAGGATTTCCATTTGGATCTATTTTGTTATATGAAAAAGGAAATGAATATCAAATTATTGATGGATTACAAAGAAGTACTACAATTATAGAATATGTAAAAAATCCTGCAGCATTTTTTGTGGATGAGAACATAGACAATGCAATAATAGAAAAAATAGTTAAGTTAATAGGTGTTAATAGTCAAGAAAATATAATAAAAACAAAGTTAGTCGAGATGATAAAAAAGTGGGTATATAATGAGCATAAAAGTATGCAAGATATTCAAAGAATGCAATATAGTGATATGGTTGAAGAGATAATAAAAGAATTGCCAACAGCAGAACAAAACAAAGAAAAGATAAAAGATGAAATTAAAAATATATTTGCGGATTTTCAAAATCAGTGTTCAAATATAGCAAATATGCAAATACCAGCTTTGATTTATCAAGGAGACGCAAGTTTGTTACCAGAAATTTTTGAAAGAATAAATTCACAAGGTGCTAAATTAACAAAGTATCAAATATATTCAGCTACTTGGGCGCATGACATTGTTAAAATTAAAGACAATATATTTGAGGATATTATTTTAAACAACAGAATTAGATATGAAAATATGCTAGATGATAGTATGGAATTAGAAGATTACGATTCAGTAGAGTTTAATAGAAAAAAAGAAATAAATATATTTGAGCTTGTTTTTGGATTTGGGAAAATGATTAGTAAGAAGTACCCATATTTGTTTAATTATGACGAAAAAGAGAAAACAAAAGTTGAAAGTGTAGGATTTAATTTGATAAATTCTTGTTTAGGGCAAAAAAGTTCAAATATGAAAAATTTGAATACAAGTCTCAAAAAAATTGTAGGATTAGATACAGAAAATACCGAGTTATTTTTAAAGAAAATTTTAGAAGCAATTGAATATGTGGATAAAAGGCTAGGTGCTGGAATTAAATTTAAGTGTAATAGCAGAACAAATTCTAAAATAAATCCATTACATACAGAATTACAAATTATATCTATTATAGCTAGTATTTTTATAGCAAGACACATAAATTATAAATTAAATGATAATGGAGATATAATTGATATAGCATTGGACATGAATATATATAATAAATCTTGGTCTCAAATGAAAGAAAGATTTAATGAAAATATAATGAAAATATATACTATGGACATTTTAGGGCAGAAATGGAGAGGTTCTGGTGATAAAAAATTAGATACTATCATTACAGAAAATTATTATTACAATAGAGTGATTTCGTGGAAAGAGTTCGAACAAGTATTAGATGTATATCACTCTACACTCATATCAGAAAGAAATGAAAGAAAACAAGTATCAAATCCAAAAGAATCAGAAAAATTAATTTTGAGTTTAATATATTCGAAAATATTTACTGCTCAAGATCAAAATGATTATTCAAATTATGATATAGAGCATCTAGCAACAAAAAATTTAATGAAAAGTAAAATAATGAAATTTAGTTCCAATTTCAAACTACCTATTAGCTCTATTGCAAATTTGTGCTTATTACCTGAATATGATAATAGAATGAAAAAAGATAAAACAATATATCAAGACGAGTTTTATTTATCAAAGTTTTATAAAGGAATAACTGATTTGGAAGAAAAATATACATTTACAATTAAAAGTGATTTTGCTTGGCTTGAAGACGAACTAACAGAAGATCAATTTAGAGATGCATATCTAAAATTTTTAAACGATAGATATGAGAAAATGAAAAAAAAGATATTTAATACATTATTTGAAGAAAAAGATAAGTATTATGATAGAGGTAACCTATAAGTCAGATTTATATGATTTATAATATAGTTTTATTTTGTTTATGAGTTATGTCAATAACTTTTGAAAATGTCATAAAAAAACAGTTAAATTAACTTTTAAATATGTCATGGTGAATTGATTGAAATCAATTCACTAATATGTTAAGATGTAACTAATACAGGCTCATTTTTTGAGTTGTAAGTTAGTAGAAATAGAGCAAAATAAAATAATTCGTTATAATGTTCTTTGTAAAATTCATTCATTGATAGAGTTGAATATTTACTAGGTAAATTATCAGAACATATAACCTTGTATTTGGTGTCATTGTGTTGAGCAATGATGCCTATTTTTTACTAATACAAATATCAATTTTAGATTTTGATATAATCTTATAAAAGAAGTATCATCAGATTAAACAAGCTCACCTTCATGAGATTTCCGTTTTCTTTGTCTATGTTTTTTTCTATCTTTATGTTTTTTCTTAGATTTAATATTATATTCAGTTAAAATTTTATATAATGAGGTGTAGGAAATGTTAATATTTTCTCTTTCACATAATAACTCTTTAAAGTGAGTAAAATTAGCATCGCAATAATCATCAGATAATTTAAGAAAAACAATGCGTTCTTTAAATTCAGTAGTAATATATTTAGGTTTATAGTTGAGAGAATTACTGTGTTTGATACCAATATTGCCATTGTTTTTAACTTTGCTAACAAATCTCCAAACGTGTCTTTCAGATATAGTTAAAAGATTACTAGCTTCTTTTGCAGTCCTTTTTGAATCAATCAGAGATTGAATAATAATTAATTTTTTAATTTCCATATCGTTAAATTTTATTCCTTTCATAACTACATCCTTGAATAGGGATAGTATATATTTTTATTACGACATAATCAAATGTTAATCTTACTATGACATTATCAAATATTAATTACAACAGTGCAAAATAAATATTGAAATAAACATCTATTTGTTATATAATATACTAACAAATAAACATCCATAAGTGATAATAAACTCTTCCAAGTTTTATAATAGTAACAAACTTGCGGATGAATGAAAAATATAACTTTTGGAAATGGGAGCTAAGATTAAAAAAGATTTAAACTATGAAGTTAGATACAAAATATAAACAAAGTATAAAAGTAAGTATAAATACATTCATTTTGACTACATGAAGAGGAATTAAAAAATTTGAATTTGTCTAGTAGATATATTTATAACTAAAAAATAAAAAAGGAGCAATGTAATGAAGAGTGAAATATTTAATGATGAAAGATATTATACAGTAAAAGAAGTATACATGAATTTATGTGTTACAAGGAACTCTATAATAAAAAAGTTAGACAAATTAAAAAATAGTGGATATGTATTAGAAATAAAGAAGAAACGACCTTCAATATATATAAATGAAAAAGGATATAATGAATTAAAAAAGCAAAGAATAGCTTATCTAAACGAGCAAATTAATAAAAATTCAAATAATGCACTAGAAAAACATTATTTAGAACTAAAAGCGGCAATAGGGAAACCTGAATTATGGGAAGAACATCACCATTATGAGATTAGAAATGATTTATATTTTAATAATGGAGAATTAATCGTAATTGAAAGTAAAAGAAATAATAATAAAGAAAAGTTTAATAAATAACGTGGTAAATCATGATAGTATATGAATTAACAAAATAAATAGATAAAGTAGTTATGTAATTAGTATATAAAAGGGGTGAAAAATAATTAAATGTATCTAAAATGAACCTGTTTTAAGTAGAAAAAATATTATAATTTAACCCCATGCTTATTAAAGAAATCAACTAAAATAATATATAAATATTAATAATTAAGTAAAAATAGACAAGATTTAAGCAAGATGCTTGAATCTTTTTTATTTGAATAATATAATAACAATTGAATGGAGTGATATTATGAAGATAAAAAAACAATATACATGTGCATTGTTATTATCAATGGACTTATTAGGTGGTAAATGGAAAATGAGAATACTTTGGCACATATTAAATGGAGATAATAGATTTTCATTACTACAAAAAGGAATACCAGATATAACACATAAAATGCTTGTTACTCAGTTAAAAGAATTAGAGCAAAGTAAGATATTGATAAGAACAGTTGTAAGTGAAAAACCATTAAATGTGGAATATTCGTTATCAAATCAATATAAAGAACTTGTACCACTTGTTGAAAATTTTTGTGATTTTTCAAAAGAATATGCAAGCAAAAATAAGATAGTACTTGAGGATAAGTAGGTACAAAAAAGTACGTTATTGTCTTGATACTTATATTAAGTTATAATATGAATATAATATAAGTATAAGAAGGAGGTAATAAAATGAATTATCCAAGAGCGTTTTCGCATATAGGTTTGTCTGTACCTAATTTAGAACAGGCGGTAAAATTTTATAAAGAAGTAATGGGTTGGTATGTTGTAATGGAACCATCTGTTATTAAAGAAGAAAATACTTCAGCAATAGGTATTATGTGTGAGGAAGTATTTGGTAAAGGGCATGGAGATTTTAAAATAGCTCATATGGTAACATCTAATGCTATAGGAATAGAATTATTTGAATTTGTAGATAATAATAAAGAAAGACAAGAATTTGAATTTAAAAATACAGGTCTTTTCCATTTCTCTGTACAAGATCCAGACATAGAAGGGATGATTGAAAAGATTGTAGCTAATGGTGGAAAACAACGTATGCCAATTAAAGAATATTATCCAAATGAAAAACCATATAAAATGTGTTATGTTGAAGATCCATTTGGAATTGTTTTTGAAATTTATACACATAGTTATGAAGTGACTTATTCTAAAGGTGCTTATTAATAGTTGATTAAATAAAAGAATATAGAAAATATTTTAATAATTAAAGTTATAAAAAAACATTAGAAATAATGTTTTTTTTATTTTTTAAGCTTTATTTAAGTTTTCTACCATATAAGTAGATAAGAGGTGATTTTATGAGTAAGCAAATGTTTTTTAAAAGACATGAAATGAAATATAAATTGACATATAAAGAGTATAAGTATTTAGTAGATTTAATGAAAAAATATATGCAAATAGATGAATACAAAAGAAACAAAATAACTAATATATATTATGATACAGAAGATTATAAAGTAATTCGAAATTCTTTAGAAAAACCTAAATATAAAGAAAAATTAAGAATGAGAATGTATGGTGATACAGAAATAAATGATAAAGTATTTGTAGAGTTGAAAAAAAAGTTTAAAGGTATAGTATATAAAAGAAGAATAATATTAGATAAGAATGATCAAATATTTGAAATAGAAAAAATTAATATGGATAATCAAGTTTTAAAAGAAATTAAATATTTCTTAAGTTTATATAATGAGATAAAACCAATGATACATTTATCATATTATAGAGAAGCATATAAAGGTATAGAAGATTCAGAATTTAGAATGACTTTTGATTTTGATATAAAAGTTAGAAATGAAGATATTACATTTTTATCAAGCAGGTATGATAAAAATATCCTTGATGATGACACGGTTATATTAGAAGTGAAAACTGTATCAGGTTTACCAAATTGGCTTTTGGATTTTTTTAAGGAAAACGAGATATTACAAACATCATTTTCAAAATATGGTGAAGCATACAAAAAATATTTAATAAAAGATTTTAAAAATTATATAGGGAGGTTAAATTATGTTTAATAGTATTTTTAATACAACAAGTACACTTAATATAGGGATAACAAGTTTTTTAATATGTATGGGGGTAGCTTTAATATTGGGTATATTTATGGCTAAAATATATGCATATAAAACAAAATGTACGAAAGGATTTATATCTACACTTGCATTATTACCGCTAGTAGTATCAATGGTGATAATAATGGTAAATGGGAATATTGGAACAGGAGTAGCTGTAGCTGGAGCATTTAGCTTAGTTAGATTTAGATCGGTTCCAGGTTCTGCTAAAGAAATAGGTGCTATATTTGCAGCAATGTGTACAGGTCTTACTTTAGGAATGGGATATATTGGTTTTGCAGTTGTATTTTCTGTTATAGCATGTGTATTTTCACTTATAATGAATATATCTAGTTTATTTGGTAAAAGTAGAGAAACAAGATCACTTACTATAACAATACCTGAAAGTCTAAATTACATAGATGTATTTGACGAAACTTTTGAAAAGTACTTAAAAAGTTTTGATTTAGTTTCATCAAAAATGACTAATATGGGAAGCTTATTTAAACTTCGATATGAAGTAGAATTAAAAGATTTGAAAAAAGAAAAAGAGTTTATTGATGAGATTAGAGTTAAAAATGGGAACTTAGAAATAATGGTTAGTAAACAAGATCTCATAGAAAGTGGATTATAAAAATGAAAAAAATAGTTATAGGTATTATAGTTTTAGTACTAGTTTTAGTTATTGTATTTGTTATTATTGGCAATGATAAAGAAGTGGAGTTGAGTATTTTTGAAAGCAATATAGAATTTCCAAATATTGATACTAGTGGAATTGATTTAACTACTGAAGTTCTTACAGGAGATAATATTGTAATTACGAAAAGCGGAACATATAATTTTGAAGGTGAATATGAAAGTATAAGTGTAAATGTAGATAAAGAAGTAGATGATGGTGATATATATTTAGTATTCAATAATATAACAATTAACAATAATGCAGGAACTCCAATAAATGTAGTTGAAGGCAAAAATGTTATTATCTTATTAGAAGATAATTCATATAATGAAATCACACAAGGAAGTATTATTACTGATGATGTTGATTTCCCGTCTGCTGCGATATATTCTAAAGCAGACTTGCTTATAACTGGTAATGGGACTTTAGAAGTAAGTACAGAATATAATGATGGTATTAATAGTAGAGATGATCTTGTAATAGAAAACAGCACTATAATAATTGATTCAGAAGGAGACGGTTTAGTTGGTAAAGATTTAGTAGCTATAGAAAATTCAAAAATAACTATAGATGCACTTAAGGATGGTATTAAATCGAGTAATACAGAAGATACTTCACTTGGTAATATATTAATTACTAGTGGAGAGTATAATATTGAAGCTGGAAATGATGGAATAAGTTCTGAAAATTCACTTCAAATAGATGGAGGAGAATTTATAATTGAAACTGGAGGAGGATTCAAAGAAGTATTAAATGAAATAACTGTTGGAGAAGGGCCAGGAAATTCTATACAAGCCACAGATTTACTTGAATATAGTATGAAATCACTAAAAGGTGAATATATAACAATAAATGATGGAATATTTGAATTGTCATCATATGAAGATGCTATTCATTCAAATAATTCACTTCTTATAAACGATGGAGAATTTGAAATATGGTCAGGAGACGATGGTATACATTCGGATACAGATCTAGTTATTAATAATGGTAATATTAATATTGAAAATGCTTATGAAGGTATAGAGGGTTCTTCAATTATAATAAATGGTGGAGATTTAAATATAGTTGTACTTGATGATGGTATTAATGCAAGTGCTGAAACAGGGTTTATAAAGATAACTGGAGGAAGTTTATATGTATATGCTAGAGGTGATGGAATAGACTCAAATGGTGATTTATTAGTTACTGGTGGAAGTACAATTGTAGAAGTGGATGCAATATATTCTGGTGGTGATAGTGAGCTTGATGTTGGAGGAGATTTTGAACATAGTGGAGGATCTTTGACAGATGAAAGAGGCAATTTAATAAGCCCAATTGAAGATGTTCATTCAAATCCAAGAAGATAGTAATATATAATTGACTAACAAAGAAACGCCCGTAAGTGGAGTAGTAATTCTTATGTACGATAAATCGATAATGTGTTAATTATATTTAAATTATAAAAAATAAGGAAAATTAAGTAAAAATAGACAAGATTTAAGTAAGATTTAAGCAAGATGCTTAAATCTTTTTTATATAAATGGTAGTTTAAATAATTATTATGATTTAGAAAAATTCCTATTATGAGAAGAAATAATAAATTTATGTTAGATTTATTGAATGTATTAAACTATGATATTCCAATGTCAGCAAATGAAATAATGGAAAAGTTAAATATTAAATCAAAGGAAACATTAAGAAAAAACTATATTGATCCAGCTATTAAAGAAGGATTAATAAATGCTACATTACCAGACAAACCTACTAGTAAAAATTAAATGTATTATAAATTATAGTCAGAGCAATCTGGCTTTTCTTTTTCTGAGCTTATGTAGGTCATTTTTAAAAGTTATTATCTGGAACATTATCATAAATTCTTTTGCTTTTTTAAAGAAAACTATTGACTTATTATAGTAGGTCTTTTAAAATTAATTTAGAGTGATTGTGGACTTAATATAAATTTAGTTAAACTCAATGACTAAATTATAACTTAAATGATAGGTTATGCATGATTAAAATAATTGCATTTACACTGCTTAATAAATTGTAAGAGTTACAAAGCTTGCAACTTACGCTAATGTACGTGGTAGTGTTTAAATCACTTGAAAATATTATAGAGTAAAAGCTTCAAACAAAAAGGTAAATATTAATTTTTATTTTTATATAATGCCTATAGAATGAAGTAAGAAAGGGATGAAATTAATATGAAAAAAATTCTAAAAGCAAGTTTATTAATAGCTATATTTATAATTGTTGCTCTAATAGGTAACAATGAAGTACACGCGTCAAATATTGTGTCTTATGAAGATGAAAGCGGATTATTAATAAATGAATTAAATATGGGGGATATGACTTACGATGAATCATATACTAAATCATTTAAAATAACTAATAAAACATCATCAGAAGTAACAATTAGTAATATTACAATTGCAGATCCGGATAGATATAACATAGTTGGAACTCCAGCAACAACAATACCGGCAAATGGAGAAATAACTATAGAAGTAGAAAATGTAACAGGGATAAGTGCTTCAACAACACCAATTACTTCTAATGTAAGATTTACTGCAGATAATGGAGTAATGAATGTAGAACAGATAGAATTTCCGATTACTGGAATAATAGTACCTAAAAAAATAACTAAACCAACAGTTGATGGTACGTATATATTTACACCAGATGTATATGGTCATGGAGAAAGACAAGACTTTAAATTTCTTAATTATGATAACTCTCTTATGAGTATGTCTGGAAATACAGGGGGATGGAATGCCGGTAATTATACTACTGAAATTTCATTAGCAGATACAATAAATTATGCATGGGATGATGGTACAACAGATACACTACAACTTGCAGTTACTATTAATAAATTACAATTACCAGTAGGTCAAACGCCAGTGCTACCAGACAATGTAAGAACAGGTGGAATAGGAAGAAAATTATCAACTATTACTCTTACACTTGGTTGGTCTTGGACAAACCCAGATGAATTAATAAAAGCAGGAGAAAATAATTATTCTATAACATATACAGGTGGTAACTACGTTGGTTTTGAAAATTATGTTTCAACAAATAAAGATTCAATAAAAGGATTAGAAATTCATATAGTACATGTACCAACAGATAAAAATGTTTGGTCATCTCCATCAAGTGATTATGAACGTCTAAATGGAGAAAGTTCAAATTTCTCAGTATACAGTGAAATTGGTTATTACTTTACATCTATAACAGTGAACGGAGTAGAACAAGTAATAACAGATGTAAATGAGTATCATGTAAAACTAACAAATATTACTGAAGACGTATATATTGAAACAAAAACAGAAAGAATGGTTGCTTCACTTATTGAACCAACTTCAGTTCCAACATATACTATTGGAAGTGATCAAACATTAAAATATGTATTTGATTATAGTATGAGATTTTCGCTAGTAAATGGATCGTATATAAATGGAAAACATTTTACATATGATGAAACTATGGATATGTTTAATTTTACAATAGGAAATACATTTGGTGTAGAAATAAAAAATGAATATCTAAAAACATTAGCAAGCGGAACTTATGATTTTGAAATAGAATTAGCAACAAATTACTTAGTAACTGCATCATTTGTGGTAGAACCTATTAAAGAAGAACCTGTTATTACAGATACAAATAATACAGATTCAAGCAATCCAAAGACAAATGATGATATTATGATATATGTAGTAACAATGATAATATCTTTAGGATTAGTTATAGTAATTCGAAAAAAGAAAAAACTAAATACTTCTTTATAAAGTAGGTATCAGAAAAGAGCAAATATAAACTTTGCTCTTTTTATTTTTATCTTTAAACCATTGACAATATTAGTATATTAATTATAATTCCAAATTATAAATAAAAATTTTATTGTATTTTATCGGAGTTTATGATATAAACATAATATAAGAAAGAGGGGGAAATATGAAAAAAAGTTTAAAAATAAGTTTAATTATAATATCATTAGCATTTTTAGCTATAATATTAGGAACTACTAATGTAAATGCAGCAGAACCTATAATTTTTCAAACTATTCAAGCTGTGGAATTAAAAGAGATTGATTTAGGAACAATTGAGTATAATACAAGTGTATGGCAAACATTTAAGATAAAAAATACTACATCAGATGAGATTACAATTACAAATGTATCTATCGATACAGAAAAATTTGAAATTGAAAGGATGCCTGATTCTACAATAGCACCTAATGAGACTACATTTATTCAAATAAATAATATAAGAGGAATTGATGTTTCAGAATCACCAGTTACAGGGAATTTAACAGTTACAGTGAATGGAACAACAAATGTAAGTATCCCACTTAAAGTGACACTAGAAAAAGGAACGCATAGAAATCCGTCTTACATAAGTGAAGCTGCTATAGGAGATAAATTGTCAACTATAACATTAACTAATGGATGGATATGGGTTAATCCAGATGCACCAATATTAGAGGGGCAAAATAAGTACCAAATATCATATACAGACACAACAGGGAATTATAAAGATGAAATAAGAGAAATTGAAATTAAAGGTTTAAATACATATAGTGTGACATTGCCAAGTAATCCAAATACTTGGACTAGCCCACAAGTAGATTATAGACTGCTTGAAGGATATTCATCAACTCTTAGTATAAATGCATCAGCAGGATTCCTTTTGACTTCTATAACTATAAATGGTGTTGAACAAATAACAAATAAGATGACGAAATTTGAATATAAAATAACAGATATTAGAGAAGATATAGTAATAGAAGCACAAACAGAAAGAATAGTTTTTTCTCCTATGAAAGACACTATCACTAATGAAATTATTGCACCTAAATATATTCTTGGAACAGAAGGAAATATACAATTAAAATATGATTATGACTTTGATAAATTCTATAATCATATTTATGGTTTTTATAATATAAGTGACATTAGAATTGACGGAGAAACCTTAAGTTTTGAAGATATATTCAAATGTTTTAAATTTACAGAAGGTAGTGTAGTTGTAGAAATTTCAAATGAGTATCTTAATGCTTTAGGAGTAGGTACTCATAATTTTGAACTTGATTTAGCAAGTGGAGAATTATTTGAAGGAACATTTATTATTGAAGAAAAAGTAATTGATAATCAAGAAAATGTAGAAAATGAGACAACTGGTAATTCAGAAGTTACAGAAAATACAGTAATTGATAATCCAAAAACCAGTGATAATATAACTATATATGTTAGTTTATTTGTACTATCTTTAATCGGAATAGTAGGAACAATGATTATAAAAAGGAAAATAAATAATTAAAAAAATATAAAAAATAATCCAATCATAAGATTGGATTATTTTTCATTTAAAGTATTGTGTATTATATTTCTAATTTCAGGTAATCTCTCTTCTAAGAATTTAGGATTATCCTTAAACCATTTTATATTTAAAGGTGAAGGGTGTGGTAATACTAATGTTAAGATATTATTGATATAGTTATCTTTGAAAATAAGAGTATTATAATCTTCATTAGGAAAAAATTTATTGGCAGCTTTAGATCCTATTAGTATAATGAGCTTATTATTAATCAATTTTAATTCTTTTTTTATCCATTTTTCATAACAAATCTTAGGTGGTTGTTTATCATTGCCTCTAGAATCTTTTCCAGGATAACAATGAGCAAGAGCGGCAATGTAAAAATTATTGGGATCATAAAACTCCTCATCTGTAATTTGGTACCACTGATATTTTAATTTATGACCGCTTTTGTCAGTAAATGGTTTCAATGTTTTATGAACTGTTGCCGAAGGTGCTTGACTGATTTGGACTATTTTAGATTTTGCATTTCCTAAAAAAATAGGGTGTGGATCAAAACCAAATATCTCTTTACATTCTGTACATTTATCTAAGTCTTTGATTAAATCATTTATATTATTATACATATATTCTCCTTAATTAATACTTATAATATTTTAACATTAATCAACAAAAAGGAGCAAGGAAAAAATAAAATATTTTATTAAGGCGATTTTAGATATGAAATTAAAAGATTGAAAAAAAATATATAATAAGATATAATAAACAAAAATAAGAAAAAATTATTAGAATAGTAAATATATTAAAAGGAGAATATTTTGAGAAGAATTTTAATTATAATTTTATTTGCAATTTTTATATTGATGGTTGCGTATCTTGCTAACTATTTTAGAGAAACACCTAGTACACTCAAACAGTTAGCATATGATGTAAATAAAGAACATGGATATACAATTTATTTAAAAGAAAATAACGAGTACGTACCATATATAGTGCTTACAGATGATTACAATGGTAGTGGAAATACTTTACTTTTGAGAAAATATCCATTAAGTGAAGAACGAGTTTTTGATGACAGCGGACGAAACATACCATCTTACTATAATAATAGTGATATAGATATATTTTTAAATAATGATTTTTATGAATCATTATCAGAAGAAGTTCAAGATAAAATTATATACAGTGATATTTCTATTACAAATGAAAGTAGTATTGGTGTAACTGGAGAGGAAACAGAAACAATTTCGAGAAAGGTTTTTCTATTAGCATACAGCGAAGTTATAGAACCTAGAAGTTCATCTACATTAAATAATGAAGGTGAGTTATTAAAATATTTTGAAGATGGAAGTGGAATAGAGCAAGAGGAACGTAGAATTGCTTATACAGAAAATGGTGAAAGTTCTAGTTGGTGGCTTAGAACACCAGATACATGGTATAGTAATATAAGTTCTGGAGTTGGTGAAAATGGTGGAATAGGAGCAATGCCACACAAAATGACTGGAAGTTATGAAAATCCTACAGGAATGGTAACAAGTGGTGTAAGACCAGCATTTTGTATGCCTAATGATGTATCGATTGTATATGAATTTAATGAAAATGAAAGTAGATATATTTTAAATATGATTAATTAATAAATATAAAATAAAATAATAGAATAATATAAAAGGCACAAAGATTTAAAATCTAAGTGTTTTTTATTTGCTTTAATCAAGATAAGTTATTAAATTAAAGATAATTTGAGTATAATTTATTTCAGGATATAGCAATTAATTATTGAAATACATATTATTTTAGTGTAGAATAAGTGAACATATAAAATTGCTAAAAATATGAATATTGTTTATAGTAAACTGAAATAAAAATGAAAAGAGGTAAAACAATGAGATTATTTCCAACATGTTTATTATTAGGTCTTGCAGGAATGGATCCAACAGGAGCAGTGGTGATTATTACTGCATTAGCAATGGGAATTAAAAAAAATAAAATAATATTGTTTATAGCAACAGTATTTTTTGGAACAATATTATTAGGATTAATAGCGTCTAATTTTATTGTAGATATAGGGGTGGATTTCATATCAAATTTATTCAATTATATTCCGGATTATATATACATGTTATTAGAATTTATAATTGGTTTCATATTGTTAAAATGGTTTATTGATAGAACATTTTTTAAAGAAAAAAAAGAATCAAATGAGAATAAGAAAGAATCAATTTTTACTAGATACATAAAAAAAAGTCTTTTTTTAGTAGGAGTGTTATTTTCAGCATTAGCATTAACTGATCCATCATTTTTAGCACTAATTACTTTGGTAGGTCAAAGTGATAATATTGTGGAAATGATATTAGCAAATGTTGCTTGGGTTATTATAAGTCAACTACCTATTTTTATTTTATTAATAGCTATTGTATTAAATAAGCACGAAAAAATGATAGAATATTGTAAAAATAAAATAGCCACAGGCAAGAGAGTAACACAAATAAAAAAAGTTATGTATGTGATATTATCTATAATAATATTAATAGCATCAATATTATCAATAACAGAATCTATTTATTTTTTTATAACAGATACATGGTTGTTTTAAATTAGTCATTAATTGAAGACAAAATAAATAATAAAAGTATGAATTTGCAATTAATTTTATAGTTAAAGAATGGAAATATATTCAAAATAATGATATAATGAAATAAGTTATGTAAAGGAGAAAAAATTTGGACGAATTTAAAGTTATAAAGATAATGAATAGTGCAATGATTAAAACATTAAAAGATAAAAATGAGAGTTATGAAAAAAATTCAATTGTAGAAAAATATTTAAAATATGAAAATTGTTTTTTTAAAATGGATAAAAAAACAGCATATGATATATTATTAGTTGTTGGTGTTAATTTACAAGAACTAGAAAATGTTTATAAAAAATTAACTTCAGAGAAAAAATTTTTTGAATTGTTAAGCAGAGGAATAATAAAAGCAGATGAGGATGATTTAGTAGTTAATTATATAAAAAAAGGAGATATATAAAATGAATGAGGAATATATTAAAGATTTTTATAAAAACGTGTGTGAAAGACTAGAAGGTGATTATAAAATAATCTTAGAAGAAGGAAAAAAGCTTAAAGAAGATTGGGTAGAATATGAAACTAAAAAATGGAAACTAGATGGCATGATGCCAGAGATAGTAAAAACATTAGTTGAGAATAAAGAAATGACATTAGAAGAAAAAATATTAAGTGTATATAAATTTATTTGTTTGAACTATATTTATGATGATAATGTACTATATTTTTTCAAGAGAGATGATAGCGATCCTGAAAACATTAAATACATTGCAGTAGATTGGTATGGTAGAATAACAGATGAAAATTGGGAAAAAAATAGAGAACAACACAACAGAAGAATCTGCTATGAATTTAGTAGATACTATGCAAAAGCAATAAATATGTTAATAGAAAACAATGAAAATATGGAGGCTTTCTTATTAGGTGATAAAGAAAACTTACATTATGTTACAGGATTAGCAGGAGAAGAATATAGCCTAATATTAGATTTAGATGATTTTAATTCAATAAAAGATCTTACAAGATTGAAATTAGGATTAACATTAAAAGGTATTAAAATATTACATGATAATTCAGGGAAATTTACGGAAGCATTGGAAAAATTTAATCAAAATTTACCAGAGGAATTAGAAAAAATTGAAAGAGCAAAAAAAAGCTGTACAAATAAATTAGAATATTTTTATAAAACCGTTGAAATATTATCAGAATGCGGGTTAGATTCACAAGGTTTTTGTGAATATGTAAGAGCATTAGTAGAGAGTAAAGATATAAAAGTAGATAAAATTTGGAAAGAAGTAAAAAGTGCAAAAGAAAAAAGATATGCAAGATGTTTAATATTCGAATTAGAAGAAAATATGTATTTAGTGGATAGTATTGAACAGACTTTAAGTAGAGTTGAGATAAATGAATTAGATAAAAACATATTTGTATTAAATCCTAGAGAAAATGAATATCAATATTTTGGAGGATAATAATTTAAGTGATAAAAGGAGTATAGCGTGGAGTTTAGAAATTTAGCAAAAATAAATGAATTAGTTGTTTTAAATACATCAAGAAAACAAGAGATAGTTTTGAATCCAAAAGGAGAATATAAATTCGAATATAGAAATACTGGTGCTGAAGATCAAATAAGTACTGAGATTTTATTTGATACTGTTGAATGGAAAATACCTAAAGAAAAAGAAGAATTTGTAAAAAAATTAGAAATGAATGAAGAACTTAGTAACGAAGATAAAATAATTACATTATTTGATGAATTAGCAAAAAGTTATACATATGATGATAATATATTATCTTATATAAAAAAGATAGAAGATGATAAATTTTATTTGCCAGATGAATATGGAAGAACTGTAGGAGAGGAATGGGAAAAAAATAGAAGTACGCACAATAAAAAAGTATGTTATGAGGTATCTAGGATTCTTGCAAAATCGCTTACAGAAATTTTTAAAGAGGATGAAAATTATGATATCTGTGTTTTATGGGATGAACCACTTACACATTATCAATGTGCTTTAACATGTCCAGAATATACTTTGACATTAGATTTAGATGATTTTAATAATATTAAAGATTTAACTAGAGTAAAAACAGGATTAACAATTGAAGGAATTAAAGTGTTAGAGGATCCGAATTACAAATTTACACAAGCTCTTCAAACATATAATAAAGATAGAGATAAACATGCAATAAAATCAATTAGTAATAAAATTGACAAAAGAGATATGGATAAAAATGCAGAAAATAACTTTGTTTTTCTAAGAAACGCATTGGAAATTTTAAAAGAAGACCATGAATTAGATTCTCAAGGTATGTTTGAATATATGAAAGAAATTGTAGATATTAAAATCGGACCTAAAGAAAGAGAAAAAGTTTGGAAAAAACAAAATAATGGTAATAATGGTAATACATATATAAGATGTTTAACTGTAAAAGGAAAGAAAGATAAGAAATATATAATAGACGTAGACCTTGCTGAGATTAGAGAATTCAATGATAATGAATTTGAAGTAGATGATCCAGTGTTTATAAAATTCGAAAAATTAGAAAGAGATTGGGAAAAAGAGAACTATGATGGTAGGTAATAGTTAGGTTTGTATTGATAAATACTATAAAATATGTTAAAATATAGAAATAATATATATAGGAGGAATTTTATGATACGGTTAGCAATTGCGACTATGTCAAAAGAAAAAATCGAAGGAATTATAACAGGTTTTTGCAAAGTCCTAAATGTTGAAAAGTCACAAATAGACATTTTAGCATACAAAAGCGATTCAAATGTTTCAGATCAACCATTTGATAATGATATTTATATTGGAGCACTTAATCGGGTGAATAATTCACTTGAAAATCCTAGTTTTGAATATACAGATTTTGATTACGTTATAGGTTGTGAAGCTGGAATTGAAACTTTTTGTTCAACATTACATTTTAATGTACAAGTTATATGTATATATGAAACTAAAACTAAAAAATATATGTACGGAAAAAGTAGTGGTTGGCAAATTCAAGATAGTGATATACAATGTGTTAGAAAACAAGGTTTAGACAAATATATGAGAGGAAAAGGTCTAAATACTGTTAGTGATTTAATTGAAGGAAGTACACGACAAATAATGGTAGAAGATGCAATAAAAAATGCATTATATCTCGGGAAATCAGCATTGAATTGAAAAAAGAAAATTTAGAAAAAGAAAACTTTAGAGTTTTCTTTTTTTCGTTGCTGACGAATATTGTTAAAAATCTAATAATTATATTCTTACATTCTTAGATTCTTCTATTTTTGTATTGATAATATAAGTAAAAATGATATAATGTATAAAATAAATCAAAACAAAAAAGATATGGAGGAAAAATAAGTTGAAGGAAAAACATGCAAAAAAGTTTGACAAGACAATAATTATACAAATATTAATTTTTTTAATTTTAATATATTCATTATACAAGATAGGTGTATGGTTTTGGGAAAATTATAAAACACAAAATATATTGTCAAATATAGAAAACTATATAACAGAAGAAATAGTATCAGAAAATATAGATGGTATAGTTGAAGAAAAAACAAAGCTAGTTGTAGATTTTGAATCATTAAAATTTATGAATGAAGATACTGTAGGTTACCTAAAAGTGAATAATACATTAGTTGAATATCCGGTTGTGCAAAAAGAAAATAATGAATATTATTTATATACATCTTTTGATAAAACATATAGTGATGCAGGATGGATATTTGCAGATTATAAAAATACATTAGATGGAACAGATAAAAATATTGTGATATATGGTCATAATAGAGAAGATAATAGTATGTTCGGATCATTAAATAATACTTTAAAAGAAGAATGGTATACAAATGAAGAAAATCAAATAATTTCATTCTTAACACCAGATGGGTACTATGAATATAAAATATTTTCTATTTACACTATAGCTAATGAGGAATACTATATAACAACAAAATTTAGTGGAAATGAATATAATGAATTTATAAGAACGGTAAAAGATAGAAGTATATATAATTTTAATATAGATGTAACAGAAAGTGATAATATATTAACATTATCAACATGTCATTCAGGAACAGCAGAAAGATTAGTAGTACATGCTAAATTATTAAAATGATGTAGTTGGAGATAGGAGAAGGTAATGAATGAAATAATATATGTGACACACAATAAAGGGAAAATTGCTAGTGCTGAAAAAGCTTTACAAGGAGTTAAATTTAGTGTGTTTGAATATGATTTAGAAGAACCTAGGTCAGATGATGTTAGAGAAATATCTAAATATAAGGTTATGCAGGCTTTCGAACTTGTTAAAAAACCTTGTATAGCAATGGATAGTGGTTTTTTTATAGAAGAATTAAATGGTTTTCCTAGAACTTTTGTAAATCATGCGTTGGATACAATAGGGATTCAAGGGATATTAAAATTAATGGAAGACAAAGAAAATAGAAATTGTAAATTCACAGAATGTTTATCATATTACGATGGAGAAAATTTACATCAATTTGATGGCGAACATTTAGGTGAAATATCTAAAGAAATATTAGGGAATGATTTAGAAAAAAAATGGTCAGATTTATGGTATATATATATACCTAAAAACTATACTAAAACATTGGCACAAATGTCTGAAGAAGAACATAATGAAAGAAAACTAATTAAAAGTGAGTATTCCACAAGTTCACTAAATGTATTTGCTGATTGGTATAAAGACAAGAAAATGTAAAGGAAATAGTATATATGAAAAAAGAAATGGTAGATATTGTAGATGGAAATGGAGTTCCAACAGGAATAATAGTTTCAAAAGATGAAGCACATGACAAAAATTTATTACATAATGAAGTATCAATATTTATAATGAATAGTAAAAAACAAGTGTTATTACAATTACGAGATAAAAATAAGAGATTTTATCCTAATAAGTGGGCTTTATGCGCAGGGCATGTAGAAGCTGGTGAAACACTAAAAATAGCAATGAAAAGAGAATTGGAAGAAGAAGTAGGTGTTAAAGTTAATGAAGATGAGATAATATATTTTCAAAAACATTTATACAACGATAATGAAAATTCTAATGTTACACATTTTTATTATACTGAAATAAATAAAGAAGCTAAAGATTTTATAATACAGAAAGAAGAATTATCAGAAGTTAAATGGTTTAATATTAATGAGATAATAGAAATAATAAATTCGAAAAATAACAGTACAGTTTTCGGGAAAAAAACAATAGAACGACTAAAAAAATTAAATCAATTAATATAAAGGAGAAATTATGCTAAAAAAACTTATACAAGAATATAATCCAATAAATGCACAAGAAATTGCTGATAAGCAAATTATGTTAGAATTTATAGAGAAATATAATGATTGTTTGTTAAGAGATAATAAAATAGCACATTTTACAGCATCATCATGGATAATAAATAAAGAAAAAACAAAATCATTAATGATATATCATAATACATATAATTCATGGGCATGGACTGGTGGACATGCAGATGGAATGGAAGATTTAGCAGAAGTAGCAATGAAAGAAGCATCAGAGGAAACAGGGATAAAAAAGCATAAATTATTATCATCTAATATTCTTACTTTAGAAATTTTACCAGTACAAGGGCATATGAAAAAAGGAAAATATGTATCAGGTCATTTGCATTTAAATCTAACGTTTTTAATTGAAGCAGATGAGAGTGAAGAGTTGGAAATATGTGAAGAAGAAAATAGTGGTGTTAAATGGATAAATAATTCAGACATAATGAATATAGTAAGAGAAGAGGAAATGAAAATAGTGTATAAAAAAATATTAGAAAAGATATAGCGAATAATAATAATAATAATAATAATAATAGTAATAGTTAGTAAAAACTCTGGTTTAAATAAATAACCAGAGTTTTTATGATATATATTCTTGGTAAATTGTATAAATATGAAGCAGAAAGAACAAAATATTAGTAAATATAAATAAAAAAGTGAATATAAAAGTAAATATAAAAGGAAGGAGTGTATGGTTATTTAAGTTATTAAATATATCATACAAGTTACTATGGAAACTGAATTTGTAAAAGGAAATATGTACTTTACTAAAGAAGGAAAAAAACATAAAGATATAATTGATAATAAAAAATATAATTATTTAGATGAAGATATAGAAACAGAAATAGCAATTATTGGAGGAGGAGTAACAGGAGCAATTCTTGCATATTATTTTTCAGAAAATAATATTTCTAATGTTGTAATAGAAAAGTCTAGAGTTGGATTTGGTAGTACAAGTGTATCTACAGCACTATTACAATATGAGTTAGACGATATGGTAAATACATTAGAACAATTTATTAAGAGAGAAAATATAGTAAGGTCATATCAATTAGGACAAAAAGCATTAAAACAATTAGATGATTTTATAAATAAGTATGGAAATAAATCAGAATATGTAAAATCGGATTGTTTATTATATTCTGCAAAAAAAGAAGAGAAAAAAATATTAGAATATGAATATGAATTTAGAAAAGAAAATGGGTTTGATGTAGAGTTTATAGATGAAAATCAAAAAATATTTCCATTTGAGATACAAGGGGGAATTATATCTAAAAACGGAGGGGCTAAGATAAACCCATATTTATTAACACATCAATTATTAGATACAGCACTTAAATTAAAAACAAAAATATATGAAAATACAAAACTAGATAAAATTGAATATCTCGAAGATGGCGTAATATTAAACACAAACTATGGAAATAAGGTGAAATGCAGAAAGGTTATTGTAGCGACAGGTTATGATATCGATATATTTACAAAACGAAATTTTGGAACAAAATCTATAACATATAATATAGTTACAAAAGAAATTGATAGTGAAAAAGAGGATAAGAATGAATATAGCAAATATTTAATAAGAGACATAAAAGATCCATACACATATGTTAGAACAACTGTGGATAATAGATATATAATTGGTGGAGAAGACATGGATGTCAACGAAAAAAAATATTCAGAAGAGACAGCAAATAATAAATATAATATACTAGAGCAAAGATTAAAAACTATGTTTCCTAATACACGAAATATAGAAATAGAGCATAAATACTGTGGGATTTTTTGTTCAACAAAAGATAATTTAGGCTTCATTGGAGAAGATAAAGACCACAAAAATTTGTGGTATTCTTTAGGATATGGTGCTAATGGAATAATATATGCTTTTTTGGCAGGAGAAATGTTAGTGAATCAATATAATGGAGTTAAAGATGAAAGTATTAATTTGTTTAGAATAGATAGATTTGATGGTGATATAAAAAAATAAAATAAATATACAAAACATGTAGTAATAGGTGAAAAACTATGTGTTTTGTGTTGTTTTTACGAAAAAGGTATGGTAA
The DNA here is from genome assembly GCA_964370265.1 of uncultured Clostridium sp. Lineage (GTDB taxonomy): Bacteria > Bacillota > Clostridia > TANB77 > CAG-508 > CAG-269. Next base: position 44,930 of record CAYJIP010000008.1, on the reverse strand, counting down.
TATATGTATATTATAAGTATAAAAATATTAGGAGGAATTTATGAAAATTTTAATTGCAACAAGAAATATGGCTAAATACAAATCATTAAAAAATGTATTAGGAAAATCAATATTAAAAGGTGCAGACTTCTATAGTTTTGATGATATCAAAGAAGAAATAATAGATAAAGAAGAGGTTGGTACTTTAGAAGAAAGAGGATATCAAAAAGCAAAAAATACATATGATAATCTAAAAAACAATGATTTTGAATATATTATTGCAAATGACGAAGGTCTTGAAGTAAAAGGTGTAATAATAGAAGATGTGAAAAAATATATAGAACAAATTGTTACTGGAAAGTTGTTAGTTGATGGTGAAATAATTAATATCATAAAAGCATTTACTTTCATTAATAAAGATGGAAAAATAAAAAGTGTAGCAGGAAAAATACCGTTTAAATATATAAAAGTACAAGAACAATTCGAGATAAAAGAAAACACATATCCTTTAAATAAAGTATTATCTTTAATTCATAAAAATGAATCTATAGAAAATATAAAAGAAGAAGAAGCAAGAGAATATACAATAAACCATATACAAAAAGAATTATTAAGCGTAAAAGAATATTATGACATTAAAGAATAAAATAATATCAGATAAGATAAATAAATAAATAAATAAATAAATAAAGTAAGATGAATGAGACAAGATAAAGTGTGATAAATCAGCTAAATAAAAAAAACTAAGGAATATAATTTTCTTAGTTTTTTTTATTTAGCTGATTTTAGTGTATATTATAATTTATTTTATATTTTTATATTTTTATATTTTTATATTTTTATATCTAATTTAAATTCCTTGTTATTTAAATAGTTTAAAATACCACTATCTGTTTTGAAATTAAATTTAATGATATAACTTGTAAGCATTTGATATTTTTTCTTAAACTTTTTATTAACTTCATTTATACCATATTTCCCATCACCAATTATAGGTAATCCTAAATAAGAAAGGTGAGCTCTTATCTGGTGAGTTTTTCCAGTTTCTATTTCAACATCTAATAATGTAGTATTATTTTCATATCTTTCAACAACTGAGTAAGATGTTACAATTTTAGAAGACCCTTTTTTTGGTTCATTATATATGTATACTTGAGATTTTTTATTATCCTTAAATAAATACGCTTCACATCTTTTAGAATCCACTTTAGGTTTGTTATATACCAATGCCTTATAGTGTTTTTCAATTTCATGATATTTAAATTTATCAAAAAGAATGTTTAATGCCACTTTGTTTTTAGCAAATAAAACTAAACCAGTCGTATTTCTATCAATTCTATGACAAGGCATAGGTTTGAATGGTTCAGATGCATATTTTCTGTGTACATATGTAGTTAAACTATTATCACCAACAACTTCTAAGTTATACGGCTTGTTAATTATTAAAATATTTTCATCTTCAAAAAACACATTTAAATTAAAAGAATTAGTAATTTCTTTTTCAGAAATATATATTTCAACTATATCTCCAAAAGAAACAGAAACATTATCATTAACACGTTTTCCATTAATTTTTATATCTTTTTTTCTAAGTGTTTTAAAAAACAAATTACTAGTCAAGTCTGGAATATTTGCTAGTAAAAACATATTTAATTTTTTTCCATTATATTTTTCATTTACAATTAATTTTTTCATATAAACATTATACAGTAAAAAAAGCAGAAAATCAATAAAAATATAAAGACATTCAAGGAATTGATAAAATAGATTTGAGAATAAAACACAAATAAATTAGACAATAAGTAAAACAATAATCATATTTACTGAAATTGTGAATAAAATATACTTGTAACTTATGAAAATATATTTTGGAGGTATGTATGATAAAACCATTAGGAAAAAGATTATTAGTAAAAACAAAGGAAAAACAAGAAACTAGTAAAAGTGGAATAATATTGTCGTCAAATAGGAAAGAAAAATTCAAGTTGGTTGAAATAATCGAACTAGGTAATTGTGATAGTAAAGAGGAGAATATAGGAAATATTGAATCAGCAGAGAAAAACCAATCATGTGAGGGATATGATTTGGAAGTTGGAGATAATATATTAATTGAAGAATATAGTGGAATTGAAATAAGTTTTGAAAGTGAAGAATATTTAATAGTAAAACAAAGTGACGTTTTAGCTAAAGTAATTTAATATAATGGAGGAGGTCTTATGGCAAAAGATATAAGATATGGGGAAGATGCAAGACGATTAATAGCAAATGGTGTGAATAAATTAGCAGATACAGTCAAAGTAACATTAGGTCCTAAAGGAAGAAATGTGGTATTAGATAAAAATTTTGGAGTACCATTGATTACAAATGATGGAGTGACAATAGCAAAAGAAATTGAATTAGAGGATAAGTTTGAAAATATGGGTGCTAGATTAGTAAAGGAAGTATCAATAAAAACAAATGATGTAGCAGGAGATGGAACAACAACAGCCACAGTTTTAGCACAAAGTATGATAAAAGAAGGGATAAAAAATGTAGAAGCAGGAGCAGACCCTATTACAATAAAAAGAGGGATACAAAAAACAGTTAAATATGCAGTAGAAGAATTAAAAGAAATTAGTTCTAAATTAAATGGAAAAGAAGATATTTCAAAAGTTGCAAGTATTTCAGCAAATAATGAAGAGGTTGGTCATCTTATATCAGAAGCAATGGAAAAAGTATCTAGTGACGGAGTAATAACTATAGAAGAATCTAAAACATCTAACACAGAATTAAAAATCGTAGAAGGAATGGAGTTTGATAAAGGATATTTATCTCCATATATGATTACAGATAGTGAAAAGATGGAAGCTATACTAGACACGCCATATATTTTAGTAACAGATAAAAAAATAACAAATATACAAGAAATATTACATATCCTAGAGAGTTTGATGCAACAGTCAGCTAAATTGCTAATAATATGTGAAGAAATTGAAAATGAAGTATTATCTACATTAGTATTAAATAAATTGAGAGGAATAATAAATGTTGTTGTTGTTAAAGCACCAAGTTATGGAGATAAAAGAAGAGCATATTTAGAAGATATATCAATATTAACAGGTGCCGAATTAATAAGTTCAGATTTAGGCTTGGAGTTGAAAGATGTTACTATAGGACAATTAGGAAAAGCAAAACAAGTAAAAATACAAAAAGATAGCACAATAATTGTGGATGGAATGGGAGAAGCGGAAGAAATTAAAAACAGGATAACACAAATAAAATCTCAAATAAAAGAAACTATGAGTGATTATGATTTAGAAGCATTACAAGAAAGGTTGGCAAAAATTTCTGGTGGTGTGGCTGTAATTGAAGTAGGTGCATCAACAGAAGTTGAAATGAAAGAAAAAAAATTGAGAATAGAAGATGCATTATCAGCAACAAAAGCAGCAGTTGAAGAAGGGGTAGTTGCAGGAGGCGGAACAGCATATATAAATATAATACCTAAAGTAGAAAAATATTTAGAAGAGTTAGAAAGTGAAGAGAAAATTGGAGGCAAAATAGTATTAAAAGCATTAGAAGAACCATTAAAACAGATGAGTAAAAATGCTGGATTAGAAGGGGTAGTTATAATTGAAAAAATTAAAACAGCAGAAAGTGGAATAGGATTTAATATAATAAAAGAGGAATATGTAAATATGAAAGAAGCAGGAATAATTGATCCAACAAAAGTTACAAGAACAGCACTTGAAAATGCAGCATCTATAGCGTCAATGTTATTAACTACAGAATCATTAGTAACAGATGTAAAAGAGTGCAAAGATTATACTAAAAACCAAGAAAATCAATTTGATGAAATGTATTAAAACTGTAAAATACTTGAAAATTTATAGGAAAGGTGATATACTTTCTCAGTAAACATAATAAAAACTTTCGCGAAAATAAAATGAAGGGAGTAAAACTATTAGCAAAATAGATTCAGAAGAGAAAAGCGTAAAAGACATAAATATTTTAACATAAGGAGAACGCATATGAATAGAAAACCTACAGATATTGTAATAGGAGCCTATTGGGGCGATGAAGGTAAAGGTAAAAAAATTGATGAATTAATGCAAAATTCTAGTGTTGCAGTTAGAGCAACAGGTGGTAATAATGCAGGGCATACTGTTGTTGTAAATGGTAAAAAATATGCACTACATTTAATACCAACGGGTTTGCTGACAGAAACAATAGAAGCAGCAATAATTGGAAATGGCGTAGTAGTTGATCCAAAAGTTTTGATTAAAGAAATTGAAATGCTAAAAAATGATGGTTTTGATGTTAGTAAATTAAAAATATCTAGTAAAGCTCATGTTATATTTCCATATCACATAGCAATGGATAAATTAGAAGAAGAGCTTAGGTCGGGAAAAATAGGAACAACAGCAAGAGGAATTGGCCCAGCGTATACGGATAAAATCAAAAGGAATGCCATAAGAATTGGTGATTTATATAGCCCTAATTTCGAAAATAAATTATTTGAAATAGTTAATTGGTATAATCAAATTTTCAATCTGTACGAAGACGAAGAAGAAATTGATTATGATGAAGTTAAAGACGATTATAAAAGAATGGCAGCTGAACTAGAACAATACGTAACAGAAACAGTTACACTAACACATAACTATATAAAAGATGACAAAAAAATTGTTATTGAAGGAGCACAAGCTACTTTTCTTGATATAGACCATGGAGATTACCCATTTGTTACTTCATCAAATCCAACTATTGGAGGTGTTTTAACAGGTTCAGGCATTGCGTGGAATAAAATCAACGAAGTTTATGGTATTATGAAAGCGTATTGTACTAGAGTTGGAGAAGGTCCATTTGTAACTGAAATTTTTGATGAAGTTGCAGATGAATTAAGAGAGCTGGGGCATGAATATGGTACAACAACAGGGAGACCTAGAAGAATAGGGTGGCTAGACCTTGTGATGTTAAAACATTCATCTAATGTAAATGGATTTACAGGACTTGTTTTAAATCATTTAGACACAATAGGAAAACTTAAAGAAATGAAGGTTTGTGTAGGATATGATTATAATGGAGAGATGATTTGCGAATATCCAAATGAAATGGAAATTATAAAAAATTGCAAACCGATTTTATTAGAGTTTTCAGGTGGTTTTGATGTCTCAGGCTGTAAAACTAGAGAAGAGCTACCAGAAAAAGCAAAAAGATTCATTAAATTCATCGAGGATTTTGTAAATGTACCAGTTGTTTCAATCGGTACAGGACCAGACAGAGAAGATGTTATTAATTGCTAATAAGTTTTAAACTAGTAATGTATTACTAGAAAAAAAGAGGCTATATATAGCCTCTTTTTTGTATGAGTAAATACTGAATAAGCAATAAAATTAACTGAATAAATAATAAAATTAGAGGAGATTTGTATTTTTAAAGAAAATAAGTAATCAATGTAAATATATCTGAATTGATTTAATATTGAAATAAGAAATAGACTATTGTCTAAGTATTGAAAAAAACTAGGATATATAGTATAATAGTATGAGATTTTAAGATTAATGAGGAGAGCAAATATGGGATTTTTTGATAAATTAAAACAAGGTATGAATAAAACTAAAACATCATTTAGTGAAAAAATAAATAATGTATTTTCAAATTTTAGAAAAGTAGATGAAGATTTTTTAGAAGAATTAGAAGAAATGCTTATAATGTCAGATATAGGAATGAATACATCAATTAAAATAATTGATAACTTAAGAAATAGAATGAAAAAAGAAAAAATAGAAGATCAAGAAGATGTTAAAAAAGTTTTAAGGGAAGAAATGAAATCAATTTTAGATGTAACAGATGTAAGTCTAAAATTGAATACAAATCCATCGGTAATATTAGTTGTTGGTGTTAACGGTGTAGGGAAAACAACATCTATTGGTAAAATGGCAAATAGATTAGCAAAAGATGGTAAAAAAGTAGTGGTTGCAGCAGCAGATACTTTTAGAGCAGCAGCAGTAGAACAGCTAGAAATTTGGGCTAAAAGAGCTGGAGCAGAGATTGTGAAAAAAGAAGAAGGAATAGATCCAGCTTCAGTTGTATATGATGCTATAAAAATGACAAAAGAAAAAAATGCAGATGTATTAATAGTTGATACAGCAGGTAGATTACATAATAAAAAATATTTAATGGACGAGTTAAATAAAATTCAAAAAGTAATAAATAAAGAATTAGAAAATGCAGATAAAGAAGTATTATTAGTATTAGATGGAACAACAGGACAAAATGCTATTTCTCAAGTAGAAGCGTTTAAGAAAGAAGCTGATATTACAGGTTTAGTTTTAACAAAATTAGACGGAACAGCAAAAGGTGGAGTTGTAATAGGAATAGTGCAAGAAAATAAAATTCCAGTAAAATTTATTGGAATTGGAGAACAAATTGATGATATGGAAATATTCAATTCAGAAGATTTCATAAATGCAATTATTTAAAGGAGTTATATAATTAATGAAAAATGAAGAAATCAGCACCAAAGTAGTGGCAGAAGAAAGTAAAAATGAAAAAAAGGTGAAGAAAATAAATGTTAGAGTTTTAGCAGTAATTTTGTTTGTGATAATATTTATGTTATCAATAGGTATTAGTTTAAGAGCAAATTATTTAGAACATTTAGAATTAGGAGAACAATATTTAACGATATTAAATACAAATTTAGCTTATTTATCAACAATAATAATAGGAGTATTTCTATCTTTATATTTGATAATATATATGACAAATAAGAGTATACAAAAAAGCTTAAAGCATTTTTTTGATGCTGAAAAGAAACAGATGCCGAAAATACTTAATAAGTCTATAGCGTTAGTATCATCTGCTATATTAAGTGTAATAATAGGAAATATGATCAGTGAACAAGTAATGCTTGCATTTAATGCGACGTCATTTGGAATAACAGATCCAGTATTTAATTTAGATATCTCATATTTCATGTTTATAAAACCTTTATTGGAAACTGTAACATGGATGGGAGTAGTACTGTATATTGGTTTATCAGTGTACATGCTAGTTTATCATATAATTGTATTTAACAAATATTTTGATGGAATTGAAAGTAAAATGTTATGGGAAAGTATTCTAGCCAAAAAAATATTCAGAAATTTAAAAATAATAACAGTAGGAATTGCAGGACTTGTATTATTAGGTATACAAAATATGGTATATGGAAAAATAATGAATATAGGAGATAGCTTAGAATTAGTTGGAGCAGGATTAACAACAACGACTATTCAATTATGGGGATATGTGATTTTTTCAATATTAATAATAATAAGTGTTTTTAGAGCAATAAGATTATTTAAGAAAAAAGAAACTATGAAAGTTATAAAATCATTAATTACAATACCAGTATATTTAGTTGGATTATTTGTTATAATGATAGTGTTTGACTTAATTTATTTAAGTACAAATGAATTAGATAAACAAAAAGCATACATTGAAAAAAATATAGATAATACAAAAAATGCATATGATATTAATATAACAGAAAATACATTAGGATATTCAGGAACAATAACACAACAAATTGTTGATGACAATTTAAATATTATAAATAATATTCCTGTAATATCAGAAGAGTTAGTATTAAATACATTAAAAGATACTCAAACAGAAACTGGACAATTTTCATATAGAAATGTAAGTTTAGCAAAATATGAAATAAATGGACAAACACAAGTTGTGTATACAGCACCAAGAGAAATAGCTAGTAGTAATAGAACATACAATAATAGAACATATGAATATACACACGGTATGGGAGAGATAATAGTTTCTGCAACAGAAAGTGATGAAACAGGGAATGCTAAATATATTCAAAAAGAAATATCAGGTGAAGACGAACAAATAAATATTGAACAACCAAGAATATATTTTGGTATGGAAACAAATGAAATAGTAATTACAAATACAGAGATAAATCAAGAATATGATTATACGGACGAAAATGGTGTAGACCATATGTCAAACTATGCAGGTGATGCAGGTTTAGAACTTAATGTTTTAGATAGATTAATATTAGGATTATCAAAAGGAAATTTTGATTTGGCTTTTTCAACAGATATAACAGCAGATAGTAAGATATTATTAAATACTCAAATATTAGAAAGAGCTAAAATTGCATTACCATACCTAATGTATGATACGGAACCATATACAGTAATAACAGATGACGGTAGTATTGTATGGGTAATAGATGCATATACAACATCAAGTAGTTATCCATATGCTCAATATTCTAGAATTGAATATGAAAATACAACACATAATATTAATTATATTAGAAATTCTGTAAAAGTAATAGTAGATGCATATGATGGAACAATGTCATATTATATAACTGATAGAACAGATCCAATAGCAATGGCATATAGAAATATATATCCAGAACTATTTGTTGATTTAGATGAGGAAATTCCACAAGACATACAAGAACATATAGTATATCCAGAGTTATTATATAATATTCAAGCAGATATATTAAAAGTATATCATAATGTAAAAGCAGATGTATTATATAGAGAAGATGATATATGGGATATAGTAAAACACAACAATACAAACACAGCTAATTCTATCGGTGTCGATTTAGAATCACAATATGCAATAGTTGAAACTGAATACGGTGAAGAGTTAGGATTAATACAATTATACACAAAAGACGGAAAACAAAATATAATATCATATTTAGTAGGAACAGTTAATGGTACAGAAAATCAATTAGTTATAAATAAATTCTCTGAAGATAGTAATATATTAAGTCCTATTCAATTAAATAATCAAATAGCAGAAGATGAAACTATTTCAGCAGAATTAGATTTGTTAAATCAAAGTGGTACGAAGATAACAAAAGAAATGTTGATAGTTCCAATTGATAATACATTGATATATATTGAACCAATATATCAAACAATGTTAAATGAATCAGATATACCAGTTCTTAAAAAAGTTATTGTAGCATCAGGAAATAAGGTTGCAATAGGAGATAATTTAGCGGAAGCGTTACAATCATTGTTATCAACAGAAGCGGTTGATTTAGAAATAGAAAATACTGATGATATAGATGGTTTAATTGATGCAATAATTAAAGCTAATAATAATTTAGAAGAATCTACAAGCAATAATGATTGGGATTTGATGGGGCAAGATATAGAAAGATTACAAGAACTGATTGAATCATTAGAACAGTTGCAAATAGATTTAGAAAAAGAAGAAAATAATACTGATGTATTAGAGACAGATACAGTTGTTGATAGTACAGACAACCAAGATGAAAATAATACATCAAGTTTTAATTAAAAAGTAAAAATGTATATTATAGAACACATAAAAAATATATAGTGAAAACATAGAATAAAAAATATATGAAAAATCCATCATAATATAAAGGTGGATTTTTTTATGTGTTTAATTAAGAGAAAAAGTAAAATAAAAAGAAAAATAATAGAAAAAGAAGAAAGAATAAAATTAGATTTAATTGGTAAATCATTAGATCAATTAATCAAAATTTATCAAGAATCTAATTATATAGAATGGTCATATATTTTAGGAAACAAAAAAGAAATATTAAAAAGAAATATTACAGCTGGAATAGGGAGAGGAATAGGGATTGGAATAGGATTAACTTTAATGACAGCCGTAATTGTTGTAATACTTCAAAAAATAGTAACATTAAATATACCAATAATAGGAGAATTTATTTCAGATATAGTAGACATTGTAGAGAATAATAGATGAGATAAAAAATGAATAAAATTAGGGAATAAGTAATAAATCCAATAATTTGAATAAAAAATGATAAAAACAACATTAATGTAAATTAATGTTGTTTTATACTATATTAATATTTTTTTAATTGTAATATTAATATTCTTATTTTATTTTTCTAATTTATAGAAAACTTTTTTACCTTTTTTAATAATAGCATATCCATTTGTAAAATCTTTATCAGATAAAACTAAATTAGTATCAGTTACTTTTTTATCATTTAAAGTAATTCCACCTTGTGAAATTAGAGTTCTAGCTTGTCCTTTAGAAGGTGCGATGTTTGTTTGTAATAAAACATCTAAAATAGAAATTGTATAAGAATCTATTTTAATTGTAGGCATATTTTCAATGCTACCTTGGCCTTCAAATAGAGCAGTAGAAGCTTCCTCTGCTTTTTTAGCTTCTTCTTCACCATGTATTAATTTCGTTACTTCAAATGCAGCAAGTTTTTTAGCTTCATTGATTTCAGAATCTTTTAAATTTGAAAGTTCCTCTATTTTTTCTATTGGTAAAAATGTTAACATTCTTAAAACTGTAGAAACACTTTCATCTTCGATATTTCTCCAGTATTGATAAAACTCGTATGGTGAAGTTTTTGAAGGATCTAACCATAAAGCACCTTTTTCAGTTTTACCCATTTTTTTACCTTCTTTTGTTGTAAGAAGTTTAAATGTTAAACCAAAAGAATCATCTTTTCCAACTTTTCTAATTAAATCAACACCACCTAAGATATTTGACCATTGGTCATTACCACCGATTTGCATTTTGCATCCATATTTATTATATAAATATAGGAAATCATAAGATTGTAATAACATATAACTCATTTCAAAAAAAGTTAATCCTGTTTCTAATCTTTGTTTATAGCAATCAGCAGCTAACATTCTGTTAACTGAGAATAAACTACCAATTTCTTTCATAAAATTAATAAAATTCAAGTCTAATAACCAATCACCATTATCAACCAAAATTGCTTTATTTTCACCCTCAAAACTAACTAATTTTTCAATTTGTTTTTTTAAAGATGCAACATTATGATTTAATTCTTCACGAGTAAGAACTTTTCTCATATCTGTTTTTCCTGAAGGATCACCAATAGTAGCAGTACCACCACCAACTAAAATAATTGGTCTATGACCAGCTTTTTGTAAGTGAGAAGCTACCATTAAAGAAACAAAATGTCCAACATGTAAACTATCTGCAGTAGGATCAATTCCTATATAAAAAGGAACTGATTCTTTACCAAAAAGTTCTTTGATTTCTGTTGGATGAGTCATTTGTTCAATGTATCCTCTTGTTGTTAAATTTTCTATAATATTGTTCATAAAATCACCTTTCTAGACAGTATAATGTTAGTTAAACATTACACCATTGAATCCAGTAACATTTTCTCCATTACTAGCTGTTTCAAATTCTCCATTTTGAATATATCTTCCTAAGTTTTTTGTAGATATACCAGTTTGTGCTGCCATTGTATCTAAAGAATTAGATATTCCATGTTCCTCTACATAAGATTTAAAAGTTGAAAATTCAAATCCATCTTTTGGTGCACATTTTGGACATACTTGTCCTTCTGCTACATAAAAACTCCCACATCTACTACATTTATTAAAATCCATAATATCCTCCTTGAAATTTACTTTTTAAAATCATTTGCATTATATCATACAAAAAGTGAAAAAAAAAGTGCTTTTTGTTATTTAATGTAAATATCTAGAAGATATATATAATATTGGTAAATATGTATAAAATCTAGAAAAATAAGTATAAAAAATATAAAAAAATAAAAAAGAATAAAAAAGTATAAAAATGTTAAATTTAGGAAAGATAAAGAATATGTATATATATGATTAGATGAAAATTAAAATTAATATTAAGTAAAGAATAAAATAGGAATAATTATCGATTTCTTTCAAAAGACTTGAAAGTAAAAGGATTTAAATTTCAAAAAAGTATTGACAAATGTGAAAAAAGGTATATAATGTAATTGTATAGCAAAGGAAAATTTAGACAAAAAGATATATTAAAAATAATTAGGAGGAAATAAAAATGAGAAAATTTGTATGTAAAGTATGTGGATATACACACGAAGGAGATGCAGCACCAGAAAAATGTCCATTATGTGGAGTTGGGGCTGATATGTTTATAGATAAAGGTGAAGTTATAGTATCTGAAAATACAGTAGCAGGATCTGAAAGTAAAAAAGAATATGTTGATGAACATGTAATAGGAGTGGCAAAAGGATTGGATCCAGTTGTTGTTCAAGGATTAAAAGATAACTTTATGGGAGAATGTACAGAAGTTGGAATGTATTTAGCGATGAGTCGTCAAGCTGATAGAGATGGATATCCAGAAATAGCAGAAGCATTCAAAAGATATGCATTTGAAGAAGCAGAACATGCTGCTAAATTTGCAGAATTATTAGGAGAAGTTGTAACATCAAATACGATGAAAAATATCCAAATGAGAGCTGATGCTGAGCAAGGTGCTTGCATGGGTAAAAAAGAATTAGCAACAAGAGCTAAAGAATTAGGATATGACGCAATTCATGATACAGTACATGAAATGGCTAAAGATGAAGCAAGACACGGAAGAGGTTTTGATGGATTATTAAAAAGATATTTCAATGCATAAAAATGTTTTAAATAACTAGCAAGATAAAAAGAAAAATAACAAAATACCATTAGCATAAAATGTAAGATCATTTTAATGCTGATGGTATTATATTTGTGAATATATATTTAGTTTGATATAATGAGTTAGTATTAAAGAGTTTTTTGAAATAGACAGAAAAAATATAAAGCATAAAGGAGAGAGCGAAATGAAAAAATGCTTAATAATAAGTGGTGGAGATTTTTCTAAATTTTCACAGTTAGCATCAGATAATTATATAATAGCATGTGACAAAGGTTATGAATATGCTATAAAAGAAGGTATAAGACCTAATTTAATAATTGGAGATTTTGACTCATATTTGGGAGAACTTCCAATAGATATAGAAATATTACAATTAAATCCTGAAAAAGATGATACTGATACAATTTCTGCAATAAAATTTGCTATAGGAAAAGGTTATAAAGAAATAACAATGACATGTACTATGGGAGCTAGATTAGACCATGCTTTCGCAAATATTCAAGCTAGTCTTTATGCATTAAATAAAAAAATAGAAATTAAAATAGTAGAAGATAATACAATAATATATTTTATAAAAAATGGGAGTATAAAAATTACGAAACAGGAAGGTTTTTCACTTTCAATATTATCATTAGTAGATAAATCAAGATCTGTCAGTATAAAAAATACTAAATATATATTGGAAAATGGAGAATTAACTAATTCGTTTCCGCTAGGTGTAAGTAATGAATGGGGAAGTAATGAAGCTGAAATTTCGGTTGAAGATGGAGCTCTTATGATAATACTTTCAAAAATGTAAAATATTAAAAATAATGTGGTAGATAATATTAAAAAATAAAAATAAAAATAAAAATAAAAATAAAATTAAAGATAATGAAAATTAATCATTATCTTTTAATTTTTCGTATTTAGAATGAAGTTCTAGAGAATATTTCTTTAAATTTAGTGGTCTTAAGTCATTGTTAGTAAAACAATGTTTTGTTTCTGCCACAATTACAGTATTACCTGTTTCTTTATTTATAACATCATATCCAACAGTTAACCTGATTCCAGTATAATCTTTGATAAATACACGAATTACAATAGTATCATTATATGTAACTGGTGTTTTATAGGCAACATCAACATGAACGACTGGAATACTTATACCAGATTTTTCGAAGAAATCATAAGGGAAATCATGAGCTTCTAAAAAGTAGCAACGTGCTTCTTCTAAAAATCGTATATAATTTGAGTGATGAACTACACCCATTTTGTCTGTTTCATAGTAATTAATTTTTCTTTCATATTTAAAATCCATGTAAACCTCCTGTTTTTAAATTATAGTAAACTATCAAAAAAATGTCAATCTCTTTGTTGACAAAAGGATTAGATGCATATAAAATAGAGAAAGTTGAAAGGAGTGCGAAGGATGTCGAAATTTGTACATTTACATGTTCATAGTGAATTTAGTTTACTAGATGGAGCAAATAGGGTAAAAGAATTACCCAAAAGAGCAAAAGAATTAAATATGGATTCAATAGCTATTACTGATCATGGTGTAATGTATGGAGTGATAGACTTTTATAAAGCCTGTAAAAAAGAAGGGGTTAAACCAATTTTAGGGTGTGAAGTATATGTGGCGCCAAGAACACGTTTTGATAAAGAACCAGGGATTGATAATAGATATAATCACTTAATATTATTAGCTAAAAACAATAAGGGTTATGAAAATTTAAGTAAATTAGTATCATTAAGTTTTTTAGATGGTTATTACTATAAACCTCGTATAGATTTAGAATTATTAGAAAAATATAATGAAGGGTTAATATGTTTAAGTGCGTGTCTAGCAGGTAGTGTAAGTCAAGCTATATTAAATGGAGAAATAGATAAAGCAGAAGAAATAGCCTTATGGCATAAAAATATATTTGGTGATGATTACTATATAGAAATACAGAATAATGGAGTAAGAGAACAAGTATTAGTAAATCAAAAATTAATAACAATAGCTAAAAAATTAAATATACCATTAGTAGCAACAAATGATGCACATTACTTGAAAAAAGAAGATGCATATAATCATGAAGTTCTTTTATGTATCCAAACGGGGAAAAGAATGAGTGATACAGATAGGATGAAATTTGATACGGAAGACCTATATATAAAAACTCCAGAAGAAATGAGTGAATATTTTTCAGCTTTTCCAGAAGCAATCGAAAATACAGTTAAGGTTGCTGAAAAATGCAATGTGGAATTTGATTTCGGAAATACAATATTACCAAATTATGATGTTCCAGCTGAATATGAAACACATTTTGATTATTTGAAAAAAATATCAGAAGATGGAATTAGAGAAAGATATGGAGAAAATCCATCAGAAGAAATATTAAAAAGAGCGGATTATGAGATAAATGTAATTAAGAACATGGGATATGTAGATTATTTCTTGATTGTATGGGATTTTATTAATTATGCAAAAATAAATAATATACCAGTAGGACCAGGAAGAGGATCAGGAGCAGGATCTATACTTGCATATTCATTAGGAATAACAGATATCGATCCTATGAAATATGGACTAATATTTGAGAGATTTTTAAATCCAGATAGAATAAGTATGCCAGATTTTGATATAGACTTTTGTTACGAAAAAAGACAAAAAGTAATTGACTATGTTTCAAATAAGTATGGCCATGATCATGTGTCACAGATTATAACATTTGGAACCATGTCAGCAAGAATGGTAATAAGAGATGTATCAAGAGCTTTAGATATACCATATGTAGAAGCGGATAGTTTGGCGAAAATGATACCAAATGAATTACACATTACAATAGAAAAAGCATTACAACAAAATAGAGAATTAAAGAACCTCTATGATATGGATGAAAAAGTTAAAAATATATTAGATATAGCAATAGGGTTAGAAGGTATGCCAAGACAGGCGTCAACACATGCTTGTGGTATTGTAATAACTAAAGATCCGGTAGATAAATATGTTCCGCTTTATGTTAGAGAAAATCAGATATCAACACAATTTGTGATGACAACATTAGAAGAATTAGGTTTGTTAAAAATGGACTTTTTGGGTCTAAGAACATTAACAGTAATACAAGATACAATTGATTTGGTAAAAGAAAATAGCGGAATAGATGTTGAATTTGATAGAGAAATGAATGATCATAAAGTATATAAATTATGGCATGAAAGTAAGACATCAGGTATATTTCAATTTGAATCACAAGGTATGACAAATTTCATGAAAGAATTAAAACCAGATTGTCTAGAAGATTTGATAGCAGGAGTTTCGTTATATAGACCAGGTCCGATGGATCAAATACCTAGATATGTAAAGGGGAAATTAAATCCAGGACATAATGAATATACTCATCCTAGTTTAGAACCAATACTAAATGTAACATATGGTTGTATGGTATACCAAGAGCAAGTTATGCAAATAGTTAGAGATTTAGCTGGTTACTCATTAGGAAGAGCCGACCTTGTTAGAAGAGCAATGGGAAAGAAAAAACTAGATGTAATGGCTAAAGAAAGAGAAATATTTATACATGGTCAATTAGATGAAAATGGAAACATTGATGTACCAGGTTGTGTAAGGAATGGCATTGATGAAAAATCAGCAGATAAAATATTTGACGAAATGGCTGAATTCGCAAAATATGCATTTAATAAATCACATGCAGCATGTTATGCAGTAATAGCATATAGAACAGCATATTTAAAAACATATTATTTACCTGAATTTATGGCTGCTACATTAAATAGTTTTTTAGGTAATTTGGATAAAATACCAGAATATATTGAAGAATGTAAATCATTAGGTGTGCAAGTTTTAAAACCTGAAATAAATGAAAGTTATACAAAGTTTACAGCAAAAAATGGTAAAATTCGTTTTGGTCTAGGAAGTATAAAAAACGTGGGTATAGCAGCTGTAGAAGCAATTGTAAAAGAAAGAAATGAAAATGGAAATTATAAGAGTTTTACAGACTTTTGTGAAAGAATAGCAGATGAATCTGTAAATAAGAAATGTATTGAAAGCTTAATAAAAGCAGGTGTATTTGATGAGTTCAATCAAACAAGAAGTACACTATTAGCATCTTTTGAGGTGATTGTAGATAGTATAAATAATAGCAAGAAAAAAGGATTGAATGGTCAAGTATCAATGTTCGATTTAGGTACACAAGAAGAGCAAGATAAATTGAATGAAGTTAAATATGTATTTTTAGAGCAACCCGAAATGTCTACAAAAGAATTATTATCAATAGAAAAAGAAATGTTAGGTATATATATATCAGGACATCCTCTTGAAAAATTAAGAAGGCATATAGAACAAAATAGTAATATATCTTCTAAAGATATAAAAAATATAGAAAATGCAAATAGTTCAGAAAATGGGGAAGAAGATACGTCTATTTCTAAATTTAAAGATGGACAAAAAGTTAAATATGTTGGTGTTATAACAGCTATAAAGAAAAAATATACTAAAAACAATAAAATTATGGCTTTTGTAACAGTTGAAGACTTATATGGTCAAATTGAAGCATTAGCATTTGAGAATGCATATGTAAATGCAGGACGAAGCTTAACTGAGGAAAATGTTGTTATGATAGATGGTAGACTAAGTATAAGAGAAGATGATAGTACAACAATAATAATTAATGAATTAAAAGATTTTGAACATCAAGATTTGAAAACAATAAGATTAGATATCACAAATATATCTGAACAGAAAAAACAAAAATTAAGAGCAGCGATTAAGTATTTTTCAGGTAATCAAAATAATGCAAATATAGAAGTTAAAATTGGTAATGAAATAAGAAGTTGTGGACAAATATATTTGAATGAGGAAATAGAAAAATTATTCAATGAAATAGTAAACTAATAAATTACTATTAATGTATGTTGAATGGTAATATAAGAGTCATAAAGTAAATATTGCAAAAAATGTGGAAATGTGTTAAAATATAACAAATTTAAATAAAGAGGTAATAGTTATGGACGAAATGAAAAATGCAGTTTATGCATTAAGACAGGCAGCAGTGGTTAATATACCTGAAAAAATCTTGTTTGAAAAATTAGTTAAACAAGGTTATGATTACATTTTAAATAATGAGAGGTTTCCTTCAAATGTGGAAGCTACAGAATATAATGCAATCATAGATGAATTCACAGGAATTGATCCAGAGACTAAAGAAAAATATTATATTTAAAATTATAAATAGTTATTAATTTTAATTTAATATTATACCTAAAAAACACCTTGAATAAGGTGTTTTTTTTAATGAATGAAATAACTAATATAAATAATTAGTAAATAAATAATTAGTAAATAGTAATTATTATTTAAATCCATTCTTTATATTTTCGCTTGTATATTTTTTTAGCAGCTAGTGCTACAAAACAGTAAAGAATCGGAACTCCAATAATTATAGAAAAATATTTAATTGGTATTGACGTTAATCCTAGTATAGACCCTAAAAAAGTAAAAGGTATAATCATTGCAACAATACTTAATAGTATTGAAGAAAAATAAACTTTAGAGCTTGCATTACTTTCTAAAAATGGTACTTTAGTAGTTCTTATAATGTGCATTCCCATCAGATTTGAAACAACACCATATGAAAACCATACAGTTTGAAAAATTGCAACATCTCTGATATTAAAAATAAACCAAAGTGAGACAAAAACAATTATATCAAATGAAGAACTTAAAGGCCCCATGAAAAGCATGAAGTTTTTTAAACTTTTAGTATTCCATTTTTTAGGTTCAAATAAACAATCTTTATCAACATTATCATAAGGCAGTGTTAATTGTCCAAAATCATATAATAGGCTTTGAGTTAGTAATTGAATTGGTGTGATAGGTAAAAAAGGTAGAAAAATACTTGCTATAATTACTGATGAAACTTCACCAAAATTGAAACTGATAGCCATTTTTATATATTTCATTATATTTGTAAAAGTATGTCGCCCTTCATAAACACCATCTAAAAGAATATTTAAATCTTTTTCTAACAATATTATATCAGCACTTTCCTTTGCAATGTCAACAGCAGTATCAACAGAGATTCCTATATCAGAGGCTATAAGTGAAGGACTATCATTTATACCATCACCCATATATCCTACAACATTACCATTTTCTTTTAAAAGACGAACTAATCTTGATTTTTGTATAGGTGACAGCTTTGCAAAGATATTGATTTTTTTTAGTATATTAAGAACGGCATTATCATGCAACTTATCAATATCTGAGCCAGTTAATATATTTTCTGAGTTTAAATTAAGTTTAGCACATACAGACCTTGTTACTTCAATATTATCACCTGTTAAAACTATAACTCTTATTCCAGAACTATTTAGTTTTGTAATTGATTCAGATGCACTTTCTTTTGGAGGGTCTAAAAAACAAGTAAATCCTAATAAGACCATTTCAGATTCGTCAGTTTCAGTGAATTTATGATTAATAGAGATATTGTTCTTTTGAGCTATACCAACAACTCTAAAACCTTGTGAGTTTAAATTTTTGCTAAGTGAAAGAATATCGTTTTTAAAATCTTCCGTTATCTCTATAGAGTTACTATTATCATCTACAAAACTACAAATATTTAAAATTTCTTCAACAGCTCCTTTGGTTATTAACTGATTTTTGACTCCGTCACTAACAATAACTGATAATCTTCTACGAGAAAAATCAAAGGGGATTTCATCAATTTTTGTATATTTATCTTTTAAATGAGTGAAACCAAGTTTTTCAATTCTAGATAATATAGCTTCATCTATATTACTACTTAAACCTGTTTGGAAGTATGCATTAAGGTAAGCATGTTTCAGGATACGCATATCTTCATTTCCATAAACGTCTAAATATTTTTCTAAAACTATTTTGTCATCAGTAAGTGTACCCGTTTTATCTGTACAAAGAATATTCATGGCACCAAAGCTTTGTATAGAATCTAATGATTTTACTATGGTTTTTTTCTTAGACATTTTAATTGCAGCTTTGGATAAACTAGAAGATAATATAACAGGCAACAATAGAGGGGTTATGCCGATAGCAATAGCAACAGCAAAGGTAAATGCTAGTATTAAATCATGTTTTTGGAAGTTAATAAAGAAGACCAATGGAATCATTATAAGCATGAATTTAATAAGTAATTTACTTATTTCTTCAACACCTGATTGGAAAGCGGTTTTTGGTTTTTTAGAAATATTATCTGCAATTTTCCCAAAATATGTTGAAGTTCCAGTTTTAATAACAACCCCTTTTGCAGAGCCGCTAATTACATTTGTTCCCATAAAACATATTGTATCTAAGTCGCTTAGAGAATTTAAATCATTAATACTTAATTCTGACGAAGAAATTTTTTTTATACTATCTGATTCTCCAGTTAAGGTAGATTGTCTTACATATAGATTGTTTGATTCTATTATTCTTAAATCAGCAGGTATCATGCTACCAGCAGATAATGAGATTATATCACCAATAGTTATTTCCTTAATTAGCAATTTTGATTGTTTCCCATCACGAGTTACTGTTGTCGTAGCACTAACAAGTTCTTTTAGTTTTTCGGCAGCTCTATTTGATTTGTATTCTTGAATAAAATCTAAAAAAGTACTGGTTAAAACTAAAATACATATAACTATTATATTAGCAAAATTAGGTTCTGTAGCTAAATATACATCTGTAAATAATAATATTACAGTAATACCTAATAATATAGAATTAAACGGACTAAAAAAACTTTTCAGAAAATAGTGATACCACTTTTTGCTTTTATCTTTAGCAATTTCATTCAATCCGAATTTATGTATTTTTTCAAAAGCAACTTCCTCAGATAAACCATTAGAAATACTTGTTTGATATTTTTCTATCATTTTATCTATAGATGAAATGCAATCATTACCATACATTGTAACTATATCAATAATTTCTTTAGAATTTTGAGCCATAAAATCATCTCCTGAATTTAATAATACAAATAGTATGTGTAAAATATATAAATATAAAACAACATATTGAAAAAAAATATATAAATATTATATAATGTAATAAAATAAAGAAAGAGGATATAAGAATGAGTAGAGTTAGAGTAGCAGGTATTGTTAAAATAGGAAATGGAATAGCTTTTATGCACAGAACTAATGTTAATAAACCTAATGCAAAATATAAAGAATATTATACTTTTCCAGGTGGAGGATTAGAGGGTGAAGAATCGATCGAAGAAGGAACTATAAGAGAGATTAAAGAAGAATTTGGAATAAATGTAAAAATAGTAAGAAAACTGTATGAAATATATATTGAAAAATTCGAGCAAAAAGAATATTTTTTCTTATGTGAATATGTTAGTGGGGAATTTGGAACAGGTGAAGGTCCAGAATTCTTAAATGATCCCAAATATATAGATTCCGGAAATTATATACCTGAGATAGTGGAATTGTCTAAAATAAAAGATTTATTATTATTGCCGGAAAATATTAAAGATAAATTATTAGAAGATATAGAAAAAGGTATTATTTAATAAGTAAATAATTAAGTAAATAATATTAAAGAAAAAAATATGTTGACAATTAATCAGAATTATGAAAAAATATGAAAAGTTAATTTGAATAATGAAACAAAAGAAAAATAAAGTAAAGATTCAATAATAAATAACAATTTTAAAGGAGAGTAAAATGGAAAAAATAAGAGGATTTGAAGTAGCTAAGGGATTTGAAGATAAAGGTATCAATTTACCAGAAAGAAAAACTAAGTTTTCAGCAGGATATGATGTGGAAGCCGCTGAAGATATAATTATACCAAGTTTTAAAAAAGGAATGAATCCAACATTAGTTAAAACAGGAATAAAATCGTATATGCAAGATGATGAAGTTTTAATGTTATACAATAGAAGTTCTAATCCAAAGAAAAAAGGATTAATATTATCAAATAGTGTAGGTGTTGTAGATAAAGATTATTATGGTAATCCAGATAATGATGGTCACATAATGTTTGCTTTTTATAATATAAAAGAAGAAGATGTAGAAGTGAAAAAAGGAGAGGCTATAGGTCAAGCAATATTTCAGAAATATTTTGTGACAGATACTGATGCGGCTGAAGGAGAAAGAATTGGTGGTTTTGGGTCTACAAGAAACCAATAATTGGTAAAAAAAATATTTAACTTAGAGCGAGTAAGAAAAAGGTGAAAAATATGAATAAAAAGATGGTAAAAGTTTTG
Organism: uncultured Clostridium sp.; assembly: GCA_964370265.1. Lineage (GTDB taxonomy): Bacteria > Bacillota > Clostridia > TANB77 > CAG-508 > CAG-269. Next base: position 23,310 of record CAYJIP010000008.1, on the reverse strand, counting down.
ACTTTTATCATTTTTTGTAGTATAATAAATATGGTTGAAAAATTAGTATAAAGTTATATAAATAATTTCAATTGTTTATATAGACTTTATTATATTTTTTGGTAATATTTAAATTGCTGAAAGGAGATGTCATACATGTTTAATGTAGGAGATAAAATCGTATACCCAATGCATGGTGCAGGTGTAATTGATTCAATAGAGGAAAAAGATATTCTAGGTGAAAAACAATCATACTATATTCTAAAAATGCCAGGAGAAGTTAAAGTAATGATTCCAACAGATAAAGCAGATTCTGTAGGTGTTAGAAATATCATTGATAAGGGTTCAGCAGATAAGGTGATCGGAATTTTAGAAAAAGACGAAACTGAAATGGAAAAAAATTGGAACAAAAGATATAGAGATAATATGGATAAAATGAAAAGTGGAGATATCTACGAAATAGCAGATGTTGTTAGAAACTTAAGTTTTAAACAAAAAGAAAAAGGATTATCAACTGGTGAGAAAAAAATGTTAAATAATGCTAAACAAATATTAGTAAGTGAATTAGTTTTAGCAGAACATGCAACTCAAGAAGAAATAGAAGAACAAGTAGAAAATAAAATAAATACATCATTCATGATGTTTAAAACAGAAGAAGTACAAGCAGAAAGTATAGTTAATAAATTTATACCTTTTGATGGTTCTATAAATGCTTAAGAATTAATAAAAGTTTGTATTAGTAAAATAATACAAACTTTTTGTTTAATAGCATAAAATAAATATAATAAGTGAAAATATAAAAAAATATAAAAAATATAAAAAAATATAAAAAAATATAATTTTTTTTAAATTACTTATTGACAAAATCTTATTAAGATGATAGAATACAACTTGTCGTTAAGACAGACCAGTTTTTAATAATACATGCAGATGTGGCGGAACTGGTAGACGCACAGGACTTAAAATCCTGCGAGGTTAAACTCGTCCCGGTTCGATTCCGGGCATCTGCACCATAGATTTTTCAGATCATCCACTGATTTGTTAAGTCTATTTTTTTTGTAACTAGTTTTTTATATAAAGACCTGAGCTAGGTAGTTAGATACTAAGTGTAATCTTAGTATGCTTCCAGTTAGGTCTTTTTTAGTTATTGATCAATATAAATTGCAATGTTATGTAAATTATAGTATAATATATTCTAGGACATTTGATATATGGCCCTTACCAAAAATTTGGTGGGCGCAAAGTCCTCCAAATTAAACAAATTTACTAGAACAATAAAAAATAATTAGGAGGACAAAATATGAAGATCACAGAATTAGATGCTTATAAGAAACTTGAGGAAATATTTAAAGAAAAAGGATATTCACGGGGGATAGAGGATGATATGCCAATTTATTGTTGGGATAATGTTCATTGTATTCCCGAGAATTTGACAGCAGGTCATTATGTATATGCTAATAGCTATGGAAAAATTGAATTTAGAGATATTCCTGAGCAATATCGAACAAGAGAATTTTTTTTGCATGCATTAACTGGTATACACAAAGATATGGTTGAATATGTAAAAGCAGACTTTGAACGGTTTGATAAGCAATTCTTCAAAGACCATGTGGAAACAGAATATTATGGATTGTCATTTGAAATTAATGATTTTGAATACATGCCACTTGATTTCATTGATGAAGAAATGGTAATGTGTGCTATGTTTAAAACCGTCAATATGCGATATGTGGAAAGGCGAGGAGATTGTGAAGATTGGTTTTATTCTGTACATAGAAGGAAACCCGAAATTTTGACACAAGAGTTGTATATTCTTGGAGCTCGATGTTTTGCAGCAAAGAGAAATGGAAAAAATAAGTTCTTAGATATTACACCTGAAGAATACAAAACTCCAGAATTTTATTTTGCACTTTGTCTTAACAATAATACACCTGTAATGGAGGATATACCTGAAAACATATTAACAAACAATTTTCTTGTTGATTTGCTAAATGATGATACTAGTAATATTCAGTGTTTTACCAAATCAGCTCTTGAAAAAAAAGCTAAAATAACTGAAAAAGGTGTTGTGAAGTTTTGGCAAGCAGCCATATTAAAAGATGGTTGTAAAGTCTATCATATTCCTCTTAATGATGAAAGAGTTGAATTCTTTTTATCTATTTACGATAAAAATTCTATGGAATATAAATGTGGTTTTAAATACCATTATAAGAAATATCTTCGTGAAAAGAATTGTACACCTGAACCTGAAAATTTTGCAAGTGATTTAGCAAGAAGAATGACTTTAGCAGAAATGTTGGCAGGAAAAAATTCAGACTCAGCAATTGATGTAGGTACTGATATTATGAATGTATTAACAAATCGTCAATGCATGCTTCCAATTTATAATGACAATATAGTTCCTAATGAATACTGTAAAAAGTATGACAGTGAAGAATACTTGCTTGAAATTTATAAAAAGTTTGACATTCAGGTATTAAATGAAGCTGATGACTATTATTATAGCGTTATTCTTCCAGAAAGTATTTCCGTTGTTAGAGATGATTATGGTTATTGTATAAAAGATTCTATCGGAAGAACTCTTATTCACTATTGTGATAGAGGATCATTCTATGATAGAACGGTTAAAGTAGATAAAATCAATATAAGTCTTTAATAAGTAAAATTGTATTTTCAAAAGAATAAGCTCCACTATTGTGGGGCTTATTCTTTATTTTTAATAAAGTGATTTTAATTATAAACAATTATTTTAAAGTACTTGAAAATAATGTATAATTATAGTATAAATTATAAAGAAAATAAGTATAAAATAAATTAAATATTAATATGAATATAATTTATAAGTATAAATTTGGATTTAAAGTGAAAAATAAATATAAAATACAGACTAAGGAGAAAACATGAATAATAAACAAAAAAGAAACAAAGGAATTACATTAATAAGTTTAGTGATAACAATTATAGTTATATTAATATTAGCAGGAATTTCCTTATTTCTAATATTAGGAGAAAACGGAATATTGGCACAAGCAGACAACGCTGTAGAAATGACAGAATATGGAATGGCAAATGAAAAGGTAGAAATAGCTATTTCAGGGAGTTACGATAAAAGTGGGGAAATATATGATGAAGATTTAATAACAGAACTAAATAGAATAGAAGCAACAATAATAGATAAAGATGGGAATAAAATATCTGATTCAGAAGTAAGTTTAGTGGATAAATACCCTATAAAAGTAATAGTAGATACATATGAATTTGAAATATTAGAAAATGGAAAATTTGAGTATACGGGAGAAGCTGAATTAAGTGAAAAATTAGAACCAGGTGATATAGCAGGAAGTAATGGAGCAGAGTATGAAGATGAAGATGGAGTAATTGTAAAAATACCAGAAGGTGCAAAAATTTCAGAAGTAGAAGAAGAACAAAACATACGTGATGGATTAGTGATGATAGATAAATTGAAAAACGAATGGGTCTGGGTAGAAGTACCGGAATCAATATATGTAGACCCAATAGTTGAGTCTTCAACAAGTTATTCTGAAATAGAAGAAAATATATTAAAATATGTTACTGGATATACAAGCGGGGGACCTGTATATACAGATGAATGGCTAGAAGGATTCCCTTTATTTAATAGTAAAGAAGAATATGACGAATTAAAAAATTCAGTACTCCAAAGCATTTATGAAAATAAAGGTTTTTGGGTATCAAGATATGAAATTGGTATTTTAGAAAATCAACCAGTATCTCAATCAGATAAAGTAGTAATGAATAATATGACAATAAATGATGCACAGACTATAGCAGTTAGTATGGGGGAAAAGTCAACATTGATGTTTGGTTTTCAATGGGATTTAATATTGAAATTTATGGAAATGAAAGGAAATATATCATCAGTAACATTGAAATTAGAAAGTAAGTATATTGGAAATTATATGGATAATATAAATGAAACTATAATTGGTGTAGGAAAATCAGGAGAAGCAGAAAATTCAGAAGTTTTAAACATAAATGATATAGCAGGGAATGTGTGGGAATGGACATTAGAAACAAACACAACAAATAGTAAAAATATAGTTTATCGTGGAGGGAATTATTCACAATATTCGCAATACTTTTCAGCAGTAAGGAGATTAAATAATACTAATGATTACTGGAGTATTACATTGGGAATTAGGACGGTATTATACTAAAAACAGCAGATTATATAATTAGAATATACAAATAGAGATAATACAACAAAGTAAAATAGAATAGAATAAAAAATATAAAAGCATCGTATTTACGATGCTTTTTAGAGTTATTCATAATACTCAATAATTATTTCATCTGATTGCTTTTTCCAATACAAACTAATATGCTGGTTTGTTATAAAGTAGATATTAGATGTATTTTTAACAGGGATGAAATAGTAACCTTGTGTCCAATAGATCACTTCACGTAAATCTGAAGGTAAAGAATCAAGTTCAGTTATTGTCGACTTATTATAACTAGACAAATCAATATCATCTTTCACTCTGAAATTTTCAATAGAACAGATATCGTTTGGAAGCAAACATACTACTTCTTGAGATATTAGTTTCTTTAAGAAAAAATTAGGGTGAGAAGATATTTCACTGTAAGCTATATTTCCTTGAGTCCGAAACTCAGGTGGTATTTCGTGAAGATGTGAAAATTGATAACCAGGATTATAACTTGATGTAGAATTCATAATGAAACCTCCTAAAAATTTTAAAAATAGTATACCATAAAATAACTTAAAAATATATAGTTTAAATTAATTTATACAAATAACAGAAGAATTTTATAAAAATAAGAAAAAATAACCTTGCTGTTAACAAGGTTATTTTTTGGATGGGATTAATATTATTTTAATTGTTTTTATTCTTCTGCTAAAACAATTAATTCATCATTATCATCTAATTCAATTAATTTGGATTTTGGTGGATTTACAAAAATTTCGAAAGAATCTCCTTGGACTTTTTTATATCCTATAGCTATTTCATCTTTTTCAGCCACTAATTTTGTTATAGCATTAAAAGATAAAGAGTCATGTGTTTTTAAATAATGAGAAACTTTTCTTGTATGTATTTCTGGACCATCAACATGTAATAAGAGTTTGAAAACAGCAGATAAATCTCTATTTTCAGAAATTTGAGTTAACATTAAATTAATAATATTTGAACCCACAACTAAATCTTTTACATTAGCTACTTTAGCTAGTTTTTGGTTAACAGTTTCTTTTAATTCACTTGTAATGTTAAAAGATTTGTTTTGTTTAAGTGCTATATCACGTAAATGTATTAATCGCAATAAAGTAATAGAATCTGATGTTTCTGAATCTATTGTATCATCACTTAACAAAAGGACATGATCGATTTCTTTTTCAGTTAATTTATTTAATACACTTCGACTATTAATATCACATTCCTCAATTGTAAGTTTTACATTTTTAAAATATTTATTTATATTTTTATATTCAGTAGGTATTCTATTTGCAGCAATATATATATTGGAATTAGTTGCAAAGAAATTATCTAATTCTTGAAGAATTTGAGGAGTTTTTTCATTTATACCTAAAATAAGTATATTTTCAGGTGTATCAATTGAAGAGACATCTGTTTTAATAGCTTCTATATTTTCAAATTTAGGAAGTGTTGGTAGTGGTTTAGCAAGACCATCATCTTCAACTAACAATACTAAATAATCATCTTTATCAAGAACGGTATCTTTAGGCGGATTTATATAAATTTTGTCATCTCTTTTAAATCCAAATATTACTGCATTTTCAAATAAGTTTAAAGCTTCTATAAATGTTTTTCCGGAAAGAGAAGGGAAGTTTTCAAAATACAGTTCATTACCGTCATAATCAAATAATTCAATTAAAACATTCGATAGACCAGGAAGTCTACATGTTTGGGCTATAATTCTTGAAATAGAGTCTTTGGCAAGTAATATTTCTGCATTTCCTTCACTAGCAATTTGTGCAACATTATAATTATCTTCATCATCTATAGTTGTAATCATATATGGTTTTTTAAGATAATTATTTTCTTTAAATAAACTGTTTATAGCTAATATTGTTTTTATTGTTATAAAGTCATTTTGACTAGTAATTAGAATAGAACGTGCTTTGTCAATAGAACATTGTTTTAACATATGTGTATCAGTAGTGCTACCAGTCCTACAAACTATTCTAGTTGTTTTAAAATCTGGTATTTGCTCAGAAATAGCTGTTTCAACTTCTTCTTTATCCTGATCACAAAGTAGAACTATACAAGCATCTTTTCTATTTTCATTGGCAATAATTAATTCTGAAATTATTGTATAAACACTATCATCAAAACCTAATATTAGAGTATGATCTTTTTCGATAACTTTAGAATTTCCTTTTTTTAATAAATTTAGTCTTTCTTCAAATCCAGTAGTTATAATACCGATTAATATACTGGTAATAAATAATCCAGATAAAGTTACAATACACATTATTACTAAAAATCCAATATTAGCAGTTTCTGTTCCAGTAATTGTTCCAGCATCTATAGTGTGCATAACACTAGTCCAAATATTTCCTACTATACTTTCATCATTAGTAAGTGATGCTACAATACCTGTTAAGACTATAACACCAGATGTTAATAGGAATAAAATCCAAATAAGACCAATAGTACCTTTTGACATTAAATTGTCAAATTTGTATTTGAGTTTTTCAATTAAATTTTTCATAAAATCACCTTTCAATATTAAGATATATTCATTAGAGAATATTTAATATATCATAATATAAAAAAAACTTAAATTCAATAGTGGATTAAATAAAATAGAATAGTATAGTGAAAATATGAGGGGGGAAGTGAAAATAAAAAGTGAAATATACAATTTAAAATAAAATGAAAATAAAAAAAGTAGGCAAAAGCCTACTTTAAAATTAAACAATAACAGGGGTGATTTTAAATATCTAGTTCAGTTGCTATTAAAAATTCTACTTCTGAAACAAAGTCAGAAGGAAATAAGAATGATAAGAAATTATGGTATGATTTTATATTTTTTGATATAAAGTCTGCATAATCGTTTGTTATGATTTGATCAAAATTAGTAATAGTTATAGACTTTTTTAAAATAGTGAAAATATGCTTTAAACTCACGAAAAAGATTATTGGTGAATTAGAACAAAAATCTGATTGATAGAGAATTTGACGCGTAAATATACTGAAATATTTCTTTTCTTCTGTCATTAAAGATCTCCTATTTTAGTTTGTAGTTATTGTTTAATTGATTTTAATAGTTAAAATCATTAACTATTTTGATATTTAAATGAAAATAGAGAATATCATAAATAAAAAAAATAATCAAGTGAAAAAAGTAAAAAGATAAAACAGTACAAATAGTACTGTTTTATAAATTATAGAGTTTTCTAAGCATAAAGTTTTTCAAATTCAACTACAAAGTCATCTAAAAATCTTTTATCCACAATATGTGATAAAAAAGTAGGGTATTCAGAAATATTTAATATTACCGTTTCTGAAAAGTTAGGGTCAAAAGTCGTAGTAGAGGCTATTATAGAATTTATAGCTTTACAAAATGTAAGGAAAAATTCATGTGCTGTAAATTCGTCTTTTAAACCCAACATACTAAAAAATGTAAGTGATTTAAATTGTTTGGCTAATTCGATAGAATTAACTCTTTCGTCTTTGCTGCTAAAAATACTTAGCTCTGAATACTGTGTTTTAGATAAAAAATCTTTGTAATTCAGTGGTGTTTGTTTTTGATTGTTTGTTGTCATTTTGTTCATAAGTTTTCTCCTATAATCTTGTGGTTTGAACTATAAGCTAGTTCTGAATATATACTAAAAGTATGCATATATTATAACATAAAAGTGTGGAAAAATCAAAATAGCCATGATAAGAATGGTTTTAAAAGTTAATTATCAATATTTATATTGTATTTTTCTTTTCTTCAAATAGCAAATTATAGCCATCATAGGAATGAAATTCAAGTTTTCCGTTATTAAATTTTAATAAGGTTCCTTCTTTAGCTATTTCTAATAATTCTTGAGAAGGATTATTATAGGTGAATTCTTTTTTTGGTTTATCAGTAAAATCCCAAATGTAAAAAACATCTTTTCTATCTTCTGTTACTAAATATAGATGTCCTTCTTTTAGGTAGGGGATATGCTGAATATCTCGGCTTTGTGATTCGAAAGCATTTTCAAAATTTTCTTCCATATTTTCTATTGAATGTTCTTTTAATGTGTTTTCTGAATCTTTTTCTAGATTTAGATCATGTGTATGATTTTGTGAATTAGATATTTCATTAATGAATTTTGATATGTTTGAAATAACAGTATTTGACTCAAGTCTTTCTTTTAAGTTCTCAAATAGATTAAGTTCCATATAACCTCCTGTAATTAGATTCGTCTAGAATAATATTTTATTATTTAAAGTATAACATATAAAAAAGTAAAAAAATGTCGATATACACAATTTAATAAATAAAGCTTAAGAAAAGGTGAGAAAATATAGTATAAATTATGAAATTATGGTATATATAAAGATATACTAAAGTAGAATGGAAAAAAATATGAGAGATATAGAAAATCGATTGAAAGATTTGTTTAGAAAAATGCAATCAAAAAGTGAATTCCAAGAATCGTTTCAAATTTTTGAAAAAGAATTTACAGTAGTAATATATAAAATGGTTTTTGGTATGGTTAGGAATGATAGAGATACAAAAATTATTACAGGAAATATAATTAGCAAAATATTTGTAATTAATAAAGAAAAATTGCCAAAGTATAGAGAGTTAAGTTGGACATATGCACTTGTTAAAAATGAGACAATAAAATTTTTGAAAAAAAGAAATGATAACTTTGATATTGAAACTATATACGTTATAAAAGATTATGAAAAATTGGCAATACAAAATCAGTATAATAAAATAATAAAAAATAAAGTTTTAGACATACAAGAATTATTGACTTTAAAAATTATATCAGGGTTATCATATAAAAATATCAGTAAGATATTAAATAAATCAGTGATACGATTGAGATATGAAATATCTATAGCAATAACTGGTAATATATATAATTATTTTATATTAATGAAAATTTTCAAAAAAAATGATAAAGAAAATGATAAAGAAAAAGATAAAGATAAAAATAAAATATTTTAAATATAAAAAAGAAGGAGGATGTTAATATATGGGGAAAATATTGGTAAGTGCTTGTTTAGCTGGAATTAAATGTAGATATAATGGGAAAGAAGTGGTAAATCAATATGTACCAAAATTAGAACAGAGTGAAATAATAAAAGTATGTCCAGAAGTTTTAGGTGGGTTAGAAACACCAAGAGAGCCATGTGAAATAATTGGAGGAACAGCAGAAGAAGTGTGGAAAGGTACTGCTAAAATTCTAAGTATAAGTGGAAAAGATTGTACAAAACAATTTAAAATAGGTGCATTAAAAGTATTGGATATAGTGAGAGAAAATAATATTACAAAAGCTGTTTTAAAGCAAAGAAGCCCTAGTTGTGGGTATGGAATAAATTATGATGGTACGTTTTCAGGAAATAAAATAAATGGAAATGGGATTTTAGCAGAATTACTTAAGCAAAATGGTGTTGAGATAATACCAATAGATTAGTAAGATTAATATTAGGATGAAACTTATAAATTAAAAGAATAAGTAAAATGTATAGTAAAATAAAATAAATGCCTAAAAGTATTGAAAAAACATTGACAAAAACAGTTAACTATATTATAATTGATAATTGTAATCCGCTTAATAAAGGTTCTAAAAGATTAATTAAATTTAATTACCTAAATTTGGGGTTAGCGAGTATACAAAAAAGGGAGGTGCATTTTTAATGTACGCAATAATCGAAAGCTGTGGAAAACAATACAGAGTATCAGAAGGTGATGTTGTATTTTTCGAAAAATTAGATACTGAAGAAGGTAAAAAAGTTACTTTTGATAAAGTTATATTAGTATCTGAAGAAGGAAATATACAAATAGGAAGTCCTTATGTTAAAGGTATTAAAGTAGAAGGTAAAGTAGTTTCTCATGGTAAAGGTAAAAAAATCATTGTTTTCAAAATGAAACCTAAAAAGAATTATAGAAGAAAACAAGGACATAGACAACCTTATACTAAAGTAGAAATTACAGCTATAAAATCTACTGCAAAAAAAGCTGCTGCAAAAGTAGAAGCATAATTATTTAGATTAAAATAAAAGATAATATAATTTTTAACACTGAAGGGAGTGAGAACGCATGGCTAGTAAAAAAGGTCAAGGTAGTACTAGTAACGGTCGCGAGAGTGAATCGAAACGTCTTGGTGTCAAAAGAGCAGATGGACAATTTGTTTTAGCTGGTAACATATTATTCAGACAAAGAGGAACAAAAATGCATCCAGGTAAAAATGTTGGTATAGGTAGTGATGATACATTATACGCATTAGTAGATGGAACAGTTAAGTTTGAAAGAAAAGGTAAAGACAAAAAACAAATTAGTGTATATCCAGTGGCACAATAATTTAAAATATATTAGAACATTATAAATAGCATTTATAGTGTTCTTTTTGTTTACAAAGAAAACATAATATGCTATAATAATACATACAAACAATTAATAATACACTTTTCGAGGTGTATTATATTAAATTTTATAGAGAAAAGGGAGATTTGAAATGGCAAAAATATTAAAAGATATTTCGAGAACATTTAACGAATTTTTATTACTACCGAATTTAACAGACGAAAGATGTATTCCAGCTAATGTTTCGTTACAAACACCATTAGTAAAATACAAAAAAGGAGAAACGCCAAAATACATGGCAAATGTACCAATGGTTTCTGCAATAATGCAATCAGTTTCTGGAGAAGAAATGGGAATTGCATTAGCAAGAGAAGGTGGAGTTGCGTTTATATTTGGTTCACAATCTATAGAGTCACAAGCGAAAATGGTAAAACATGTTAAAAAACACAAAGCAGGATTTATTATCAGTGATTCAAATGTGAAATCAGGAACAATGTTAAAAGATGTTTTAACATTAGTTGAAAAAACAGGTCATTCAACTGTTATGATAACAGAAGATGGTACTCCAAATGGAAAATTCTTAGGATTAGTAACAGATAAAGATTATAGAATATCTAGAGAAGACATGGAAGCCCCAATAGATAAATTTATGACACCAGCTAGCAAAGTGGTATCAGCACAAAAAGGAATTAATTTATCAGAAGCAAATAATATTATATGGGAAAATAAAATAGCGTGTTTACCAATATTAGATGGAGATAAATTAGAATATTTAGTATTTAGAAAAGATTATGAAGATAGAAAAAATAATCCAAACTCATTATTAGATGAAAATAAGAGTTATATAGTTGGAGCAGGAATTAATACAAGAGATTATGAAACAAGAATACCAGCATTAGTTGAAGCTGGTGTAGACATGGTTTGTATTGATTCATCTGACGGATATTCAGTATGGCAAAAGAAAACTATTGAATTTGTAAGAGCAAAATATGGTGAAGATGTTAAAATCGGAGCAGGAAATGTTGTTGATAAAGAAGGATTTAGATATTTAGCAGAAGCAGGAGCAGATTTTATAAAAGTTGGTGTTGGAGGAGGTTCGATTTGTATCACTCGTGAAACAAAAGGAATTGGTAGAGGACAAGCATCAAGTTTAATAGATGTTGTTGAAGCAAGAGATGAATATTTTGAAGAAACAGGTATATATGTTCCTATATGTTCAGATGGTGGAATCGTTCATGATCATCATATAACAATATCTTTAGCATTAGGTGCAAATTTTGTAATGATGGGAAGATATTTTGCTAGATTTGACGAAAGTCCAACAAGAGTTGTTAAAAAAGGAAATGGATATGTTAAAGAATACTGGGGAGAAGGTTCAAATAGAGCTAGAAACTGGGAAAGATATGACATGGGTGGAGATAAAAAACTTTCTTTTGAAGAGGGTGTTGATTCATATATTCCTTATGCAGGAAAATTAAAAGATAATTTAGCGGTAACATGTGCTAAAATAAAATCAACAATGTGTAACTGTGGAAGCATTTCTATTCCAGAGTTCCAAGAAAAAGCAAGATTAACATTAGTATCTGAAGTTAGTATAACAGAAGGTGCTGCACATGATGTTATATTAAAAGAAATTGAAAATCAATATAACTAATATGTTAAGAAAATGCGTATATTTACAAAAAGTAGCATGAAAGCAAATTTTTAAAATAGTAAATATAAAAATAGCTGACTAAGATAATATTTATAGTCAGCTTTTTTGTGACTATAAATCAATAATTCCTTGATAATCGCTTGATTATACTGTATATAAATGATAAAATCTAGGTGACAATTAATAAAATAAAAGATTAGAAAAGGAAGATGTATATGGAGAAAATTATAACTTTTGATATATGGGATACAATTATAAAAAGAAAATGTCACCCAGAAGAAATAAAATTAGCAACATCAAAATATATAGATTTAAAATATAGAGATTTATTAAAAGAAGAATATAAAGAAATATATAAAATATTAGTAAAAAGAGATGATATAGAAGCAGAAGAATGTAAGAAAAATAAAGAACAAGGAAATGATGATGAATGTGAAATATTAAAAGTATTTAAAATTCTTCAAAATGAGATATTTAAAGAGAAAATAGAAGATATATCAGAAGAGTTACTAAGATTTGAGATAGAACAAGAGAAAAGATCAATATATATAAACCCAGAAATATTACCAATATTTGAAGAGTATAAAGAGTTGAAAAAATATTGTATATCAGATTTCTATATGGGAAGTAAATCATTACAAGAATTATTAGAATATTTAGAGTTACCAGTAAAAATAGAAAAAATATATAGTTCAGCAGATTATTTAAGAAATAAAAGAACAGGAAACTTATTTCAAATAGCTCAAAAAGAATTGAACTTGAAATCTGAAAATCATATACATGTAGGAGATAATCAGTTTGCAGATATTGAAAATGCAGAAAAATTAGGAATTAAGACAATCAAAACTACAAAAACAGAATTTGACTTTATGCATAAGCAAGGAAGAAAATTTAATTTTGATATAGAAAAAATAAAAAGTGATTCTAAACAACAAGAAGAAAACAATATAGTGGATGAAAATGAAACTAAAAGATATAGAAGAATGTTTAATGTTGGTGTTGATATTGCGAGTATATTATATTTTTATGTATTAAGTATAGTTGAATATGCAATTAAAAATAAGATAGAAACAGTATATTATGCAACTCGAGAAGGTGAAACTTTTATTAAAATACATGAAATAATAAAAGAAAATAATCCTTTTGGAGTAGAAATTCCAGAATGTGAAATTATAGAAGTTAGTAGAATGGCAACTTTTTCAGCTTCAATGAAAGAAATGTCTATTGAAGAACTAATGAGGTTGTGGTCACAATATAAAAAGCAAAGTATGAAAGCTTTATTTAAAACATTAGCTATAGATATAAATGAATATACAAAATATTTTGAAAAATATAAAATTGATATAAGTGAAAATATAGACAAACCGTGGGAAAATACAAAAATAAAAGAGTTGTTTGTAGATGATAATTTTATCAATTCTATGAATACAAAATTAGCAGAAAAGAAACAACAGTTAAAAGAATATTTTGAAAAAACTAAAGGAATAAAAAATGAACCAGGAAAAATATTAATGGTTGATATTGGTTGGAGAGGTACAATTCAAGATAATTTAGCATATATATATGACCAAAAAACAATAGAAGGGTATTATTTAACTTTATTTAATTTTAAAAACAAACAACCTGTTAACACTAAAAAAATAGCATATATTAATGATAGTGGTATTAGAGAAAATGAAATTGGAAAAATGATAACATTACTTGAATGGATATATAATCCAGGGACAGGAAGTGTTGTTAGGTATGAAAATGGAACTGCAATAAGAAAAGCAAAAAAAGAAGAATTAAATGTTGTTAAAAAATACATAAAACCAATGCAAGATGGTATGCTAGAAGCGGCAAAAATAATAAATGAATATATAAAATATCATATGTATGAAGAACAAGAAACAAAACAATATATTTATAATGTGTTAAAAAATGTATGTAGTCAGCCAAGTAAAGATATAATAGAAGCATATTACAGTATGGTATTTAATGATACTTTTGGAAGTGATGAACATGTAGAAAAAGAAGCTAAATTAACATTTTTTCAAAAAATCAATATATTTAAAATAAGGAAAATATTAAGAAAAGAATACTGGAAAGAAGCATACATAGTATATAATGAAATTGGATATATGAAATTATTATTGAAAGTTAAAGCAGGTATAAGAAAAATATTAAGGAAAGGATAATAAGCATGAAAAAATATATAGTACTATATGCAGATAGAAAACAAGAAGATAATATATTAATTACAAATATGTTTAAAGATTCAAAAAAGATAAAGGTATGTTGGACTGAAAAAGATTCAAAATATAATATGAAGTTAATTAAAGAGACAGTTGAAAAAGAGCAAATAGAACAAATTATATTTTTAGGACTTGAAACAGGGTGGGATAATCTAATTGAAAAAATCAAACTAGAAAATGAAAAAATCATAATAAAAGTCATATGTAATACATTAGATAGCTTATTATATAATGAATATGAAAGAAATAATTTCTTTAGATTATTAGAATTATCAAAAAGAAATGTAATAGAAGATATTGCTTTCCTTAGAAAAGGACAATATGAAACGTATAAAGGATTAGGATATAAATGTTCATTCTTATTACAAAATTATATATTACCTGAAAAATATATAGAATATATACAACACATAAAATGTGAAAAAAAAGAATTACTTGAAAAAGATGAAAATGTTAAAAATAGTAAAGTAGAAATTGGAATATATCCTTTAGAATACACATGGGATAAAAATATATTTAATCAATTGTGTATTGCAAAATATTTAGATGGTAGTAAGTTGAAATATAATTGTTTAAATGAAAGAATGAGTGATTTTATAAATAAAATGGATATAGAAGCTGTGGAAGATAATATTGAAAAAATAAATGAAGAAGCGGTTTTAAAGAAAGTTAATAATAACAATATAAATATATCTTGTTCATTTACAGAATATTTGCATACAATGTTTTTCTTAAGTTTTGAGAGTGGAGTACCTTGTTTAATAGGTAATAATTCAGATTTATTTGACAATGAATTAGATATATCAGAAGGAATTGAATTAGAAAAATATATTGTTACAAAAGAAGAAGATGATAATATCGAAAATAGTAAAAGAGTTAATTATATATTAGAAAATATAAATGAAATTATGACATTATATAGAAGATGGAAGGAAATATATAATAAAAAAGCCGATAAAAGTATACAGAGCTTTTTAGAAAAATAGAAAGGGAATTGATATGCAAAAAATTAAAAATAGTATAAAAAGTATATTAAAACCAGATAGTATATTATATAAATTGCTAAAAAAAATATATAAGCCAATAAGTACTTTGAAATATAAGATAACAAATGGTAAAGATATAAAAGCTAAAATGGCATATTATGATAAACAAGTTAATCTAGCAGTTGAATGTATTGCAGAATATAAGAACAAAGAATATATTACCTTATATAATCCAACATGGTTAGGAGTAGCAAATTCTACAAAAGGTTTATTTAAGAATATTGTACCATTAGAACAAGTCTTTGGAGAAAAAAATATTAATAAATTGATAGCGGTAATAATAGATAACAATATTAAATCAGTAATATTTAGTCAAATTGTAGACGGATGGATAGAATTAATAGAAGGACTAAAAAAAGCAAATAAAAATATTGAAGTGAAAGTAATATGGCATGGGAATTGTTATGAATATTTTTCAGATTATACTTGGAATTTAAATAAACAAGTAATGGAATTATATAAAGAACAAAAAATAGATAGTTTTGCTTTTGTAAGAAAAATAATGTATGAATTTTATAAAAAAGTAGGCTTTAAAAGCTATTATCTTCAAAACAATGTAAATTTAAATGGTGTTAAACTAATCACTGAAGAAGATAAGAAAAATATGCTGAAAATTATAAACGATGAAAAAAATCTTATAGAAGAAAAAATAAAAGTTGGAATATATAATGCAGATTCAAGAGAATTAAAAAATATATATACAGCATTATCAGCTATAAAATTAGTACCAAATGGAAGTGCAGATGTTGTTCCTATAAATGATGGGGCTAAAAAATTCACAGAAATTATTGAGTTAGAAACAACTAGTATTAATGAATACATACCTACAGAAGAGTTACTAGAAAGAATACAATATAATGATATAAATATATATCCTACATATACAGAAAATTCACCAATGTTTCCACTTGAAAGTTTTGAAGTAGGTGTACCATGTTTATTAGGAAATAATAATGATTATTTTAGTGGTACAAAATTAGGACAATACGTTATATTAGATAGAGAAGATGATCCAGTGTATATAAAAGAAAAAATTATTGAATGTATAAAAAATAAAGATGAAATAATGAAATTATATAAAGATTGGAAAAATGAGTTTGATAAAAAATGTAACAATTGGGTTGAAGAGTTTATTAAATCAAAATAATAGATTAACTCAATATAGGATGGAGAAATAAAATGAAAAAAATAAGTATTATAGTGCCTATGTATAATGAGGAAGAATCTTTACAATTTCTATATGAAAGATTATTAAAAGTAATTGAAGATATGAAAAAATACGAATTTGAAATCTTATTTGTAAATGATGGAAGTAAAGATAAATCATTAGAAATTGTAAAAGAATTAAGAGAAAAAGATGAAAGAATATCATATGTGAATTTATCAAGAAATTTTGGTAAAGAAGTTGCAATGATAGCAGGAATGGATTATGCAGTAGGTGATAGTGTGATTTTTATTGATGCAGATCTTCAAGATCCACCAGAATTAATCCCAGAATTGGTTAAATATTGGGAAGATGGGTATGATGACGTATATGCAAAAAGAAAATCAAGAAAAGGTGAAACACTTTTGAAAAAGTGGACATCAAAAGCATATTATAAAGTACTGCAAAAATTAACTAGAATAGAAATCCAGACAGATACTGGTGATTTTAGATTACTAGATAGAAGATGTGTAAATGCGCTTACAAAAATGCGAGAAACAGGTAGAAATACAAAAAGTATGTTCAGTTGGATTGGATATAATAAAAAAGAAGTATTGTTTGATAGAGAGCCAAGAGTTGCAGGACAAACTAAATGGAACTATATTAAATTAGTAGATTTGGCTATTGATGGAATAACATCACTTACAACATCACCGCTTAGAATTTCAACATTTATATCAATACCAACATTTGCAATATTTATAATATATTTTGCATATGTAATTGTAAAAGCAATAATTGTACAAGAATTTATACATGCATATCAAGCACTTATATTAATGGTTTTATTTTTCTCTGCTGTTCAAATATTATTATTTGGAATCGTTGGAGAATACTTAGGTAAAATATTTAATGAAAGTAAAAATAGACCACTGTACTTTATTGATGAATATAATAATGAAAAAGAGAGAAATAGGGGATAATTTTAGGAAAATCTTGCAAAAAAAAAATAAATGTGATATTGTAAGCAAGCAATATAACACTAATATAGTGAAAAAATAAGATATAAATTTGGAGGGGAATATGGAAGAAATTGCAATATTAATACCATGTTATAATGAAAGTAAAACAATAAAAAAAGTAATAAATGATTTCAGAAAAGAATTACCAGAAGCTACAATATATGTATATGATAATAATTCTAAAGATGATACAGCAAAAATTGCATTAGAAGAAGGTGCTATTGTAAGATATGAAAGAAAGCAAGGTAAAGGTAATGTAATAAGAAGTATGTTTAGAGATATAGACGCTAAATGTTACATTATGGTAGATGGTGATGATACATATCCAGCAGAATATGCGAAAAAAATGAGTGAATGTGTTTTAGAAAGAAACTGTGATATGGTTATAGGGGATAGATTATCTTCTACATATTTTAGTGAAAACAAAAGACCATTTCACAATACAGGAAATGTTTTAGTAAGAAAATTAATTAATATGATATATAAAAGTGATATAAGAGATGTAATGACAGGTTATAGAGCATTTAGCTATGGATTTGTAAAAACATTCCCAGTATTATCAAAAGGATTTGAAATAGAAACAGAAATGACAATACATACACTTGATAAAAATATGGGTGTAGAAAATGTGATCGTAGATTATAGAGATAGACCAGAAGGTAGTGAATCTAAATTAAATACATTTAAAGACGGATTCAAAGTTATTAAAACAATAATCAATTTCTACAAAAACTATAGACCATTATCATTTTTTACATGGATAACAGTAATATTAGCCATTATAGCAACATTATTCTTAATACCAGTTTTAATAGATTATGTTTCAACAGGATTAGTACCTAAAATACCAACATTTGTTGCAAGTATATTTTTCTATATAGCAGCAATGCAATCTTTCTTTGGAGGACTTATATTACATACGATTGTAAAAAAATCTAAACAAGATTTTGAAATGGTATTAAATCAATGTTCTAATAGATATAAAGATTTATTAAAAAATAAATAAAGAATATGCTATTGATCTTGTGACAGTAATAAAATATAATAAAGAGCAATTTTTAAACAACTTGAAAGATTACATAAATTATGGTATAATCTTTTAAGTTGTTATTTTTTAATTTGAAAATTCAACTAAAAGTTTAGTTGAAAAAGTAAATTAATAAACAAGTTAGGAGGTTGTTTATTAATATGAATAGATTTATTCATAAAGCAAAATAAATATAAGTTTACACGAAAGACAAGAAAGGATTTGACACCATGAAAAAAATAAACTTTAAAACTTTAAAAACCAGAGTATCAGAATATCATACAGTAAATGTTGATTTAGAGCATAATGATGTATGTATTCTACCTTCTGATTTTAATTTAGATATGGACTCGGAATTTTATCTTACCTGGTACGATATATCTGATATAGATAATAAAGAGCTTTTAGTGATGAAACAAGCAGTGGACACATTTATAGCAAAGTTATCTGAGATACAAGAAGGTTGTGAGAATCAAATTCATAAAGATACATTGGAAGTCTACAAAGAATTGTTTACTCAAGCGAAAAATTGTAATGGGATTTTAACAGGTACGAAATACAATATTATAGATCAACAAAATGAAATAATACCATTTATGAGATTTAAGTTTAAATTCTTATTGCAAGAAGATGTAGATAAATTCAAAAAAAGTTTAGGAAAAGTTTAAAAAGAACTTAGGAAAAACCACATAGAAAGAAGTGAACCCAAATTATTAGACAAATGAGTTTAATAATTTGGGTTTATTTTATATTGAAATATGTATTTTTTAAAAATAAAAATGATTGATAAATTATGATTGGTGTAAAAAAATACCATAAGTATTGATTTTAGGGTCAAAAAAGAGTATGATGAAGATAATGAAAGAGAAGAGAAGGAGTTAGAAATGCCTAAAATATCAGTTATAATACCAGTATATAATACAGCTAAATATATAGAAAAATGTTTAGAAAGTCTTAAAAATCAAGAAATGAATGATATTGAAGTAATAATAGTAAATGATGGATCAACAGATAATTCAGAAAAAATCATTAAAGAATATATAGAAAAAAATAAAAAACTATTTTTAAATGAGATAACATATTTGAAAAAAGAAAATGGTGGATTATCAGATGCAAGAAATTTTGGTATTCAATATGTTAGGGGAAAATATATTGCTTTTTTAGATTCTGATGATTATTTAGAAAATACATTGTTTTTAAAATTAGAAAAATATATAGAACAAGAAATAGATTTAATAAAATTTAAAATGACGACTGTAGACGAAGACTGCAATAAAATGGATGTTTTAGATGGTCCTATTTTTGACAAATGTTCAGGAGAAGAAGCTTTTCAAAAATTATGTGTAGAAGAAAAATTTTTAGAAGTTGCTTGCATATATTTGTATAGAACCGAATTTTTTAAAGAAAATAATTTTCAATATAAAGTAGGAGCATATCATGAAGATTTTGGATTAACACCATTAATAATTATGAAAGCAAGTTCAGTAGTATCTACAGAGTTTGCAGAATATTACTATATGCAAACAAATAACAGTATAACAAGAAATGATGATTATAATAAAACAGTGAAAAAAGCAAAAGATGTATTAGAACATTATGATCATATGGTAAAAACAGTAGAATGCTATGAGATATCAGAAAATAGTAAAACATTAATAAAAAGATACTATACTAATACAGTTCTATTGAAATTAGAAGGATTAGAAGGTAATGATAAGAAAAAATATATAAAAGAAATTAGAAGAAGAAAAGTATATAAAAATATAAAAGTAACAAGTTTAAAACAGTTTGTGAAAAAACAATTAGTAAAAGTAAGTCCTAAAATGTACTTAAATATGAGGTGAGTAAGTGGTTAAAGTAAGTATAGTTGTTCCAGTATATAATGTGGAAAAATATGTAGAAAAATGTTTAGATACATTAGTTAAACAAACATTAAAAGATATAGAAATAATAATAGTTAATGATGGAGCAATAGATAAATCAAAAGAAAAAATAGAGTCATTTTTAGATAATGAAGAAATAAAGAAGATATTAGTAAAAAACAATATAAATATCATATATTTAGAAAAAGAAAATGGTGGATTATCAGATGCAAGAAATTTTGGTATGCCATATGCAACAGGAAAATATATTGCTTTCATAGATTCAGATGATTATATAGAATATGATATGTATGAAAAGATGTATGAATTAGCAGAAAAAGAAAATAGCGATTTGGTGGAATGTGATTTTTACTGGGAATATATTAATGAAAAAACAGGGGAAGTAAAAACTAAAGAAGATAAAAGAACAAATTATATAAATAAACATGAAATGTTAGAAAATATAAGAGTTGTAGCATGGAATAAATTAATAAGAAGAGATATAGTTGAAAAGACTAAAGTGATATTTCCTAAAGGTTTAAGATATGAAGATGTAGAGTTTACATACAAGCTATTACCAAGCTTAAATAAAATATCATATTTAGAAAAAACATGTGTGCACTATATTCAAAGAGAAAATTCAATTTCTAATTCTCAAAATGAAAGAACAAAAGAAATATTTGAAGTTTTAGAAAATGTCATAAATTACTATAAAGAAAAAGGAATTTATGAAGAGTATAAAATGCAATTAGAATACATATATGTGCGATATGCATTTTGCAGTTCATTCTTAAGAATGGTTAAAATAAAAGATAGTATAACTAGGAAAAAATGTTTAGAATTAACAATGAAAAATGTTAAAAGTAAATTTCCTAACTGGAAAAAAAATAAAATACTTAAGAAAACAAAAACATTCAAAAATATGTATATAAGGTCAATAAATAATTTTACATATAAAATATATTCAAAGATATTTAGATGAACATATTTGAAAAAATAGTTTAGAGTATAGTTGAAAAAGTAATTAAAATATTAGAAGAATGGAGAAAAAATGAAGAAAAGTGGAAATGTTAAAAAAATAGTAATGTCTATAATATTATTTATAGCAATAATATTATCATCAACAGTTATATATGCAAGCGAGGACATCATAGTATTACTTGATCCAGGACACGGTGGTTCAGAACCAGGGGCTATACAAAATGGAAAAGTTGAAGAAGATTTAAATTGGATTGTTGCAACAAGAATAAAAGAAATATTGGATGAAACTCCAGGAATAACAGGGATTTTATCAAGAACAGAAAGTGCAAATCCAACTTTAAAAGAAAGAGGAGATTATGCAAATGAAGTAGAAGCTGACTTGGTTGTAAGTTTTCATTTCAACTCTAGTACAAATACAAGTGTAAGAGGATCTGAAATGTATGTAACCGGAAATAAGAATGATCCTAGATATTATCAAAATTCAAGCATTTTAGCAAAACAATTCACAACAAATCTTAGTGAATTAGGAATGCCAACATATAGTATTTTGCCTAAAATAAGATTAAGTCAAGATGGAGAAATATATCAAGATGGGATGATTACAGACTATTATGGAATTATTAGATATCCAATGTTTTATGGAATCCCGTCAGTACTTGTAGAACATTCTTTTTTATCTAATAAATATGATGCAGCAATGCTTACATATGATATGTTAATGAAGATTGCAGAAGCCGATGCAAAAGCAATTATTGAACATAAAGAACTATTTAGATATAGTTATTATGGAGAAATAAATACAAATGTAAAAGAAATAGCAATTACAGATGAATCTATTCGTGGAAGAATAGATGTAGCAGAATGGGTAGAAGGAATAGCCAATATACCTAAAGGAACACCTAATATGTATTTGAAATCAACAGATGGGACATTTGTACAAGAAATGTATGTTTCTCATGAAGGTGGATTAACATACTATTTTGATACAAATGTTAATAACTTAGATATGAGCAAAGAATACTATATAGAAGTTGAATTGATTTCTACAAAAAATATAGCAGAAGAAAATGAAAAGAAACAAATTGCTAATATTTCAACAAAAGGTATTATTGGAGAAATAGATAATAATAAGGTAGAAATAAATAACAATATATTATCAAAATACACTGAACAATATTACGGAGAAATAAATACAGATTTAACAAATATACAAGTATCAGGAAATAATATATCTGGAAATATAATAATAGCAGAATGGATAAATAGTGTTGCATATAAACCCAAAAACACTCCAGAAATGATATTAAAGTCTACAGATGGAAGTATAACTAAAACAATAACATTAAAAAGTACAGGTGGATTAGGATATAGCTTTACTGGAAATATATCAGATATAGACACAACTAAAGAATACTATTTAGAACTTAGATTAGTAACAGAAGATAATATTTCAGTAGAAAATAAAAAAGTACAAGTTGCTAAAATAAGACAAAGTGGAACAATAGGAACATTAAATGGTAAAAATGTTTTAGTAAATAGTAATAAAATAACATTTGCTTCAAATGAATATTATGGAGAAATAAACACAGATTTAACAAATATTAAAGTATCAGGAAATAATATATCTGGAAATATAATAATAGCAGAATGGATAAATAGTGTTGCATATAAACCCAAAAACACTCCAGAAATGATATTAAAGTCTACAGATGGAAGTATAACTAAAACAATAACATTAAAAAGTACAGGTGGATTAGGATATAGCTTTACTGGAAATATATCAGATATAGACACAACTAAAGAATACTATTTAGAACTTAGATTA
>CAYJIP010000007.1:12812-83765 GCA_964370265.1 uncultured Clostridium sp. | reverse complement strand
TTTTGTATTATAATATACCTTTTTCATTTTGTCAACACTTTTTTAAATATTTTTTTAAAAAATATTTTCATTAATATTTAAGGCGAAAATAAAAAATCAGTAATCTTCTTTTTGTCCTTACCACTAGCTGTCTTTACTAACTTCTTCTGTATTCTCTCTCGTATTTTTTTGTCTGTTGCTTGGTACTCATATATATTAACACGGGTATAAAATAAAGTCAATACTTTTTTTCATTTTTTTTATATTTTTTTCAACTTTTTTCTGCACCTATTTTAGATAGCCTTTTTTTAACTTGATATATCAATGTTTTTTATAATTCTACGAGTATTAAATCATCACCTATACACTTCACTTTACTCCATTCAATCACAAGTTCTTCTCCTCTCGAGAAGAACTTTACCAACTTATTATCACCTGGTACTATTATTGAAGTAATAACTCCAGTATTCAAATCAGCACAAACATCTTGTACAAAACCTAATCTTTTTCCTTTTGTAATATCTATAACTTCTTTTTTCCTAAAATCTAATCCTTTTTCCATAACTCACCTTATTCTTTTCTATCTTTCTTCTTATATAATATATTCTCTTTCATAATTTTTATTTCCATTCCATATAATTATTCATAATTTTTTTTTATATTTTTCATTGCATTTTTTTCTAATCTCGAAACCTGTGCTTGTGATATTCCAATTTCTTCTGCCACTTCCATTTGTGTTCTTCCGTCGAAAAATCTTTTAACAACTATCTCTTTTTCTTTTTTATTTAATTTATCCATCGCATTTTCTATTGCCATTTTCTCAATCCATAATTCATCTGTATTTTTAGAATCTTTAACTTGATCCATTATATAAATATTTTCACTTCCGTCATTATATATAGGTTCAAACAATGATACAGGATCTTGTATTGCTTCAAAACTAAATGCAATATCTTCTATATTAACAGATAATTCTTTAGCAACCTCTTCTATAGTAGGCTCTTTTCCTTTTTCTCTTAATATTCTTTCCTTATACTGCATAGCTTTATACGCTAAATCTCTTACTGATCTACTAACTCTTATACTATTATTATCCCTTAAATACCTTTTTACTTCTCCCATTATCATAGGTACTGCATATGTGCTGAACTGAACATTTTGTGTTATATCAAAATTATCTATAGCTTTTATTAATCCTATACACCCAATCTGAAATAAATCATCTGCTGTTTCTCCTCTTCCATAAAATCGTTGTATTATACTAAGTACCAATCTTAAATTTCCATTTATAAATTCTTCTCTTGCTTTCGTATCCCCACTTTTAATCAGTATCATCAAATCTTCTTTTTCTTTTTTAGATAGTAATGGTAATTTTGAAGTAGTCACCCCACTTATTTCTACTTTATTAATCAAAAGAAAAAACCTCCTTTAGAAATATTATTTTTATTATTTCCAAATTTGGCATTTTTATGCTTTTATTAATTCTCTTATATTAATTTACCCTATTTTGCTATCTATTTCTTTTTTCATTTTATAGATAATTTTCTTTTCTAATCTCGAAATATAACTTTGTGATATACCTAATTCATCTGCAACCTCTTTCTGAGTTTTTTCTTCCCCTGTTATAAATCCAAATCTCATCTCCATTATATTTTTTTCTCTCTTATTTAAATTCCCTATAGATATCCTTAATAACTTTTTATCTACTTCATCTTCTAAATCTCTTGATATTATATCTGATTCTGTCCCCAATATATCTGATAGCAATAGTTCATTACCATCTCCATCTTTATTTAATGGCTCATCTATTGATACTTCAGTTTTAATCCTATTACTTTTCCTCAAATACATTAATATCTCATTTTCTATACACCTCGATGCATAAGTCGCTAATTTAATTTTCTTTTCTGCATTAAAAGTATTCACACCCTTCATTAATCCTATGGTCCCTATTGATATTAAGTCTTCAATGCCGATACCGGTATTTTCAAATTTTTTAGCTATATATACTACTAACCTCAAATTTCTTTCCACAAGTATTTGTCTTGTTTCTAAATTATTTTCTTCAGTCAGTTTTTCTATTAATTCAAATTCTTCTTCTGGAGGTAATGGTGGTGGTAATGTCTGACTTCCCGCTATGTAAAATATAGGTAAATATTCTATTTCATTCTTTTCATCTATATACTTTGCACATATTGTGCTAATCTTTTCTTTTATACTTTCTACTAAATTCATATTATTCTCTCCTTTGTATTTTTATATTAACTCCATCCCTACAACACCAAAATATTCTCCTTTCAAGTCAATTTTTTCATCATAAACACCAACAAATATATCTTTATGTTGTATTACTTCCTTATTTTTAATTATATTGACTTCTTTTATTTTTATTCCTAGCAATAATCCTTTTTTATTACCCAGTGAAAAAAATGGAATTATTCGTATTTTAGAAAAATATTTATCCACAATTTTTTGAGGTATTTCTTTTATTTCACCTCCCAAAATACCATTTACATTGTCTAATATTTCTTTTGGAATTAAATCTCTTAACTGTTCTTTTTCAATAACAATAACAGGTTTCCCAGTTATTGGCTCTTTTAATAAATTTCCAGTATCTATCATCACTTTGATTTTTCGTATAATATTTTCGTTTTTTATTTCTACTTCACAATACATTTCATCCTTATTTATTTTATTTTTCAACTCTTTTACCCATCTGATAGATATATATATTCCAACTATTAAAATAAGTATAATCATTGTCATCGTGATTCTCTCAATCTCTAAATTTCTTATAAGATCATTTTGAACACTATATATTACAGCAAAACCAATACCACCAAAAATAAATGTAATGATATAAAATAATTGCAATTGTTTCCACATTTCTTTCATGTTTTGTGGATTACTTCCTATTTTTATCATAATAATCGAGATAATTAATTTCATTAAAACATCAAAAAAACTTTCTATTGAAAAAACATATTTAACTAATACATATATACTTCCTATAAAACTAGCAATAATTATCCTTTTTATTCTTCTTTCTTTTTTTAAAACATAATTGGTTATATATAATAAAATAGCATTTATAATTATATTTTCAATAATTATTACATCCACATATACAATCATCGCCCCACCTACATTAGTATTATAAAACTTATTTTTAAAAAAACTTGTCTTTTTTTATGGGCGAAAAAAAAAGTTATCGATCAAATTCGCATTGTTTTTCTATAAATATTAATTTTCTTTTATAAAAGCATAAAAAAATCACATATTTTACATATGTGATTTTTTACTTATTTATATTGTTTTAATATTATTTTTTTATCTATTTTATAAGTTATCTATTATTTATTACATTTTATTTTTATTTTTTCTTAAAAATGAAGGGATGTCTAAATCATTTTGTGATTGATTAACTTCTGCTGTTGATGGTATTGAATTTATTTTCTTTTCCCAAGTTTTATTCACAATATTCTCAACACCTATACTTGATATATTTGTGCTTTCTCCTTTTTCAAATCCTGTCGCTATAACTGTTATTTGTATCTCATCTTGCATACTCGGATCTGTTACTGTACCAAATATAATATTAGCTTCTGGGTCTACACTTCTTTGAACCAATTCAGCTGCTGTATTTACTTCATGTAATCCTAAATCATCTCCACCAGTTATATTTATAATAACTCCTCTAGCACCTTCTATTGAAGTCTCTAATAATGGACTTTGAATTGCTTCTTTAGCTGCATCTTCAGCTCTATTTTCACCTGAAGCTCTACCAACACCCATATGCGCCATTCCTGTATTAACCATTATAGTTTTAACATCTGCAAAATCCAAGTTTACAAGTCCTGGTATCGCAATCAAGTCTGATATCCCTTGAACACCTTGTCTTAATACATCATCTGCTAATTTAAATGCATCCACTATTGAAGTTTTTCTATCTATTATTTGTAATAATTTATCATTTGGTATAACAACTAATGTATCAACTTTATTTTTCAAACTATCAATACCACGTTCTGCTTGTGATAAACGTTTTTTTCCTTCAAATGTAAATGGTTTAGTAACAACACCTATTGTTAATATCCCCATTTCTTTCGCAACACCTGCAACTATAGGAGCAGCACCTGTACCAGTTCCACCACCCATACCAGAAGTAACAAATACCATATCTGCACCTCTTAATACTTCTGTTAATTCTGCTTTGCTTTCTTCTGCTGATTGCGCTCCAACATCTGGATTAGCACCTGCACCTAATCCTCTTGTTATCTTTTCTCCGATTTGAATTTTAGTACTTGCTTTTGATTTTTGTAAAGCTTGTCTATCTGTATTAACTGCTATAAAGTCAACACCTTTAATACCTGCTTCAATCATTCTATCAACGGCATTATTTCCCGCTCCACCTACACCAATTACTTTTATAGTAGCTGTACCATCCATCATTGTTATATTGTTATCTTCATTGTAATCCATCATTTAGTTTTATCCTCCCTTATATTTTGTGTATATTTTTTAAATTTAATAACTATTATGAATAAAAAAATTCTTTAACTCTTGCTAATAAAACTTTAAGCATATTTCTGTCATTTTGTGTATCAATACTGCTTGATACTGTTTTAGCAAATGGTCTTGCTGCTATATATCTTATTAATGAGTAACTTGTCCTATATATAGGTTTTACAGTACTAATTGCTCTTCCTGTAGATATTTTAACTGGAATATTTAAACATATTTTTCCTGCCACATCACTTTTATTTATATTAACAATCCCTTGACCTGTTAACACTACATTATTAATTTTTTGTTTCAATCCTTGATTCGAAATATCTTTATTCACAATTGAGAAAATTTCTTCTATTCTAGCTTCTATAATTTCAATCAATTCTGAACTCTTAATTATTCTATTCTTATTTTCCCCTTTTGCTGTATTAAGTATTATATCATTATCATTATCTATAAAAGATTTTAATGCTAGTCCATATTGTTTCTTCAATTTATCTGCTTCTTCTTCTGATATATTTAAAACATATGATATATCATTTGTAATATTGTCTCCGCCCACTGGTATTGAGTTTGTATATATATAATTCGATCCTTCGAAAACTCCTATATCAGTATTTCCAGCACCAATATCTAAAAGCATTATATTATCTGTTAATTCATTTTTATCTAAAACTAAATTTCTCTCTGCTAATGTAGTAGGAACAATCCCATCAACCTCTAATCCCACTTTTTTAAATATAGAATTTAATTGCCTTACATACTCTTTATCTCCTAATATCACTTGAGCATTAACGGTAAACCCTGAACTCAACTGACCTACTGGATCAGAAACTACAGTTCCATTATCGAGAACTATTTCATTAGGAACTATATCTATCAGTATTTTTCCTTCCGGTATTTCAATATCCTTTACTTGCATTATTGCATTTTGTACATCTCTTATAGATATACCTGCAAATCTATCTTTTGCATCTTTACTAACGTTATTTTGAACAATTGTTACATGTTTACCAGGAATTGTTACATAGGCTGAGTT
Source organism: uncultured Clostridium sp. (assembly GCA_964370265.1). GTDB lineage: Bacteria > Bacillota > Clostridia > TANB77 > CAG-508 > CAG-269. The sequence goes on along the minus strand of CAYJIP010000007.1, from coordinate 78,238 downwards.
TATTTTTAAATTTGTTTCTTCTTCTGCTTCTTTTATTGTTTTGGCTATACTTAAGCTGATTTCATCTTCACTTATAATTTTCCCCTTCTTTAGTCCGTTACACTTGTATGAGGTATTTGATATTATTTCAATTTGACCAAAGTTATTCACTTCTCCAACAACAGTACAAACTTTGCTTGTGCCAATATCTATCCCCACAATAACATCTCCTATTGCCAACTTAATTCCTCCATCTATCAGTATCATTTTTTACAAGTTTATATATATTACATTTTCAAACAAATGTCAATACAAATTGTTATATTTTTGTAATATTTTTGTAATACTTTTGTAATATTTTCTCTTTATCTTTTTTCTTTATCGCTTTTTTATAAACTACTTTTTATTTTGCTTTTTTACTATTTTCTTTTTCAATCCATTTATCTACAAAATATCTTCTCATAATAGCTAAATTTGTAAACATTCTTCCAACAAAAACAACAATAGCTGCTAAATATATATCAACATTTAATTGTTCTCCTAATATTGTAAGTAATATTGATAATATTGCATTACCAAAAAAACCAGTTATAAATATTTTTAAATCAAAATTTTTCTTAATTATTGATGTTATTCCACCAAACACACTATCTAATGCAGCTATTACAGCTATAGCTAAATAACTTGAATATGTATATGATATTATTGGTGCATTAAATCCAATTACTGCTCCTAAAATACACCCTATTAATATAGCTAAAAAAATCATTTTACTTCCTCCTAATTAATATATTTAAGTTCATAATCATTATTGTATTTTAATATTGTTACACTATCACTTCTTGTAATAGTTGCATCTTGTCCTGTTTTTTGCATTCTATTAACATGTCCACCTGTTCCAAGTAACTCACTTTCTAAATAACTCGCTTCACCTATTGCTTTTATGGTATATGGTGGTAACACTCTTTGCCCATTAACTTTTATTATAACAGAGTCAATATCAACTTTTATATCTACTATATCAGTCATGCTTACTACTCTTTCTTCATTAATTGATATCGCTTCTGCTGCTGCAACCTTTAATGCATCTACAATAAGTAATATATCATTTGCTGCTACTTTAGGCATATTAGGATCATCACTATCTCGAAGTGTAATTTCAATTCCTGCTCCTTGTACATCTGTTTTTCCTAATAATGTATTTATTTCCTGTAAATCCTGCTGTAATAATTTTTCTGTTTCTTCTTGTGATTCTGTATTATTTGTATACTCTTCAATTGAGATTATTGTTTCTTGATATTTCTGTTCTGCTTCTTTATATTTTTCATTCCAATTAGCTAATTCATCTTGTAATTCTGTTTCTTGTAATATATCTAATAGCTCTAGGTCACTTTCATTAACAAGTTTAAATTGCATAAACATCACTAATGTAAGTGCAAAACATGCTATTGATATAGTTATATATAATATTATTTTTTGTTTTTTACCTTTTTTTTGCATATTTAAACCTCTCTTAATTTATTATTGTTAAATTTTCTGTTTTCATAACTCCTGTATATTTTGGTATTGTTACACTATCTTTTTTTTCAAATTCAACTTCTAATGTTATAGCTCTTAATGCATCTAAATACCCTCCCGGTCTATCTATTGCTGCTAATTGCTCTGGTAATCCAATTGCTTTTATTGTAAATGGTGCCCCTACTTTTTGACCATTTATTTCTACGATATTCCCTCCGCAAACTATACCTGTTGTTGTTGTAATTCGTTGATCGTTAATTGAAATTGCTTCTGCTCCTGCATTTTTTAATTCATTTACAATGTACAGTAGATAAAAATCATGTACTAATAATGAATTAGGATCTAAAACTTCTTCTGGACTCAATTCACTATCATCCAATATAATTTCTATCCCTGCACCTTCTACTTCTGTAAGCCCTAATATCTTTTCACCTTCTTGTATTTGTGATTCTACACTTTCTAAATCTCCGTTATTTTTAATAGAATCTTGTCTTACTGCATCTAATTTTTCTTCTTCTTCCTCTAAATCTCTATACATATTTTCATATTTTTCTTTAGCTCTTAATACATCTGTTCTTAATGTATTTAATTCATAGTTTTGACTTAATGCTGTACTTATACTATTCACCGTATTTAATTGTATAGCAATTCCTAAAGTTAAAGCAAAGCAAGTTACTCCTAGTGCAATAGCTATTTTTTTCTTATTTTCCATATTACCTCCTAAACACTAACATCTTCTCTGAAAAATGGTTTGAATTGATTATCAAAATCCCCATTAACAAATATTTCCCCTTTTATACCTACTTCATTTTCAAACATTACTAATATATATAACATTTTTTGATTTAAATTCAATACATTTCCTATATATATTTGTTTTTGTTCACTTTCTGAATATATAATATATTCGTTTTCATCAGTTATGTCAATACTCGTAATTTTTTCTAGTATTCCACTGTCTTTTGCTGCATTAGTTATTTTCAATACATCTGTTATTTTTTCAAGGTCTTCCACTGATAACCTTTCATCTATCACTATCGCATTTTCATCTGTAGTATATCCATTTAAAACAATATGATTTTTATCATTTGTTTGAAAAATATCGATTATATATCCTTGTGTGTTTATGTATACATATTTATCCAATAACTTAATTGCAAATGCTGACTCTCTTTCCTTAATGTTTATTTCAACAGTGTCTGGCAACTTTCTTGATATTTCAACTTCATCTATATATGAATTTGTTAATATTTTATCTTCTATCTCTTTACTATTATAATTGAATATATTTTGACCATTTACCAATCCAGACAAACTAATTATTGTTTCTATTGATACCTGTCCATTATTAATTACTTCTACTTTTGAAATCTGAAATATTGGTGATGTAAATGCAAATGCTATTAGTACACCTAACACAATTAATATTACTACTACCTTTAATAAATTTTTAATTTTTGAATTCACTTTACTTTTATTTTTATTCTTTTTTTGGGTATTTTTCGATTTTTTTTCAACTTCTTTTTTCTTTTTATTTTTATCTATCATATTAAATACGACATCATTGTCTAGTTGAAATTCTAAATTATCATCTAAATTCACTTTATTTTTTTGTTTTTTTTCTTTTTCAATTCGCTTCATTCGTTCTTTATGTCTTTTCGCGCTATTAAGTTCCGCTTTTTTCTTTTTCTTCTTTTTTTCCTTTAATCTTTTTTCTTCATTTATATTGTAAACATCTTCTCCATGTTTTCTTTTACTCAAAACAAAAACCTCCTATATTAATATATATATAATGAAAGACATAATCTTATTTATTTTTTACTAAAACTCATCTTCCATTATATATTTTAATAATCAATTTTATATTTTCACATTTATACTCTCAAACTTATATCTACACCAATCTTTTTTAATTTTTCATCAAAAGAATCATAACCTCTTAATATATATTCAACATTTTCAATTTTTGTCTCTCCTTTTGCTGCGATTCCAGCAATTACCAAGGCTGCTCCTCCTCTTAAATCTGTTGCTTTTACATTTGCTCCATATAATTTTTTTGTCCCCTTTACGATAGCTGTTTTACCTTCTATAACAATTTTTGCTCCCATCCTAATTAACTCTTGCGTATATTTATATCTACTTTCAAATATATTTTCAACTATAATTGATGTCCCTTTTGCAAGTGTTAACATTGTTGTAAATATTGATTGCATATCAGTTGGAAAACCTGGATATGGTGATGTCTTAATTGATACTGCCTTTAATTTTTTTGGTGATTTAATCTTTAACTTCTTTTTATTAATTATGAGTTCACATCCTGCTTCTTCTAATTTATGTATTATTGGTGTTATATGACCTGCTGTTATTCCTTCTAATTGGATTTCTGAACTTGTCATTCCTACCAAGCATAAAAATGTTCCTGTCTCTATTCTGTCTGGCATTATTGTATAAGATACATCTTTTAATTTTTGTACACCTTCTATATGTATCTCATCTGTTCCTGCGCCTTTAATTTTTGCTCCCATTTTGTTTAAGAAATTTTGTAAGTCAACTATTTCTGGTTCTTTTGCTGCATTTGTGATAACTGTTTCTCCACTTGTTAAACATGTTGCTAATATTATATTTTCAGTTGCTCCTACACTTGGAAATTCTAAGTCAATCTTATCCGCTTTTATTTTATCACAACTACACCTTATATTTCCATAGTTTTTAGTAATATTTATTCCTAATTTTTCAAATGCTTTTAAATGTATATCAATTGGTCGACTTCCTATATCACATCCACCAGGATATGAGAAAGTAACTTCTTTATATTTCCCTATAAATGCCCCTACAAATATTACAGATGATCGCATTTGTCTCATTAATTCTTCAGGAATTTCATATCTATCTATATTACTTGTATCAATTATTACTTTATTCTTTTTTCTTTCTACTTTCCCACCAACTGTTTCAAGTATTTTATACATCATTTCAGTATCATGTATCTCTGGCATATTATATAATGTTGTTTTCCCATTATTTAATATTGTTGCTGCTATAATAGGAAGTGCTGCATTTTTAGATCCTGATATCGAGACACATCCTTCCAATTTAGCACCTCCCTTAACTATAAATTCTGACATTTTTCTACTCCTTTCTTTTTTATATATTTTATGTTTCTTTTACATAAATAGTGAACTGAAAGACTCTTGTATTTTTTTGAATTTTATCGTATAATGAGTAATATTTAAGTAATACTTATAAAATGGAGGATATATGAATAATTTAACAGTTAGAAAATTATATAAACAGACTAACGATTTTGTTGGAAACGAAATAACTATACGCGGTTGGGTTAAAACCGTACGTTCTTCTAAAAATTTTGGGTTTATCGAATTAAATGATGGAACTTTTTTCAAAAATGTTCAAGTTGTGATTGATGAAAAACTAAATAATTTTGAGGAACTTTCAAAATTAACTATTAGCTCTACTATAAAGGTGGCAGGTACTTTTGTTTTAACAAATAATGTAAAGCAACCTTTTGAAATTCATGCGAAAGAAATCATTGTTAATCATGTCGCAGATAATTCTTACCCACTTCAAAAGAAAAAACATTCTTTTGAATATTTAAGAACAATATCTCATTTGAGACCTAGAACAAATACTTTCAATGCTGTATTTAGAGTAAGAAGTGTATTATCTTATGCAATACACAAATTTTTCCAAGAACAAAACTTTGTATATGTTCACACACCAATAATAACTGGAAGCGATACTGAAGGTGCTGGTGAAATGTTTAATGTCAATTCTTTTAATTTAGAAAGAATACCTACTACACAAGATGGAACAGTAGATTTTACAAAAGATTTCTTTGGTAAAAATGCTCACTTAACAGTTAGTGGTCAATTAAATGCAGAAACTTTCGCACAAAGCTTTTGCAACGTTTATACATTTGGACCAACTTTCAGGGCAGAAAATTCAAATACTGTAAAACATGCTGCTGAATTTTGGATGATAGAACCTGAAATTTGTTTTGCTAATTTAGAAGATGATATGAATTTAGCTGAAGATATGATAAAATATATTTTTAATTATGTTTTAGAAAATTGTGCAGAAGAAATGAATTTTTTCAACTCATTTATAGATACGACTTTATTAGAAAGATTGAACAACATTGTAAATTCTGACTTTGGAAGAATAACATATACTGATGCTGTAAGTGAATTAGAAAAAGTTAATGACAAATTCGAGTACAAAGTATCATGGGGATGTGATTTACAAACAGAACATGAAAGATATCTATGTGAACAAATTTTCAAAAAGCCTGTTTTTGTTACAGATTATCCTAAAGACATAAAAGCTTTTTATATGAAACAAAACCCAGATGGCAAAACAGTTGCCGCAACTGATTTATTAGTACCTGGAATTGGTGAAATTATTGGTGGAAGCCAAAGAGAAGATAATTTAGATGTTTTAACAGCACGTATGAAAGAATTAGATTTACCTTTAGATGAATATGAATGGTATTTAGATTTAAGAAAATATGGAAGTTGTGAACATGCTGGATTTGGTCTTGGATTTGAAAGAGCAATAATGTATTTAACTGGAATGCAAAACATAAGAGATGTTATTCCGTTCCCTAGAACTCCTAAAAATTGTGATTTTTAATACTAATAAAATTGAAATAATAAATTTTAATCTAAATATGATAAAATACTAAAATATTAAATGTTAAAAATTAAGAACCCAAGTAAGGATACTATTAATCTCTTACTTTGGTTCTCTATTTTTCATTTTTTCATTTTTAAAATTATTTTATTATATTTTTGTATTTTTATTACTATTATTCATTTTTGTTCCTTCATCTAGATCTTTAGATATTCTACTCGCTTCTGATTGAGTTATTCCTACTGTTGGTGTGATTCCTCCAGCAACAACATACTCTCCTGCATCTGATGTTCCTATTTCATATCTTCCTATAAAATATCCTCCATTAACATTTACACTATATATATATCCATTTATATTTTCTGCAACTGCATTTCCTTCTGTTGAAAATTCATGTTCTTCATATCTAGATAAAACATAGTAACTATCAATCATAGCATTTACTTCTATAATCTGTTCATCCATTTTAGTTGCTGTTCCGTTTAAATCAAAATTATATCTATTTAATTCAATATTAACTATTGTCCCATCACTTTTTTTAATATCACCTACTGCTATCCATACATATTGGTTACCTTTTTCATCTTCAACAACAACACCTTCTGGGATTGTAAGTGGTGAGTCTTCTGCAACATTAAATCCTGCTGGTAGAAGAACTGTATTTCCTAATTCATCATGCAACAACGTATTCTCATCTTTTCTTTGCATCATATATACATTTTTTGCTTTTGCTATTTCATTGTCACCATAATCTCTTCTAATATTGGGTCAACAAAATAATAATAATTACCTTTAACACCTTCTAAGATATCATAAATTTCGTCATATCTTACATCTTCAAATCCTTCGCCTTCTAAGTATTGTTTGACAAGTTCCAAGTCAACGGTACCATTGGCTGTCGCTCCTTTTACATACCCTATTTTTATAATTTCCTCAATAGTAGTCTTTTCATTTAAACCTACAGCTTCAACCGCTTGATTTAACACATGATTATCTTAGAGAAACATTTGTATAGTTATTCCTGCAAGAATTAATATCACTATTATTGTTACAACTAAAGAAATTAATGTTATCCCTTTTTCATTGAATTTAAGTTTTTTTACATTTTTCTCCATATTTCCTCCTATTCATTTCTATGACTCGTAGTACTTATTTTTTTAGTTGTTCCATTTCCTATTTTTTCACTTTTTTTATAGCAACACTACTGGTAATATTTTGCAATACTTTTTATTTATTTTTTATTCATTCTTTTTTTATTTTATTTGTTTTCAATTCAAAAAGAGAAAATAGATTATACTCAAATAACTCTATTTTCTCCATATTTTTATTAACTCAATTTTTGATTTATTCACCATAATATGCTTTTAATAATATATCTTTTATCTCTGATACTAGTGGCATTCTTGGATTTGCTGTTGTACACTGATCTTCAAAAGCTCTGTCAGCTAAAATATCTACCTTAGCTAAAAATTCTTGTTCGCATATTCCAGCATCTTTAAAAGATTTAGGTATTCCTAATTTTTCATTTAATTCTTGTATTTTTGAAATTAAGCTCTCAATTCCCTCTTCTTTTGTATTTGCTTTTAATCCAACCTTTTTAGCTAGTTCATAATATTTTTGATCAGCTATAAAATATTCATATTTAGGGAAAGATACAAATTTTGTTGGTTTAGAACTGTTATATTTTACTACATATGGTAATAATATTGCATTTAATTTACCATGAGGTAAATGGAATTCTCCACCCAATTTATGTGCCATAGAATGATTTATTCCTAAAAATGCATTTGTAAATGCCATACCAGCAATAGTGCTCGCATTATGCATTTTCTCCCTTGCTGTTTTATTAGCTCCATCTTCATATGCAATTTCTAAATATTTAAATACCAATTCTACTGCTTTTTCTGCTAACCCATCTGTATAGTCAGATGCCATAATAGAAACATATGCTTCAACAGCATGTGTTAATACATCCATTCCTGTATCTGCAGTTATTCCTTTTGGCAAACTCATTACTAAATCCGGATCAATTATAGCGACATCTGGTGTTAATTCATAATCAGCAAGTGGATATTTTTTATTTTTTTGTTTATCTGTAATTACTGCAAATGATGTAACTTCTGATCCTGTTCCTGATGTAGTTGGTATTGCTACCATTTTTGATTTTTGACCTAATTTAGGATACTTGTATGTTCTTTTTCTTATATCCATAAATTTTAATTTCAAACCTTCAACATCTGCATCTGGATGTTCATAAAACAACCACATTCCTTTTGCAGCGTCAATCGGACTTCCTCCACCTAATGCTATTATAACATCTGGTTGAAATGCATTCATAGCTTCAACACCTTTTTTAATTGTATCAAATGATGGGTCTGGCTCTACACTACTAAATATTTCAGAATGCACATATTGATGTCTTTTCCTCAAATGATATAGTATTTTATCTACATATCCTAATTTAACCATTGCTTCATCTGTTACAATAAAAGCTTTCTCAATATTAGGCATTTTTTCTAAATAAGCTATCGAACCTGCTTCGAAATATATTTTTTCTGGAACTTTAAACCATTGCATATTAACTCTCCTTTTCGCTACTCTTTTAACATTAATTAGATTTACACTTGAAACATTTGCTGTTGTTGAGTTTCCACCAAATGATCCACACCCTAATGTAAGTGATGGCATATTTGTATTATATATATCACCAATCGCTCCATGAGTAGATGGAGAATTTACTATTATTCTTCCTGCTTTCATTCTTTTTGAAAAAGCAAGTATTGTATCTGAATTTTCAGAGTGTATTACTGCTGAATGTCCTAATCCCCCGAAGTTTAGTAATTGTTCTGATTTTGAAATTCCTTCTTCTTCATTATTTACTATATAATATGTTAATACTGGGCTTAATTTTTCACTTGAAAAAGGATAATCTTTTCCAATTCCTTCTTCGTACACTACTAATATTTTTGTATTTTCTGGAACTTCGAATCCTGCTTCTTTCGCGATCGCAAAAGGAGATTGTCCTGGAACATGTGATTTTAATTTATATCCATAATTTTCTTCATAACTAAACATGCTGTTCTTTAATTTTTCTTTTTCTTCATCATTTACAAAATAACATTCAGCATTTTTCATTAATTCTTCGAATTCGACATATACTTCTCTATCTACTAAAACTGCTTGCTCTGATGCACATATCATCCCATTATCAAATGCTTTTGACATAACTACATCATTTACAACTCTTTTTAATTTTGCTGTTTTATCAATATAGCATGGTACGTTACCAGGTCCTACGCCTAACGCAGGTTTTCCACAAGAATATGCACTTCTAACCATTCCTGTTCCACCTGTAGCTAATATTAAGTTTACCTTTGGATGGTTCATCAATAATTTTGTAGCTAATACACTTGGTTCTTCAATCCATAAAATACAATTTTCTGGTGCTCCTGCTTCAATTGCCGCATCCCTTAATATTTTTGCTGATTCTCTGCTACACTTTTGTGCTGATGGATGGAATCCAAACACTATAACGTTTCGCGTTTTAGCAGAAATTATTGATTTAAACATTGTTGTCGATGTTGGATTTGTAACAGGTGTAACTCCAGCTATTATCCCGACTGGTTCTGCTATTTCTACAAAATCTTCTGTTTCATTCTCTCTAATAATTCCTACTGTTTTTTCATATTTAATACTATTATATACATATTCAGTAGCAAACATATTTTTTATTATTTTATCTTCATATATTCCTCTACCTGTTTCTTCAATAGCCATTTTTGCTAATGTCATATGATGTTCTAATCCTGCCATTGACATTGCTTTAACTATATTATCAATTGTTTTTTGATCTAATTTCAAATATTCTTCTGATGCTATAGTAGCTTTATATATTATGTCTTCTATACTTTGTCTTACTTTTTCTTCTTCATTCCCATGAATTTCTTCTTGCATAATTTTCCTCCTATTTTCATTTGTTTTGTTTCACAATATATTATATATATAACATTTTATCTTTGTCAATAAAATTATAAACTATATTTATTATATCCACTAATAATATTTAATATCATCCAAATAGTACTAAATATAATATTATAAAAATATTATAGAAATCGCATTCAAATCACAAAAACAGGTTAAAAGATATACACTATACCTTTTAACCTGTTTTATTTATTGTTATTTTTATGATGCTAATTATCAATTATATATAATCTATATTAATTGTATAAATATATCTGTGGATTTTGAGGTTCTCCATTTACTCTTACTTCCAAATGTAAATGTGCTCCTGTTGAATTCCCTGTTGATCCAACTGCTGCTATCATTTGTCCACCGGTAACACTCTGACCTAATGATACATATAATTTACTACAATGTGCATACCATGTTTCTACATCATTTCCGTGATCTATTATTATCATATATCCATAAGAACCATTATATCCCGCAAAAGTTATAACTCCATCAGCCACACCATATATTGGTGTTCCTGTCGTAGCAGCTATATCTAAACCAGTATGTGATTCTGACCACAAACTACTTACTGCTCCATATCTTGATGTTACAATCCCTTGTACTGGTGTAGCTGCTATTTTAATACCATTTACTTGTGGCATTGCTGCAATTCTTGCTTCTTCTGCTTTAATAGCTTCTTGATTTGCTACAACTGTTTCTACATTAGTTACTATTGAAGTTCTTGCAATTTCAATTTCTGTTGTGGCTATTTTTGTTTCCTCTTGCGTGTAATTCTCAATTATTGCTAATCCATCAATACTTCCATTTCCATTTGCTATTCCTACTAATTCTTCTGCTTCTTCTATTGTGTCAACCGAAACAATTATTTCTTCATTAATTACTATATCATAATATTTATAAGTTAAAACCATTGCTTCTTTTATTTTATTTTCTATTTCTTCTGTATTCATATCTATTGTTCTACTTATTAATTGCAGTTCATATTCTACTTCTAAATTGACATCTATATATTCTATATTATATTCATTTTCTGAAATAACTTGTTTTTTTATATTATCTATCAGTGTTTCACTATTTTCTATATAACCTAACTGCATTCCATCAATAGTTACTTCATAAGCAGGTTGATATCTAACTATTACTATTGCTACCATTATTATCAATGCTACAACTATTAATTTAATACATTTTGTCGTTTTATTTATATATTGCCTTATTTTATTTACAAAAATAAAATTCACTCTCCTTTTTTAAACGGCTAAATACTATTATACTATATATTATTCCAAAAAACAAATTATGTATTCATTATTCCTAATGTTAATTCCAACTATATACTAGATATTTCTACCATTTTCTTATTTACCTACCTATTTCTTCTTTTTTCTCACTTTTACTCTTTTTTACTCTTTTTAACTAATTTGACATCTTACTAATTTATTTTACAAATCAAAATTCTATCGTTAAAAATATTTACCTATAAGTTTTAGTTGTATTTTTTAGTTACTGTCTTTTTATATGTTATAATGCTATATTATAACAATAAGATGGGAAGGTGATATTATATGGCATTAGATTATACAATAATCGGTCAAAGAATAAAAAAAGCAAGGTTAGCAAAAAACTTAACACAAGAAGATTTAGCAGAAAAAGTTGATATTTCTGTTGCATTTTTAAGTAGAGTAGAAAGAGGAAATTCTCATATCAATTTAAGAAGATTAAATCAATTATGTAATTTACTTGATGTTACTGAAGGATACGTGTTGAACGGTGCATCTAGCAATTCAAATAATTATCTTAATAAAGAGTTTTCAGAGTTGATAAAAAAATGCTCTCCTGAAAAACAAAAATTAATTTATAATGTTGCTAAAGCTATCTATGATACTGATTTAACTATAGAAGAAGATATTTTTTTCAAAAGATTTTAAGAGATTATTAAAAATCTCTTTTTTTGTTGCAAAAACAACAGTTATTTATTATTTTTATCCTTATTATATATATATATTCATTAAAAATATTAAGTATTCAACTTATTTAACTATTATCTTGAATATTTTCTAATTTTTGATTGATAATAAACATAATATGTGATAAAATAATAAGTGGCATGTTATTTCCATGCTACAATTAAGGAGGTAATTTATGAAATTTGAACAATGGAATGGATTTGAAAAAGGTGATTGGAATGAAGAAATAAACGTAAGAGACTTTATTCAAAAAAATTATACACCTTATTTAGGAGATGATTCTTTCTTATCATCTGCTACAAATACAACAAAAAAATTATGGGAAGAAGTATTAGAATTATATAAAAAAGAAGCTAGTTCTAAAGGATCAGTATTAGATATTGATACAAAAACAATATCAACAATAGCGTCACATGATGCTGGATATATTAACAAAGATTTAGAAAAAATCGTTGGTGTACAAACTGATGCTCCTTTAAAAAGAGCTATTATGCCTTTCGGTGGAATTAAAATAGTTGAAAAATCATGTGAAGCATATGATAGAACTGTTGACCCTGAAGTTTCTGAGATTTTTTCAAAATACAGAAAAACTCACAACGATGGCGTTTTCAGTGTATATTCACCTGATATCAGAGCTGCTAGAAGTTCACACTTAATTACAGGTTTACCAGACGGATATGGTCGTGGTAGAATAATCGGAGATTATAGAAGAGTAGCACTTTATGGTGTTGATTACTTAATCGAAGAGAAAAAATTAGATTTAAAACATACTGATTTTTCTTCATTAACTGATGACGTTATCAGAGATAGAGAAGAAATAACAGAACAAATAAAAGCTTTACAAGCATTAAAAGTTATGGCTAGTAAATATGGATTTGATATATCTGCACCAGCTAAAAACAGTATTGAAGCTGTTCAATGGTTATATTTCGGATATTTAGGAGCTATTAAAGATCAAAATGGAGCTGCAATGAGTTTAGGTAGAGTTTCTACTTTCTTAGATATCTATTTTGAAAGAGATTTAAAAAACAAATTAATAACTGAATCTGAAATCCAAGAAATTATGGATCACTTTGTAATGAAATTAAGATTAGTTCGTTTCTTGAGAACACCTGAATATAATGAATTATTCAGTGGTGACCCTGTTTGGGTAACGGAAAGTATTGGTGGTATGGGATTAGATGGTAGAACATTAGTTACTAAATCATCTTTTAGAATGCTTCATACTTTACAAACTTTAGGACCGGCACCAGAACCAAACTTAACAGTTTTATGGTCAACTCACTTACCAGATGGATTTAAAAGATTTACTTCTATGTTGTCTATCAAAACTTCATCAATTCAATATGAAAATGATGACATGATGAGAGTAACATTAGGTGATGATTATGGAATAGCATGTTGTGTTTCTCCAATGAAAATTGGTAAACAAATGCAATTCTTTGGAGCCAGAGCTAATTTAGCTAAAACTCTTTTATATGCAATAAATGGTGGTAAAGATGAAAAATCTGGTAAACAAATAACTCCAGAATATGAATCAATAACATCTGAATATTTAAATTATGATGAAGTTATGGATAAATTTGAGCAAATGATGGAATATGTTGCTGAAATATATATTAAAGCATTAAATGCAATCCATTATATGCATGACAAATATTCATATGAAGCTATTGAAATGGCTTTACATGATAAAGAAGTTTTAAGAACAATGGCTTGCGGTATAGCTGGTTTATCAGTTGTTGCTGATTCTCTTTCTGCTATCAAGTATGCTAAAGTAAAAGTTATAAGAGATGAAAGAGGATTAGCTACTGATTTCGAAATTGAAGGAGACTATCCAAAATTCGGAAACGATATTGAAGAAGTTGATCATATAGCTATTGACTTAATCAAATCTTTCACAGCAAAAATCAAACAACATCATACTTACAGAAATGCTAAACATACACTTTCTGTGTTAACAATAACTTCAAATGTTGTTTATGGTAAAGCTACTGGTAATACTCCTGACGGAAGAAAAGCTGGAGAACCATTTGGACCTGGAGCCAACCCATTACATGGTAGAGATACACACGGAGCTTTAGCCGTAATGAATTCAATAGCAAAATTACCATTTGAACATGCTGAAGATGGTATATCATATACATTCTCAATTACGCCAAATACATTAGGTAAAACTGAAGATGCACAAGTTTCTAATTTAATAAACATGTTAGATGGATTTTTCACACAAACAGGACACCACATAAATGTTAACGTATTTGATAGAGAATTATTAATTGATGCTATGAATCATCCTGAAAAATATCCACAACTTACAATAAGAGTATCTGGATATGCTGTTAACTTTACAAAATTAAGTAAAGAACAACAATTAGATGTTATTAATAGAACAATTCATGAAATGGTTTAATAATTGCTAATTATTAATTACGATAATTTAATATAAAATGTCGCATCAGGATTTCCTTTTGCGACATTTAATTTAATATAAGGAGTATTTATGGAAAAAAAAGATTTAAATACATATGGGAAAATACATTCAATAGAATCATTTGGAACAGTTGATGGTCCTGGTGTAAGATTTGTTCTATTTTTACAAGGATGTCATTTAAAATGCAAATATTGTCATAATAGAGATAGTTGGGATATCAATGAAGGTACATATTATTCTGTAGATGAAATCTTCAAAAGAATTATTAAATATAAAAACTATATTCATCCTAATGGTGGTATAACAATATCTGGTGGTGAACCTTTATTACAGTCTAAGTTTTTAATAACATTATTTCAGAAGTTAAAAACAGAAGGATTGCACACTTGTATTGATACTTCTGGAATAGTAAATTTGACAGATGATATTAAAACCCTATTATCTTTAACAGATTTGGTATTACTTGACATTAAACATATAAATAGTTCTAAATGTGAAGATCTGGTTGGTAAACCAAATGAACTAGAATTAGAATTTGCAAGATACCTAAGCGATAACAATATACCTGTTTGGATTAGACAAGTTTTAATACCTGGATATACAGACAATGAAAAAGACTTGACAGACTTAAAAAACTTTATTTCAACATTATCTAATGTAGAAAAAGTTGAATTACTTCCATATCATAGTGTTGGTGAATTCAAATGGAAACAACTTGAATCAACTTATGAGTTATCTCATGTAGAAGCCCCAACACCTGAATTAATTAAAAGATCTAAGGAAGTTTTGGGTATATAACAAATATATACCTTTTATTAATAGTAATATGCAAATATAAATATAAAACAAATATAAAATAAATATAAAACAAATATAAAAACAAGCTGACACTTTTAATGTGTCAGCTTGTTTTATGTAGAAATTTCTTCTCCTCTATCTTGATCTTTGTCTGGCCATTCTATCCAAGAATAGACTTCATTATGTGTTGACATCATCTCACATAATTTTCCACTTGATAATACTGATTTTTCTGCGTCTTTACACATATTAATTATTAATGCTTCCTCTTTTGGAAGTTATCTAAAATATATTTCTTTATTATTGGATAACAGATACCCTAATTCAAACATAACTGTTTTTCCAATATATCCATCAACATCAGATACAAATATAACATCTGCCTCCATACATTGTTTTTTTGAATTTTTTTCTATTATTTTTGGATTATCTGAATCATCACTTTCAAATATTACATATCCATTTTCTTCAGATTTAACTTTTGATACTAGTGGAGCTAGTACAGTAAATCCTTGAGATATAAATTCCATTATATCACAATAGAGTACTTTATGTACTATTAATTGCACTAGAAACAAAAAAGGCGGATAGTATACCCATCCGCCTTTTTTCAGAATATGTAAATAGTTTTTTTTACATCCCTAATAATTTTAATTCAATATTATCCATCTTATATTTTCCATCTTCTAATATGAACTGAACTAATGTATTTTCTAATGTATCTTCATTTTGTCTTAAATCTGTTGTAAATAATAATTTTAAATTTGATATTTCTAATTGATTTTTGACAACTTCTTTGAAAGTTTCAACCATATTTTTTTCATCTTCACAAACAAATATTAATTGAGGTAAAGTCATAAATCCAGAATCTCCTGGTACAAAAGATTCATAGAATTCTTTGTATTGTCTCATTTTTTCGATAAATTTTGTTTGCCAATTATCTTCTCTTCTTACAACTTCGAATAAAAAATGAATTGATTTATTGTTTTTTGTTAATTTTACTGCTCCACCTGTTGCTTTAAATATTTTCCCTGTCATTTTGGCAGTTATTGCTGGCTTAACAATATAATTGTCAAATGCTTTAACTTTTCTTAAATATGCAATTAAAGTCTGGTTACCAGCTAATCTTTTTTTAATCATTGGTACTGGTTTCGTATTATCTGATGGTTGCCATTTAGATTCTATTTCTTTAGAATTCAATAAATATTTGCCCATTTTTTCCATACAATATATTCTATATATTCCTTTACCCTCTTCAGATGTAAAATAATATCTAGTTAATATTTTAGATTTTACTAATTGTTCTAATTTGTTATTTAATTTATCTTGAGACTTCGCATCAATGTTTTTAATTTCTAACATTTGATACAATTGTCTTGATGTTATAAATTCAAATTCATTTACTAATTCTAATATGTGAAAATGAATATCTGATATATGACCAATATTTATTTTATGTACAATTTGATTCATTGATACATATCCATCTTTACCATCAAAAGTTTTAATTTCTCCCTCTCTTATAGCAAATGGTGATACCTGTGCTTTTATTTCTTTATCATCTACCATGTTAAAATCCTCCTTATGGTTTACTTAAATAATTGCTAATTTCACTTTTTTCTTTTCAATATCTATCTTTTTGATATATACTTCTACAGTTTCTCCATAATTCAAATTCTCATCATATTCTGCCATTCCAACCAAATTTGGTTCTAATTCTACAAATATTCCATTTTTATTTTTTTCGAATTCTCGTATTATTCCTGTAGTTTTTGTTCCTCTTTTGTATTTTTCAATATTTTGTTCCCAAGTTCCTAAAGTTTCTTTATGTGATAATATAACTCTTCCTTTTTCTTTATTAACTGTTTTAACAATAACTTGAATATCTTGTCCAATACTAAATCTTTCTGCTGGTGTTTTAATTCTAGCAACTGAAACATCTTCAATGTGAACCAAACCAACAACTCCTCCTGCTATTTCTACAAATGCTCCATATGGTTTGATACTTTTTACAATCCCATTTAATTGTTGCCCAATTTCTAAATCGTTTTTAATCCAATTTATTGTTTCTTCTTGTACATCTTTTCTCGATAATAAAATACTATCATCATCTCTTATTCCTTTTACCTTAAATTGAACAAACTTATTAACTTTACCTGTACATAAATTTATTTTAGGTATTCCGTTTTCATCAATATTAATATTTTCAACTTCTGTCCTTGGAATTATTCCAACCTTATCATGTTCAAGAGCTATATGTAAATTATAATTATTGTCACATTCTTTAACAATTCCTTGTAAAGTTTGTTTTTCATTTATATATTTATCTATTTCGCAGCTTTTAAACACACTAATTTCCTTATTCCATCCTTCTGGCTTGTATCTTAATGTATTCATCTATTAACTCCTTATCTTTTGTTTATATAATCAATTATATATTGTTTTGTTTGATTTTTCAATATTTTTACATTTATTTTAAAATTTTTTCAATCTCGAAATCTTTTAAAAATCTCCATTGACCTAGTGATACATCTTTAACTCCAACACCAGCTATTTTACTTCTATGTAATGCAATAACAACATGGCCTATAGATTCACACATTCTTCTTACCTGTCTATTTTTCCCTTCATGTATTGTTATTTCTAATCTTGAAATATCTCTTTCTTCATCAATTCTTAAAATTTTGACTCTTGCTGGTTTAGTAACATAATCGTCTATATCTACACCTTTTCTTAATTTTTCTACATTCTCATCTGTAACTTTACCTTTAATTGTTACAGTATATGTTTTTTCAATTTGGTGTTTTGGATGAGTAACTTTATATACAAAGTCTCCATCATTTGTAAGTATTAATGCTCCTGATGTATACATATCCAATCTTCCTACTGGTACCAATCGTTCTCTAGTTTTTACTAAATCCATAACTGAATCTCTACTAAACTGATCTTTAGCTGTTGTCACATAACCAATTGGTTTATTTAATAATATATATACTTTTTTTTCTGCTATGCTAATTTCTTCTCCACTATATTTAACAATATCAGTTTCAGGATCAACTTTAACTCCTAACTCTGTTACTGTTTCTCCATTAACTTCAACTTTTCCACTTAGTATTATTTCTTCTGATTTTCTCCTCGAAGCTATTCCTGCATCTGCTAAGAATTTTTGTAATCTAATCATTACATTCACCTCTTTTTTTATTTAATTCATTTAAAACATTTTCAAAATATTCTGGTAAATTTGCTTCTAATCTCATTTTTTTATTTGTTGTTGGGTGTGTAAATTCAAGACTCTTTGCATGCAAGGCTTGTCCAACTATTCCGTATTTATTTTTTCCATTTGAGTATACCTCATCACCGATTATTGGAAAACCTATTTCAGACATATGAACTCTAATTTGATGTGTTCTACCTGTTTCTATATTTATTTCTAATAAAGTACACTCTTCATATCTATCTAAAACTTTAAAATGTGTTATCGCTTGTTTTCCACTCTCTGTAACTGCCATTTTCTTTCTATCTTTTGTACTTCGCCCTATAGGCATTTTAATTGTTGCATTATTTTCTTTTATGACACCTCTAGCAAGTGCTATATATGTTTTTACTACTTCATGTTTTCTAATTTGTTCGCTTAAATTAATATGTGTTTTATCATTTTTCGCAACTAATAATAGCCCTGATGTATCTTTATCTATCCTATGAACTATTCCAGGTCTAATTTCTCCACCAATTCCTGATAATGAATCTTTGCAAATTGCCATTATTGCATTTACTAATGTACCATCTGGATTACCACTTGCTGGATGAACTACCATACCTTTAGGTTTATTTACTACTATCATGTCTTCATCTTCAAATACTACATCAATAGGGATTTCTTGTGCTTTTAATTCAATTTCTTTTGGTTCTTCTTTCTCTATAGTTATATTGTCGTTAACTTGAACTTTATATGATGCCTTTACTTTTTTTCCATTTACTAAAATTTTATCTGTTTCAATTAATCGTTGAACAGCTACTCTTGATACATCTTCTAATTTAGAAGATAAAAAACCGTCAATTCTAATTCCTGAATTTTCTTTTTCTACTATTACCTTTTTCAAATTTTTCTCCTTATTATTTCTTATATTTATTTACTGATATTTTATTATTATATCAAAAAAGGCTTTAAAAGACTAGACTTTTAAAACCTTTTTAATAATTAAACTACTATACAACAGCTTCTGTATCTGTATTTTCTGTATTTATAGCTTCATTTTCATCAATTATTTCTAAACTTCCGATTGAAACTTCATATGCAACTCTTTGTTGTACTGTTCCATCTTCAAATTTCTTTTCATACATTCTTGATTGTACTCTACCAATTATTTTAACTTGTGATCCAACATCTAAACTTTGGCAAAATCTTGCATTTCTTCCCCAAGCTATACATGGTATATAATCTGATTTATTATATGCTCTATTAACTGCAAGTAACATATCTGAAATTTCTCTTCCAAATGGTGTTTGTCTGTAAATTGGTTTTTTACATATATATCCCACTAAAATAACTTCATTTGTTACATTATCTTTTTTTACAACTTCATTTTCTTCTTCTTCAACAATTTCTTCTATTTCTATAATATCTTTAGCAAAAACTGTAAGAACTAATCTGTTTCTTTCATTTTCATAACTATTATATGATCTAAACTGTCCTTTAACTAATACATTTTTTCCTTCTGTTAAATCTTCTGGTTTCATTAATCTTTCTGATATTGTTATAGGAATCATATCAGCATTACCACTTAAACGAGGTATTGAGATATTAAAATTATAGAATTTTTCTCCATATATCTCATGGCTTAATTTTTTTTCTCCTGTAACTTTTCCTACTAATGTTAAGTAGTTATTTTCTAAATAATTTGTATCCAAATTTATTTCCTCCCTATTTACTTTCGATTTTTTTCTTTTTTGTAAACTTCTAATCTATATTATACAACACTTTCATCGTTTTGTCTACATAAAAAGTTAATTTTGTTATTTTTTTCATTTTTCCTTTATTTGAGTACCATTTGAATCTATTGTATAGTCTTCTAAATATATTATTTTTGATACTGGTGTTATTTCAAAACCTTCTTCCTTAATATTTTTAATTATCATATCTAAACTGTCTGCTGTATGTCTTGTTCCATTATGTGCTAATATTATATCTCCGTTTTCCAATTTATTATCGAGTCTTGCCCACATTTGTTCTCCTGTTATTCCAGTATAGTCTAGTGTATCATGATTCCATTGAATAGTATAATACCCGTTATCTTGTGCTGCTTTTATTACAATATCATTATACTCTCCATATGGCGTTCTATACAGTTTTGTTGCTTTTCCTGTTATCTCTTCTACTTTTTTATTAGCTTCTACTATCTCTGTAACATTTTGACTATATGATAATTCATTCACATGAGGATGAGTGTCACTATGTATTGCTAATTCGTGTCCTGCTTCATAAATTTTAGTAGCAGCTTCAGTATATTCTTCTATCCATTCACCAACCATAAAGAATGTGATTTTAATATTATTCGCTTCTAAAATACTTAAAATTTCATCAATATCATTATCATTCCATGCACAATTTAAAGTTAATGCAACTTTATTTTCATCTGTTTGTACATTGTATATTGGTAGCAGCTTCCTATTTTCACTTATCGTCTCTACTGTAACCTGACTTTGTAAAAATCCCCCAATAGAAAACAATAAAATAATAGTAACAACTGATATCAAATATGTATTTAACTTATCTCTTCTAATTACAAAAAACATATATTCCTCCTAGTTTAAATACTTAATATATCTAATTGATAAAAACTTCTAAATTAAAGCTATTAAAATCTATGCTTTAATTTAGAAGTTTATTCCTACACTATTTTATTAATTTAATTTTGTAATATTCTCCTGCTATGACTACTACTACTACTACTACTACTACTATTACATCTAGTATAAAATTAAATACTACTATTGCTATAGTTAATTATATATATATTATTATCATTTTATTGAATTCTTTTTTATTTATTTTTCTTAACATTTATTTTCATTTTTCATATTATATAGAAACAACACTTTAAGTTGTAAAATAAGGAGGTAAAAATATGGAAAACGAAATCAAAAAACATCATTGCCCTGTTTTAGAAATAGATGGTATGATTTCTGGCGGTAAACAATTTGATTTAGATATAACTCTTCCTGAAGATAACAGAGATGTAATCTATGGAGTAGTTAAAAACTGTTTTAAAGAACCAGTTTGTGATGCAGTTGTAAAATTAGTTGAAATAGTATATGAACAAGGAAAAGAAGACAGACGTCCTGTAGGACATACGTTTACTGACAAAGATGGCGAATTTGTTTTTGGACCATTATGTCCTGGTAAAGAATATTCAATTCAAATTTGGGTAAATGATACTAAAAAACTAAAAATATGTACTAAATGTCATCATGAAGGCTTCTGCTTAAAAGGAACTAAAAATGACAAATGTGATTATTACTTAGATTGTAATGAACCTTGCTTCAAATGTGATAATGATTATAATGACCAATGTAATTGCTTAGACTAAAATAATATAATAACATATTAACCCAGAATTATTAAATTAGAATTTAATAATTCTGGGTTTTTTATTCTTTGTGCTACTACTTACATTATTCCCATTTGTTTAACAAATTTTCTTCCTTTTTTCATTATTTTCTTTTTATTTATCACATCAGTTTCACCAAGCATCATTATAACTCCTGTTGCTACCATTCCTCCTAATACTAAACCTTTTACAAATTTCATATCAATTCCTCCATTCTCTTTATTTATTAATTATATTTAAAATATTTTATGTTTTTATTATTTGTTTTTATTTGTAATTTTATTCACATGTTAAACTTTTTATATTTTATATTTTCACTTGACATATTTTTTTTAATTTTCTTTATTATTATCTTTTTTTATTGCATAAATCTCTTTAATTACAACTGTAAAAAGAAAAATTCCGAACAATTTTTTAAGCAATGTTACATCGATAGATTGAGCAATATAGAAACCAATTATAGCTCCTATAATACCAAAAATAGAAATTAATATACCTATTTTAAAATTAATATTCTTATTTTTTATATTTATAAATGTAACTATAATTGATGTTGGGATAAAATATATTAAATTTATAGATTGTGCCATTTTATAATCCAACAACAGTATATTTGTAAGAAGATATATTAATAATGTTCCCCCACCCATACCTGTACCACTAATTATACCTGATAATGTACCAATTAATATTTCTATCATTTTCGCTCCAATTCATCAACTAAATATAAATCTAAATGCCATATATGCCAAAAAAATTATAAATAATATTTTCAAATTTTTAACTTTTAATTTTTTTAATAATGTTGCACCTATTATACCTCCTATTATACCTCCTATTGCGACCAAAATAGCGATAATATAATCTACATCATCTTGCCTATGATATAACATAGATGTCGTTATTACCATTGGCAAAATACAAAACATTGATGTTCCTCTTGATTTTCTTTCATCAATTTCAAACAAAAATACAAATATAGGAACCAGTAGTAAACCTGCTCCTGTTGAAAACATACCATTTATTATACCTGCTAATAAACCTATACAAATTATCTTAAACATAAAAAACCTACTTTTTAGTAGGTTTTACATTTTATATGAATATTATTCAAATTTATTATTATTTGATTTATTATTTATTTGACTTTTTTTATTTTATTTTTTTGTTTTTATCATTTATAGCTATATTATATTTCTAAAATTCAGTAATAGTCTCGTCTTTTACATAATATTTAGTTCCTATCATTTTATCTGGCAAATATTGTTGTTCTACATAATGATTTGGAAAATCATGTGGATATAAATATCCTTCTTTATATCCTAATGATTGCATTTGCGTTATTGGTGCATTTCTCATAGCCATTGGAATTTCGCCTGTATCACCAGCTTTAACATCAGAAAGCGCTGCATTTATTCCTAAATAGGCTGCATTAGACTTTTTGGATAATGCAACATATACTGCTGCTTGTGCTAATATTATTCTACCTTCTGGCATTCCTACCATATGGACTGATTGCATTGCTGCATTGGCTACCACTAAAGCATTTGAATTTGCAAGACCAACATCTTCTGATGCACAAATTACTATTCTTCTAGCTAAAAACATTGGATCTTCTCCACCTTCAATTGCTCTTGCTAAATAAAATAATGCTGCATCTGGATCAGATCCTCTCATAGATTTTATGAATGCACTTATATTATCATAATGTACTTCTCCGTTTTTATCAAATATGGCTTTCTTAGCTTGAATACTATCTTTAATTACTTCATCTGTTATATCTATATATCCGTCTGCAGACATATTAGTTGTTAATACTGCTACTTCTAATCCATTTAAAGCTGTTCTGACATCACCATTACTTATTTTAGCAATCTTTACAAGTGTTGTTTCTTCAATTTTTATATTATATTCACCTAATCCATCTTTTCTTGTAATTGCATTTTTCAAAATTTGTACAATATTTTCTTCTGTAAGTGGTTCTAATTTAACTACCATAGATCTTGAAATTAAAGCTTTGTTAACTTCGAAATATGGATTTTCTGTTGTTGCTCCAATCAGAATTATTGTTCCGTTTTCTACATATGGCAATAATGCATCTTGTTGTAATTTATTAAATCTATGAATTTCATCTATAAATAATATACTTTTTCCTATTGGATTCAACATATAGTTTCTTGTTTCTTCAATTACTCTTTTTATATCTGCAACACCTGATGTTACAGCATTTATTTTATAAAATTTATATTTTGTTGTCTCACTTATAACTCTTGCTAAAGACGTTTTACCACATCCCGGTGGTCCAAATAATATTATACTTGATAATCTATCTGCTTTTATTGTTCTATATAATATTTTTCCTTTACCAATAACATGTTCTTGTCCTTCATATTCATCTAAATTTTTAGGTCTAATCCTAAAAGCTAATGGTTCATTCAAATTCAAATCATTTTCCTCCTATTATTACATACCTAATAGGAATAATCCTTTTTTAATCAAATCCTCTATTGAATATGTTTCTTTATTATCAATTTTTTCAAATGCCTTTTCTATTTCTTTTCTATTATATCCTAATACTTGTAATGCTGCTGTTGCTTCAACAACTTTATTATCATCTTGAATAGCTTTTTTGATCTTATCATTCATTCCTGATGATGCTAATTCTAATTCTTGTATTTGAGACTCTTTTTTCACTTTATCTTTAAGTTCTAATATTATTCTTTTAGCTGATTTAGGTCCAATTCCAGGTATCATTGTCAATGTCTTTACATCTTCTGATATTATCGCAAGTGCAAACTCTGATGGATTACAAACTGCAAGCATTGTTAGTGCTGTTTTTGCTCCTACCCCACTTACACTTATTAATAATTCAAACATTTTCAATTCTTCTAATGAATTAAATCCATATATACTAATATCATCTTCTTTAACTTTATAGAAAGTATGAACTTTTATATTTTCTCCTATCGTTCCCAATTTATCAATACTATTATCTGACATAAAAACTTTATATCCTAATCCTCCTACATCGATAACAATATATCCTGTCATTTTAACTTCTAAAATTCCTTTTATATATGCTAACATTTCTATCCTCCAATTTAAATTATATTCCGTAAAAATATGTAGCTTCTAAATCTGCTTCATGTGTCAATAATGCTACTGGATATTTTGTGTAACTTGCTCCTATTGCGTTGTATAACTCTTTAGGTTCAGTGTATCCCATATGCCATCTTATTGAATATTTTTCTTCTGGTGTTAATTTTATATATTCAGTTATCATCATTACTGACTTTTCACCATGTCCATATGGAATTGTATCTTCAACAGTGTAATACGGTACTTTTTCCCAAACACCCAATGCATTTTTTGCATTTCTATAATCAATTTTATAGAAATTTGTTTTACATATATCATGTAACAATGCTATTAATATTATTGAATCTTCTGATATTTCTAACTTTTCCATGTTTGTTTCTACTTTATGTTTCAATATTTCATATACTTTCATACTGTGTGCAGCAAGACCACCTTCAAAGTCTCCGTGAAATCTCGTACTAGCTGGTGCTGTGAAAAAATCTGATTTTTCTAAAAATGCTATCAGTTCTTCCATTCCATCTCTTTTTACACTTTTCAATAATTCTAAAAATTTATCTTTCATTCTATATCCCTACCTTATTTTAATATTATTAAATTAACTCTTAGTTAAAATTAATTTTCATTTTCCCATTATATTAATCTATATAAAAAAAGTCAATACTATATCGAATTTTTGTTCTATCAAATTTTATTTACATTTAGGTATTTTCAATATACAAATTTTAGTATATAATAAAAGTAGAAATGAGGTATTTATGAAAATTTTTTTGAAATTATTATTTATTTTATTTGTAATTATTTTTATAATAAGTATTATTGCACTTTCTATAGGATATGTTTACTATACCAAAGCTCTTGATGAAAAAGAATTAATACCTAGAGTTAGCGAAGTAACGGAATCTGAAAATTTTGTAGAATTTGAAGAATTACCACAAGATTATATAAATGCTGTTATAGCAATTGAAGATCATAGATATTATGAACATGGTGCAATTGATCCCATAGGGATTTTACGAGCCCTGCTTGTTAATATAACCACTGGAGACTTTTCTCAAGGTGGAAGTTCAATAACGCAGCAAGTTGCCAAAAATTTAGTTTTCACACAAGAACAAACTGCAATTAGAAAGCTTGGTGAACTTTTTGCAGCATATGATTTAGAAAAAAATTATTCAAAAGATGAGATTCTTGCAATATACGTAAATATTGCATATTTTGGAGAAGGATATTATGGTATTTACGAAGCTAGCCAAGGTTATTATGGAAAAGAACCTAAAGATTTAACTTTAGAAGAATGTGCTATGCTTGCAGGTGTTCCAAATGCTCCTTCTGTCTATGCTCCTACTGTTAATCCTGATTTAGCTCAAGAAAGACAACAACAGGTATTAGATAGAATGCTTGAATGTGGATATATTGATGAAGCTGAAGCTGAATTAATTTGAACAAAGTAGTATTATTTAAATTTGAAATAAAATAAAAAATATTAGAATATGAAAAAATATTAAAAAATATTAAAATCTAATAAAGCATAGTATAACAATAAGATGATATGAAAGTATCATCTTATTATTATACCTTCTGTCCTTGTCATTTTATTATTTCTATGTTATACTATTTACATAAAATTGAAAGGAGGAAATTACTATAACTATAAAATTTCCAAACAACTTTAACTATCTTAATACGGAATTAATTGACAATATTTTATATATCAATAAATTACGGTTTCATAGAAATTCTTTTTCAGATGTGATGCATTATTTAATTCGGAACACACATGCTCCAATTTGTATCTATTGTGGTTGTATATTAACATCTAAAAATATGACTATAGATCATTCATATCCACAAATTTATGGTGGTCCAACTATACCTGAAAATATGGCACTAACTTGTTCTTCGTGCAATAATAGAAAAGGATTTTTAAATCATTCTGAATATCTCCATAGAAAAAATTTAAATCCTAAAGCATTTGATAGATCTAAAAAAAAGGTACGAGTTCATCATTCTGAAAAACAAAAAGAACAAGGTTTTTTGTTACCTGACGACTGGTTTGAATTTATTGAAACTTCTGAAATTGTACCTATTGATTTTTCTAAAATGAATTTCAATAAAAAACTTAAAAAAATTAATAATTTTTATTCTAAAAATAGAAAACTACCTTTTGTTGTTGTCTTAGATAAAAATAATAATGTACTTGAAGGTTTTTCACAATACTATTTTTCAGTATCAAATAATTTGAAATACATACCTATTATTAAGATAGATAATATTGCATTAAAAGATTTTAATGTATAAATTTACTAACCATATAAATCATATTTAACATATGATTTATATGGTTTTATTTTTATATCTTTTATTTTGTATCTTTTATTTTGTTGATATTCTATTCTAAACATGGTAGACTAAAGTTATTAAAATTTAAGGAGGAAAATATGATGATTATTAAATTTCCAAAAGTATTTGAATATCCAAATACTACTTTAAAAGACAATATCTTATATATCAATGATATTAAGAATTTTGATTATGAAGATTTTATGCGGTATTTACTCATAGAGACTTATCCACATAATTGTATATACTGTGGCAAAAAGCTTCAAAAATCACAGATAAGTGTTGACCATCTATATCCACGCGGGTATGGTGGGATAAGTATCCCTGAAAATATGGCAATATCTTGTTCTAATTGTAATTCTAGAAAAAGTGATCTTACCAAAACACAATATTTATTTATGTTACGGAAAAATTCATCAGCTCTGCAAAATTATTTACTAGATTCTAGGAAATTAAACGAAAATTTAAAAAAGCAATTCGGTTTTATTCTTCCCAACACTTGGGTTACATATTTGCCAACAAGTTGCTTGCAAAAAGCTGATTTCAGTAACCTATTACTTACTAAAAAAATCTGTAAAATTTATAAATTTTACAGCAAGTACAAGAAACTTCCTTATCTAGTTATTTTAGATAAAAATTATAATGTGCTTAGAGGGTTTAGTGTATATTGTTTTTCTTTAAGAAATAATATTCCAACAATTCCTGCTATAATTTTAGAAAATATTATTACAAAAACAGATAGTAGCTCATAGCTCTATCTGTTTTCTATCTATTTTTATTTTTTACATAATTATTTCAACATTATAAGTTTTATTTTCATCTGAATGTTCTAACTTTATTCTATTTTTTTCTATTTTTTCTTTTTCTATTTTACTTTTTCCATTTGGATTTCTAACAGTTATATTATATATATTATTTTCCCATTTATATTTTACTTGATACTCTTTCCAATCTTTTGGTATTGTTGGATCTATTAATAAATATCCTTTTTCATGTTTCACTCCTAATATTGTTTCTATTCCTGCTTTATAGTACCAACTTGCAGCACCTGTATACCATGTCCATCCACCTCTTCCTGCTAAATTTCCCACGCCATAAATATCTGCTGGCATAACGTATGGCTCTACTTTATACTTTTTACATTCATCTTTTGTTCTTGAGTGTTCTATTGGATTTATTGTTTTATATAGATCGAATGCTTCATCTCCAAATCCGAGCATGGCTTTAGCTATTATTACCCATACAGCAGCATG
Source organism: uncultured Clostridium sp. (assembly GCA_964370265.1). Lineage (GTDB taxonomy): Bacteria > Bacillota > Clostridia > TANB77 > CAG-508 > CAG-269. The sequence goes on along the minus strand of CAYJIP010000007.1, from coordinate 49,614 downwards.
TGTATACTGACCTCCATTTTCTCTTACTCCTGGTAAATATGCTTTAATATAACCTGGATTTAAATTACTTTTTTCAAAAGGAGGATCTAAAAGTTTTATAATACCATTTTCTTTATCTATTAAATGATTTTGAAGGCTTTCCATTGAAATATATTTTTTATCATTTTCACCTGCTCCCGATATCACACTCCAGCTTTGGGATAAACTATCAATCTTACATTCATCATTTTGCATTGTACCTAATATTTTCCCATCATCCATATATGCTCTTCTATACCATCTACCATCCCAAGCTTTAGTATTTAACGATTTTTTCAAATTGATTGCTATATTATTATATTTTTCCACTAAATCTATATCATTTTTATATTTGCAGATATCCATCATTTCTACTAATATTTTATATAGAAAAAAACCAAGCCAAACGCTTTCACCTTTTCCCTTATTTCCCACTGTACTAAATCCATCATTCCAATCTCCCGAACCTATTTTAGGTATTCCATTTTCGCCAAAATCTAGTGATTTATTTATTGCTTTTAACACATGTTCATATATTGTTTCACTTATTTCACTGTTTTCATATTTATCATACCTCTCATCAATGCCTTCTTCTAATATTTTTCCAATTTTGTATGGTGTCTTAATGTCTAAAATTGTATAATCATTTGTAAATTTTATATATTCTATAACGGCATAAGCTAACCAAAGTAAATCATCTGAGAATTTTGTTCTTATACCTCTACCTGATTCATCATGCCACCAATGTTCTACATCTCCCTCTATAAATTGATGTTTACTATGTTTGATTATTTGATTTTTCAATAAGTTTTTATCTATATATTTTAATCCAAAAGTATCTTGTAACTGATCCCTGTACCCAAATGCTCCTCCTGATTGATAATATCCTGTTCTACCTAATAATCTACTTGTCATTACTTGATATGGAATCCAACCATTTAATAATATATTTGTAGATTCTATAGGTGTATATACTTGAGTATTTTTTAATTTTTCTTTCCAAAAAATCTTCACTTCTGATAACTCATTTTTAATATTTTGAATTTTACTATACTTATATGCTATGTTTTCACATTCAATCTGCTCTTCGCCACATCCTAATATAAAACCAATTTCTTTGTTTTGATATGCCTCAAGCTCGATTTCTATTTCATATACAATTATTGAATTTTTAAATAATGCATTTTCATTACTTAATATCAATTTTTGTATTCCTTCTGGGTTTGTTAAACCAGTTTTTCCAAAAAAGAAATCTTTATTTCCTGTATATGATAATATTTTTTCTGTATTACTAGTATACATTACCGTATTTTCTAATTCATTTTTGTATTTATTCTTTGCTAGAATCATATTCGTACTACTCTTAAACTCTAAGTTAATATATCTATTTGTTTGAATTTCATCTTCACCTAATACTGGTTTTATATAATAATATATCTTTATTTTCTTTTTTTGATTATCAGTATTTTTTAAATTTAATATTTGTAACTTCACACTATCTTCTTTAGCTACAAAAACTTCTAATTCTTGTTCTATCCCTTGGCTTTTATGAATATATTTTGTATATCCAAATCCATAGATTACATTATAATTATTATCGTCTGGCATAGGATTCAGTCCAAGCGACCATGTTTTTCCATTATCTAAATTTTTAATATAGATAACTTCATTTGGTATATCTAGTACAGGATTATTAGACCAACTTGTCACTCTATTTAACCTAGAATTTTTATACCAAGAATATCCTCCCATATTTTCAGTAACTAATGTTCCAAACTTTTCATTTCCCATAATATTTGACCATACTGTTGGTAATCTATTATTCTTATTTATTCTAATTAAATATTCTTTTCCATCTTCTGAAAATCCTCCATACTCATTATAGTATTTTAATTTTTCCTTATTTTCTAATATATCTATGTCATTTTTCTCTTCATATTTGTTAAATTCATTTACATGATGATTTCCTATTTTCTTTATATTATCTTTATATTGTTCTTCTAATTCTTTTATATTATTGCTTATACCACCAATTTTACTATCTATCGTTATTGAAGCTATAAATTCTAAAATTTCTATATCATCTTTATCTATTTCTTCTCTCAATATTGTAAATATTCCACCTCTTATATTTTTCAAATATCCCATATTATTATTTAATATTTCATTTTCTATTTCACCTTTCAAATAATTTTCATAACTATATTTTTCTTCATTTATTATTACAATTTCTAAATCAATATTTTTTGTTCTAAAAAATTCATAAGCTTTTAATACTTCACTTATAATATATCTATCATTTGCATTGTGTATTTTGACTAAAATTATCTTCAAGTCTCCTGAAATTCCATACTTCCATAATTTTTCTTGTTTATATACCTTATCTTTTCGTTCAAACTCTTTACTATTTTTAATACAATTATTGAATATAATTAATGATAACATTTTTTGATATAATTTAATCTCTTCTCCTTTTATTCTCAAATATCTACTTTCTACATCAACCCTTGCTCTTGCTAACTCAAATTCTTTTTCTATATTTTCAATATTCTTTAATTTTTCTATTTCTTCTTTTAATATGGCTTCATGATCATTTATGGATATTATTAGATTAACTATTTTTTTTTCTTTTGCTTTTATTTTAACAGTACGTCTAAGTGCTACAATTGGTTCTGTAACAAGCCCAATCTTTTTGTTAAATGGTATAGAATTCTCTACCATATTAGGAATATTTAAATTTCCTCTTCCTATAAATTTTTCACTATCTATTTCATATTCTAAATCCCCAATATTATCACAATTTGTGGATAAATTAATTCCAATATGCATTTCTTTCTTATTTTCTTCTCTATTTTTTCTTTTAATTATTAGGCTTTCTGTTTCTTCATCAAATTCCGATACTAAAAATAGATTATTAAATGCTGGATGAGCATAGTCTTGTTCTTTTTTTGATATTATAGGTTCAAAATATGCTGTAACTTCTAAAATTTCATCATCATTACCTAAGTTTTCTAATGCTAATCTTCTTATTTCACTTGGTGAATTTGATGCTATTGTAGTTTCAATTTTGCTTTTAATATTTTCACTTGTTACTTCTTGCATAACTTTATCTGGCATGAAGCTTATTTTATAGTTAGTTTTTTTATTTTTACTATAACTTGATGACCATATTTTTTTTGTTTTAATATTTTTAATTATAAAAAAGATTCCTTGTGCATAATCATTTGTTTCTTTAAATCTATTAATATATATATCTTTATATTTACTAAAACCTTCTCCTTTTTGATTAATTGCAATAACATAATCTTCATTTGAAATAACATTTCCTGTGATATAATTTTCATCGATTTTATCGTGTGTAGTACACACATATCCTTGATAGTCTTTATATTTTAATTTTTCTACTTTTTCTTTCTCTTCTTTTGTTATTATTGATTTTTCTGGCATTACTTCTTGCAATAAAATCTTAACTGCTTCTATCTCTGGATTTTCCATAAATCTTTTTTGTAAAATATTATTATTAAACAGATTATTCAAGGATAATAGACTTAATGCTTGATGATGTGCCATATATGTTTTCACAACAGTGCCTTTTTTTCCTTTTTCCACTCTTTCCGGTGTAAAATCAATTGCTTCATAAAAACCAAATTTTCCATACATTCCTAATTTTTCTAATTCATTGAGATTATATATTTCATCCTTTGGCACTATACCAATTCCTAATATACTTGCATATGGAGAAATTACTTGTTCATCTGCTAATCCTCTTTTTAACCCCAACCAAGGTACACCAAAAGCTTTATATTGATAATTAAAATCTAAATCTTTTAAATTAAATGCTGATTCAGATATTCCCCATGGCAAATTCATTTTTTTCGCATATTCCATTTGAGTATCTATTAAAAACTTCATAGACTCGTCCAAAAGACTTCCCTTAAAAACAGGAATATTGACGTTAGGCATTAAATATTCAAAGGCTGTTCCTGACCATGATACAAGTCCTTTATATTTTCCTACTGTTGTCAATGTTTTACTAAGGCTGTTCCAGTGTTTAGATGGTATATCCTTTTTTGCAATTGCTACATAACTTGCCTGTCTTGCTTCTGATGCTAATAAATCGTAGTAAGAGTCTGTCAATTTATTTTCTTCAACATTAAATCCAATTGAAAATATTTGTAACTCTTCTTTATATAGTATTTTAAAATCAGTATTTTCAATAATCTTATTTATTAATTCTATATACTCTATATCTTCTTTAAATTCTTCTTTAAAAAATATTTTTGTCACATAAAGATATCCCACAAAATTACCACTATCAACGGTCGATATATATCTTGGAACTAGAGGTTCCTTTGTTTCAATATTGTACCAATTATATAAATGTCCATTTAATTTTGGTAAACTTTCAATTGTGTCTATAATATTTTTTAATAATTCTCTTGCTCTTTCTTTTTCAATAAATTCCATATCATATGCAGATATAACTGCAAGAAGACTTAAACCAATATTTGTTGATGATGTTCTTAATACTATCTCTGATTTTCTATTTTCTTGATAATTGTCTGTTATTAGATAATTATATTTTTCTACTAAATATTTTTCAAAAAATTCCCACGTCTTTTTACTTATTTCTAACAAATATTTTTTATCATTTTCGTTTAACTTATCGATTGCTTTTTCGAATTTTAATGTTTGACTTATATACCACATTATCGGAATAGTAATTAACCACATTAATCCTAATAATATCGGTATTATTTGCAGAAGAATCGAACCTATTACGACAAATATTAATCCTAATATAATGTTAATATACATTAATGAAAAATATCCTTTTAATGTATCAATAGATTGCTGTTCTGCCTCTTCTGCTGTTGTCCACTGTAATAATTTTTGTTTTGATATTTTCATTCTATATATTGTCTTTACAATACTTATAAATGCAACATATGATTTATGAGGTATCGTTCCAATTGAAATTAGAGACTTAATTAAAATACCTTTAACTCCATCTATTTTCATTTCATATGTTTTAGTTTTTAATTCATCATCTTTTTTAAAAATTATTTTATCTATTAATTCAATTATATATGGCACTACTGCAATTAATGTTAATACAACAAAATACCCTACTAAATTTATAGATAATACTTCTTCTAGTAGAATTAAATATATATACCCAATAAGAATAGTTATTTCAAAAACACTTCTCCTCAAATTGTCTAATATTTTAAATTTAGATAATTTATTTAATGGACTTTTACTAGATATCCATTTTAATATCTGCCAATCTCCTCTTATCCATCTACTTTGCCTTATACTATAACTACTATATTTACTAGGATATCCATCCATAATACTTATATCACTAGCTAGTCCACACCTCAAATAGCTTCCTTCTAATAAATCATGACTAAGTACTGTATTTTCTGGAATTTGGTTTTTTAATACTTTTTCGAATATTTCCAGATTATATATCCCTTTCCCAGTAAAAATTCCCTCATCAAAATTATCTTGATATATATTAGAACTTGCATTAGTATATAAATTTATACCTGCATCCCCAGCAAATATTTTACTAAAATTGCTCTTCCAACCTGCTTCTAAATCAATTCCTACTCTTGGTTGTATTATTCCATACCCTTCTACTACAATCCCTTTTATTTCGTCAATTACAGGCTGATTTAATATATGTCCCATTGCTCCAATCAATTCAAACCCAGAATTTAAAATTAAATCAGTATCTGAATCTAGTGTTATTACATATTTAATTTTTTTCAATTCATCTTTTTTAGTACTATATCTTTCAAATGAATTTTCTTTAAATGGATTGGTAATTAATGATAATAAGTATTGATTAAATTGTGTTAACATCCCCCTTTTTCTTTCCCATCCTATATATGCTTTTTCACTTGAACTCCATGTCCTTTTTCTATATATAAAATTAAATTTCTTTATATTTTCATTTCCTTGTTCTTTGTATTTATTGTTCAAATCATCTAATAATTCAATTGATTTTTCTATTATTTTTTCTTCATATTCTTCGTTTTCTCTATTTCCTTCTGCACAATCTCCTAATATAGTAAAATATATATTTTCACTTTTATTTGCCAAATAAAATATTTCTATCTTTTTCATCAATTCTTTTACTTTTTCTTCTTTTTTTATGATAGTTGGAATTACAACCATTGTTTTTTTATTCTCTGGAATTCCTTTAGAATAATCCATTTTAGGTATTATTCTACTTTCTATACTTTTTCTTAATATATATCCTACAATTTGTGATGAAACTTCAAATATTGGTAAAATAAATATAATAAATGTAATAATCCCAAAAATAATATTAGTAGAAATAGCATATATTATATATGAATAAATTACATCTAATATTATTGTTAACAAATTTATTATAATTACATAGCTATTTATATTTAATATCTCTCGTTTATTCTTAATTCTTTTCAAATTTTTTGTGTAATTCAAACTTTTATATAATTCTTCAACCCCTTTATCGATTAAATAATATCCTATATGGGTATTTTTTTCTTTTTCACCTTTATATTTTTCACATAATTCTAAGACCTTCTTTGCAATATATATTTCTGATATTTTAGTTTGAGATGATATTTCTTTTATTGTATTCCTATATAATTCTTTAGTTTGTATATTCATATTACTATATACATTAGCTCTGTCTTTTTTTAAAATAGCTTCTACATCATTAATCTTTTCAAAGATACTAGTGAAATTAATTCTACTTATTCTTCTCATACTATTTATTGAATTTCCCATAGAAACTTTTCTAATAGCTATATCAAAATGTTCTTTTTTTATGATATCTGATATATTACTTCCTGACATTTCTATAATTTCTTCTAGAATTTTAATGTATGAATTACCTTTTTTACCATATCTTTTTAAAATATATGATAAATATTCTATAAAAGAGTATTTCATTTCTATTTTATTATTTTTTTCAAATTTATATTTTTTACTATTTTGAAATTTTATTTTGTTTTCACATTCAACTAATCTTTCAACAATGTTTTCAGCTCGATATTTTTCCATTTGACTTATATATATTTTTTCACAATTTTTTCTTATTTTCTGAATTAATGAAATCTGCAGAAATATACCTATATTCCATATTTCTTCCATACTTAAACTTTTATTTATTTGATAACTCTTTAAGTAGCCTTCAATATCTTCTTTTGAAACATTTCCATCTGTATATCCTATAATTTCATTTGCAATCACATATATCCTTGCAAATCCTCGGTTACTTCCGTTTTCAATACCTACAAATTTCAAATATTTATTCAATGGCAATTCATTTTCTATTTGTTTTACAACTTCTTCTATTATATACAAATTATCTAATAACCACTCACCTGCTGGATGTATAGTTATTCCTAGTCTCATATGATCATTCAAAAGGTTATATACTGATAGAATATATTTAAAATCTTCTTTCATACCTTCAATAGGGTATGTATTTTTATTGGATTTAAAGCTCAACTTATGATTAATAGCACTTTTTTGTAAATATTTTTCTAATTCATGTTTACTTATATTAGCACTTTCATTTTTTAATAATTTTTGTTTATTCAAAAAAAATCCTCCCCTTATATATAGTCTTTTTTCTATTTTTAACAAAAATTACTATTTTATACATTTTTAAGATACATAAAAAAACTTTAAAATGCTGTACATTTTAAAGTTTTTTATTTCTATATTATATATTTTTAATATTTTATATTATCTTTTTATTTTATCTTTCTGAACCACTGTCTTTATCAGATAATTCAACAGCTTTTTTTTCAGAAGCTTCTACTTCTTTATCAAATCCAATTGTAGAAATTTGCCCTAATATATTTATATCTATATTTTTCACAGCCATATTTTCAATATTGTTCATATTTTTACTAAATCTTTCTAATATTTCTTCTCCTGATGTATCATGTAAAGATAATGCTATACCTTCAAAAGGATGTAATAAGTCAACTATATCCGATGGAATTTGATTTAATCCTTCTGTACTATTAACATATGAATCATATCCATATGATTCTTTTTTTTCTACTTTTATTATTTCATTAGTGTATCTATCTCCAATATAATCAATTGTCACATTTTCTGGTTCTACTTCTTTATATTCTGCTACTTTTAGTTTAACTATATCTTTAGATAACTTTGATATTTCTGTTGATAATTCAATTATCTCTTCTTGTGAAGTTCCTTCTGAATTTTGTATTCTTATTTTTAAATCATCAATTCTATTTATCATATCGTCATTTAATCCTAGTTGTTGCATTTGCTCTTGTGATGTAACATCAGATAAATTTTTCATATCGTCAAATTGTCCTATGAAATTTGATATTTGAGTAGTAATTGCTGCTCCTGTTAATGTCATTGCTGTCGCTAATGCTGCTACTCTTCTTATTTGTTTTTTCCTATTAATTTTTGGTTTTCTATTATTTGGTTGGTTTTCTGTATATTTTAATGAATTTCTAAAATCTTCTTTACTCATATTATTCACTCCTTTGTATTTTCCTAAGTACATTATAATTATAGCATTATCTTACAATAAATGCAAATTTTCCAAATAATGTATTACTCATAAATTAATACATAAAAAAACTAGTTATTTCTAACTAGTTTTGGAGGCGCCTGTCAGAATCGAACTGACGAATCAGAGTTTTGCAGACTCGTGCCTTACCGCTTGGCTAAGGCGCCATATTCAATTGGAGCAGGTAGTGGGAATCGAACCCGCAAATCTACCTTGGCAAGGTGGTATTTTACCATTAAATTATACCTGCACTTACTTCATTATATGTATGTATTGCATATATATTACTAAATGCTCTAATATAATAACAAAAATAAGTTATATTGTCAATATATATAACTTATTTTGCTATTAAAACATCTTTTATTTTTGTTTTTTAATTAATTTTCTATTCTTATTTTTACTTTTATTATTTTTCAACTTCTTTCTTAGTTGCTTTCTTAGTTGCTTTCTTAGTTGCTTTCTTAGTTGTTTTCTTAGTTGCTTTTTTCTTTTTAGTAGTTATTTTTTTTGATACTTTTTCAGATTTCTTTTTAGTTTCTTCAGATAATTTATTTGCAGTCTCAGGATTCCATTCTTCTCCAATTTTTGGTTTATCCCAAGATATATATTGGCATGAACTTGGATTATTTTCGCAAATGTAAAAATTTCTTTTTCTCTTAGTTTTCCTAATTTGTACTGCTCCATTACATACTGGACACGGTACATCTATTATTTCTACTATTGGCTTTGCATTTTTACATTCTGGATACCCTGGACATGCTAAAAATTTTCCAAATCTACCAAATTTATATACCATCATTCTTCCACATTTTTCACACGGCACATCTGATACTTCATCTACCAACTGTACATGTTCTAATTCTTTATCAACTTTTTCAATAATTTCATGGAACGGTCCATAAAATTCTCTTATCATTTTTTTCCATGGTTCTTCACCATCTGCAATACTATCAAATTCACTTTCAATTTTAGCAGTAAATTCCACATTGACTATGTCTGTGAAGTTTTCTGTCAAAAGTTTATTCACAATTCTCCCTAATTCTGTAGGAACTAACTGTTTTTGTTCTTTTTCTATGTATCTTCTTTCTAGTATTGTAGTTATTGTAGGTGAATATGTACTTGGTCTTCCTATACCATCTTCTTCTAAAGCTTTTACCAAACTAGCTTCTGTATATCTTGCTGGCGGTTCTGTAAAACTTTGTTTTGGTAATATTTCTTTCTTAATTACTTCTTGTTTTTCAAGAATTTCCGGTAACATACCTTCTTTTTCTTCTTCTGAGTTATCTGTACCTTCTACATAAAGAGTCATAAATCCTTTAAATTTAATCACTTGACCATTCGCCTTAAATGTATATCCATTGGCATCTATACCTATTGATACAGTATCATATATTGCTGATGACATTTGACTTGCCATAAATCTATTATGTATCAATTTATATAGTTTATATTGATCTTTTGATAGTGATTCTTTTATTGAATCCGGACTAATAGATGGATACGTTGGACGTATTGCCTCATGCGCATCTTGAGAATCTTTTTTACTTTTATAAAATCGATTTTCATAATATGATGTTCCATACATTTTTTCTATATATTCTTTTGCAAGAATTCTAGCTTCATCTGATATTCTTGTTGAATCAGTTCTCATATATGTAATCAAACCAACTGTTCCTTCATTTGGAATTTTAACACCCTCATATAAACTTTGTGCTACTGACATAGTCTTTTTCAATGTAAATCCTAATTTTCTTGATGCTTCCTGTTGCATTGTACTTGTTGTAAATGGTGCTGCTGGATTTCTTTTTTTCTCGCTTTTTTTAACTTCTTGCACTATATATTTTGCATTTTTTATATCAGCTAATATATTATTTACTTCTTGTTCTGATTTTATTTCTTGTTTTTTTCCATCTTTTCCTAAAAATTTAGCTTCAAATTCTTTTTTTGATTTTGGTTCCATTAATTTAGCATTTATATTCCAATACTCTTCTGGAATAAATTTTTCAATTTCTTCTTCTCTATCAACAATTAATTTCACCGCAACTGATTGCACTCTTCCTGCTGATAAACCTCTTTTTACTTTTTTCCATAAAATTGGGCTCATTTTATATCCGACAATTCTATCTAATACTCTTCTTGCCTGTTGAGCATCAACTACATTTAAGTCGATTTCACGTGATTGTTTTATAGCTTTTTGAACTGCTGTTTTTGTAATTTCATTGAAAGTAACTCTTGTTATTTTGTCTGTATACTCTTCTAATATTTTAGCTAAATGCCATGCTATTGCTTCTCCTTCACGATCCGGGTCAGTCGCAATATATATAGCTTTTGCTTGCTTTGATTCCTTCTTTAATTGTTTTATCAAATCACCTTTTCCACGAATATTTATATATTCTGGCTCAAAATCTTTTTCTACATTTATTCCTAATTTTGATTTTGGTAAATCTCTTATATGTCCCATTGATGCAAGTACTTTTGTACTACCACCAAGAAATTTTTTGATTGTATTTGCTTTTGCCGGAGACTCTACTATTACTAATTTATCCGCCATATTTCCTCCTACTTAAAATATATAACATAATTATACCTAATTATATATTGTATTCTAGCTTAATTCAACGGATTTTGCAAGCTTTTTAAATTATTTTATATATTATATATTTAAGCTAAAAGTACTTCTTTAAAAAAATCTGTAATAACATCATGAACTCCTACTGGCGTTACCTTGTTTTCTTTGAACATATTTAATAATTCATCTACTCTTTGTTCACAATCACATAAATTATTTATAACTTTATTTTCTACTTTTACTTTTTCATTTGTATATTCGGTTTTAATTACATCTATTCCATATTTTGGTCTAACATTCTCCTTTAAATTTTCCTCACCTATTATCTTAAAATATTCTAGCTTTATTGGGTAAGTAACACCTACTTCCCTCAGCTCTTCCTTATTTAAGAATGATCCCCCATAAAAAATTTTCATTTGTAACTTTCCTCCTTTTATTTTTTAGTGCTTTTTTATAATACTATGCATCACTAGTGACTGCAAGCTTTTTTCATCGCAATATTTGCTAGTTTTTCTATTTATTCGACTTTATTCGACACTTATATATTTTAAAAGCAGACAAAAAAAAGAAGCTTGTCGAATTTTGTCGTTCTTCGTCGCATTCTTTTTTATTATTTTCTCTCTCTTAGCATTTTTCTATAAATTTTATACTCGACCATATTTTGATATACTGTATTCCAAAAATCTTTTGAATGATTCATATGTATCAAATGTGTCATTTCATGTAAAACCACATATTCCAATTCTTTTTTAGTAACAACTGCCAGTTTTATATTAAATGATATATTTTTATTACTTGTACATGATCCCCACGCAGTTTTCATACTTTTTATAGTTACTTTTTTAGGACTAACATTTAATATATTTTTATATTTTTCTACACAAATTTTAATATTTTCTAAGAGCTCAACTCTTAATTGCTCTGTTATTTCACTTTCTATTATTCTATTTTTATTATATAATTTTTCTTTTTTAATTGCATTTTCTATCCATGAAGATTTTTCTTTTATAAATTCTGATATTTTCTTATCTGATAATTTAATAGGTGCTTTTATCACTACGACACTATTTTTTATTTGAATATATAAATTTTTAATATTTTTTCTATACAGTTGTACCTCATATTGATTTCCATTAATGTTTATTTTTTGCATCATTTACCTTCTTTAAATCTCATTTTTTCATCTATAGTCATTTTTGCTCCTCTTGTAATATAATTATAACCGAATTTATCTTTTAAGTCATCCATAACTTTATCTAATTTTTCTTGTTTTTGGCTTTTTCCTTTATCTATTATATCAAATATAGAAACTTGTTGTTCCTTTTTTTCTATTAAATTATCAACCCTAACTCCTACAAGTCTTATTGCCTCTTTGTTATTATACATTTCATACAATAATTCTTTTGCTGTTTGATATATCTCTTTAGTATTATCACTGTGTTGGGATAATTTCTTTTGATGTGATTTATCAACAAAACTATTATTTCTTAATTGAACACTTACTGTTCTACCTATTAACTCATGTTTTCTTAATCTATATGTAACTTGCTCTGTCAAAGCTAATAATATTTTTTCTAATTCTTCTAATCTTTCAGCATCAACTGCTAATGTTGTTGAATTTCCTACTCCTTTTGGCTTTTCTTTTAAATATTTCACATCAGAGTTATCTATCCCATTTGCATATTCCCATATCAAGTTACCATGCTTTCCAAATCTACTCATTAATAAACTTTTATTAGATTTAGCTAAATCTCCTATTGTTTTAATTTGTAAATTATATAATTTTGCTGCTGTTGCTTTTCCTAACATAAATAATTCATTTACAGGTAACTTCCACAATTTTTGTTCTAATTCATATTCAAATAATGTATGAATTTTATTTGGTTTTTCAAAATCTGATGCCATTTTTGCCAATAACTTATTATGTGCTACTCCAATATTTACTGTAAATCCTAATTCATCCTTTACTCTCTTTGATATTTCACTTGCAATATTTAATATATTATCTTTCATTAAATAATTTGTCATATCCATAAAACATTCATCAACACTATATCTTTCAATTTTATCAGTATAATCTAATAATAAATTATATAACATATCTGAATATTTCACATATATTTTATAGTCTGAATTAAATACCTGTAACCCCGGACATTTTATCCTAGCTTGATACAATGTCTCACCTGTTTTTATACCTAATTCTTTTGCTTTCATACTTTTTGCTAATACAATTCCAGATCTCGAACTTTCGTCTCCTCCGATCACAGATTGTATCTCTCTTATATCTTCCTTATAACCATTTACAAGCATATCTAATGCTGTCCAACTTAAAAATGCATTATTTACATCTACATGTAAAATCTTTCTTTCCATATTATCACCAAACTTATTATAGAACATTTGTTTAAGCAAGTCAATGATATTTTTACTAAAAAAACAATCTAAATAATTGTTAAATATATTTAAATTGTTTTTATTCTTATCAACTTATTTGTTGTTATATTATTTTTCAAATTTCTTTTTTTGGATTCTATAAAATACTTTTCCTACTATTAATCTTGGTGCAAACTTAGCAGAAATTTTAGCAAGTTTTATTAAAAATTTAGGAACTATATAAAACTTACCTTTTTTCAAATTTTTAACAGCATATTTTGCTACTTCTTCGCTTGTTGCACCTTTAAGCTTAAATCTTACATTTGCTACTTTGTTAAAATTCGTGTCAACTGGCCCTGGACATAAAATACTTATTTTTATAGGTGATTTTTCTTGATTTAATTCTTCTCTTATTGCTTCAGACAAACTAACAACATATGCTTTTGTAGCATAATATGTTGCCATAAGCGGTCCTGGCATAAATCCTGCTATTGATGCAACATTTAATATTTGTCCTCTTCCAACTTTTTTCATATCGATCAAATATAATTTTGTTAAAATATGATATCCTATTATATTTGTATTTATCATATTTATTTCTTTCATAAGGGATGTTTTTGTAAAATTTCCCGCATCACCAAAACCTGCATTATTTACCAATATATTTACATTTTCGATTTCTTTATGCACTCTTTTACATTCATCTATTACTGATAAATCTGCTACAACTACTTCTACATTTATTTTATATCTATCAATTAATAATTCCTTAAGTTCTTCTAATCTTTTTTTATCTCTTGCAACTATTGCCAGATCATACCCTAATTTTGCATATTCTATTGATATATCTTTACCTATTCCAGAAGAAGCTCCAGTTACTAATACTTTCATATGAACCTCCAAATATATATTTCCATTTATTTGTTATTATTATTATATATTTTTATTAAATTTATGTAATACTATCCCCACATTATGCACAATTTTTGTAGAGCTTTTGTTAGCTATTCCTTTTCCTATAGCTTTCCCTCCAACTGTAAATGCTGCTACTAAAGCACTTAATATAAACTGTACATCAAAATTTAATCCTGCTTGTTCTGTTATTTTTATTGAAATTAATGCACTTATCGCACCACTTAAAACCCCACAAATATCACCTATAACGTCTGCACATATATTAGCTACTTTTGGTGCATTTTTAATTAACTTAATAGAGCTTTTCGAACCTTTAACTTTTTTTGTAGCCTTCGCATGAAATTCATGTTCATTAGCAACTGTTACCGCAACAGCTATTACATCAAAACAAATACCTAAAATAACAACTACTATTAAAACTAAAATAGCAGGTAATAGATCTAGATTAGATACACCATTTGTTGATATGAAAGAAAATATTATTGATAATATAAATGTTGTCATGAATATTTGAATAAACCATTTCAAGTTAGAATCTTCTTTGCTTTCTTTCTTATTACTTTTAATTTTTTTAACTTCTTGTATCCTTTCTTCCTCTTGCTTAATATCATTTTCCACTTCTAATAATTTTTTCATTTTTTCTCCTATATATTCAAAACAGACAGAATATATCTGCCTGCTTAATTTCATTATGTTTTAGATGGTAGAAGTCTAAGTAAATTTTACAGTTTAGGTCTGGTTGAATTTCTCTATTTATTACTTAAGCATTACTACTAAGCCGTTTCCATTTAAAATAAATATCTATTTAATAGACACCAGATCGCCACTTAAATCTGTACCTTAATCCCTAGACTCCCATGTCAATTTGTTTAAAACAAACATCCTAGAAGTTTTCCTTAACATACAATTAATCTTACTAGTCTTTTTTGCAAAAATAATTTCATAATGTTACTAATCCCAATATTTTCACTCAAGACAGGCTACTCTATGTATATTGTGTCTTGGCACTCAACATAGGTTATACTTAATAAATTCTATTAAGCCTCCGCGGAAACAGGGAATCTCATGTATGCCACTACATAATACCCTACTTCCTTTACTCCCTACTTTCACACAAAACTGGCATTTCGCGCAAAAATAAGAAACTTCAACGATGTGCCCTTTAGTGGATTTTTAGCCCCACCCTCGTAAAGATTGCATGACTAGAATAATGCACCATCGTTATATATTATACTTTTTTTATAAAAATATTACAAATTATGTATGAGTTTATATATGACTTTATCATTTATTCACAAACTTTTAATTCCGTGTTTCTATCCATTTTCTTATATTTACTCACTTTTACTCGTTTATTCTTAATTTTTCATCAGCAATTTTTTAGTTGATTTTATAAAGTTTTAATAACCTACAAATTCTCTAATTTCTTTTTTAATATCTTCAAAATCTTTTGAATTTTCAATATTTTTTACTTTTATTTTTTGAAACTTTTCTTGTAACTCTTTTGCCATTTGCAAATATATCTCTTGTTGTTTTATACTATTTTCTACTTCGAATTTTGCATATTCAGGAACTGCTTTACCTTCTCTTTGTAATCTTTTACCAAAAATAGAAACATCTTCTAAAAATATATTTATATAATATATTTCGAAATCAAGCTCATTTAATTTTTCGACTAATTTTTCATATACATCTGTAAATGAATATTGCTTTTTCCCTAGTCTACAATAGTTTTCTTCTGAAAAAAATGTTCTATCAAATAATAGATTAATATCTTTGTTTTCTAATTTTTTCATATAATCAAGTAAATCAACATACATTTCTTTTGCTTTAAATTTTCCTTCTGGTGTCACATCTGATGTACCACTTAATCTATATAAATTTGTATGTTTTAGTGAATGTCTTATATAATCAGTTACTGTCGTTTTCCCGGCTCCTTGAGCCCCTTCTACTATTATTATTTTTGAATTTGCCATTTCTTTTCTCCTTATTTCCTTATATTATATCTACATGATATGCTTTTTACTTTCTTCATAATTCTACACTTATCAAGATTTTTTTGCAATACTTTTAAATCAGTTTTCTAACACTTTCACCATAATTTTTATTAAATTCATTTTTCTAACTTGATACATTTGAATTTATATCCTTTTATATGATATAATCCAAAAATACTAACTTGAATTACAAAATATCTGACAATTAAATACGTCAAATAACCAAAATATAACTAAAATATAACTAAAATATAATTGAGATAATAAATAACCAAAATATAATAAAACAAAATAAACTTAAATATATAAATATACGTAAAATAAACATCATATGATAGTAAAATTTTAAGTACTATATGTATTAAGATCAACTATATTTATCGAAAGGATTTTCAATGAAAAATTTATATTTAGAATATTCAGCAACTGAAAATAACTCTAAATGGAATAATATAATTTCCAGAACTAAACCATTATATAGTTCTCCAAATGACACTAGAACTATTTTTGAACGAGATTATAACAGAATTGTACATTCTCGTGCATATAGAAGATTAAAACATAAAACACAAGTTTTTTTCTCTCCAAACAGTGATCATGTTTGTACTAGGATTGAACATGTTTCTCACGTAGAATCTATCAGTTATACTATTGCAAAATATTTCGGTCTTAATACTGAATTAACAAAAACAATAGCCATCGCTCATGACTTAGGTCATAGCCCATTTGGACATGCAGGTGAAAAAATTCTTTCTAGTCTCTCTAATGAATATTTGAATTTTCCTTTTTGGCATGAGCAAAATGGTCTATTTTTCGTAGATAATATTGAATTATTAGAAGATTATAATGGTTCATTTAATAACTTGAATTTATCTTATGCAGTTAGAGATGGTATAATTTCACACTGTGGAGAAATAGATGAAAATGGACTTAAACCTAGAGATGAATTTATTGATTTATCTACCTATTCAAAACCAAATCAATATTCACCATACACATGGGAAGCCTGTGTTGTAAAAATCGCTGATAAAATTTCTTATCTAGGAAGAGACATTGAAGACGCATTAGCACTTGGAATATTAGATAAAAATTTAGATGAATTATTTCAATTATTTAATACAAAACATATAAATAATACTATTATTATAAATTATTTTATTTCAGATCTAATAAAAAATTCTTCTTTAGAAAATGGATTAACATTCTCTGCTGAAGCATTCGAACTTATGAACATATTGAAAAAATTTAATTATGAAAATATTTATTTTTCAAAAAAGGTCTGTGCTTCTAAAAAATTTTTCGAATTAATATTAACGGAAATATTTCACACACTAAAAAGCACTTTCGATGAAAATGATTTTTTCAGTTCTATTAATTCATTGAAAAATTTTTACCCAAAACTATATGAAGATTTTCAATCTTTTTTATATAAATATACTAACTTTAATGATAGAGATTTGTCAAAATATAAAAATAAAATTTTATTTACTGAACATACTATAGAAGAATTTATAATTGCCATTATTTCATATATTTCAGGAATGACAGATAAATTTGCAATTGATGTATATAATGAAATAATCGGTTTCTAAGGAGGTACTTATGGAAAAAATAGCTATTTTTTCTGATATACATGCTAATATAGTAGCATTAGATGCTATTATCGATGATTTAAAATCAAAAAATATAAAAAAAATATATTGTCTAGGAGATAGTGTTGGAAAAGGTCCTGATCCGGATTTAGTTTTTAACAAATTAAAAGCCATTTGTGATGTTATGATTTTAGGAAATTCTGATTACGCTATTTGCAAATCTGCATTAATTACTGCTAATCCGTGGACTGCAAATAAGTTAGGACCTGAAAATTTAGAATATATTTCTAATCTTCCTATTTCGTATGAATTCTATTTAAGTGGACACCTTGTTAGACTCTTCCATGCATCTCCATACAATTTAGATGATGTATATAACCCAATGTATAATAACCCTGTTCTTGCCAAATCAAAAAAAGGAGAACGTCTATATGATCCTGAACTTTTATTTCATAATACTGAATTTATAAATAAAAAATCATCTGATCCTGTACCAGATATTGTTGTTTATGGTCATATTCATACCCCCTTTATTGTAAGATTTAAAAATAAAACTTTAATAAATACTGGTAGTGTTGGGGCTTCAACAGAAATGTTAAATACAGATATAAATGAAGAAAGTAACAAATTTTCAACTTTAGCATCTTATATAATAATGGAAGGAAATTTAGATTCAAAAGATTTAAATTCTATATCTTTTCAAATTGTACGAGTACCTTATGACTTAGATAAACAATTGACAAGAATTAACGAAAGTGGATATAGCTATAAAGAAATGTTAATTAATACACTAAAAGGTGCTTTACCTACAACTAATTAGATTTACGAGGTGTAAAATGAGAAAAAAATTTAAAGAAACATATGAAATGTTAAAAATATATAACCAAGAACACTTATTAGCATTTTTTAATGAGTTAGATATCAATAAGCAAAAACATTTGCTTAATCAAATAGATCGAATTGACTTTTCAAAAATATTGAAGCTGTATGATAATTCCATGATTAATAGAGATGTACTTTTTGAAAATATATCTCCACTTAAATATTATGAGAAGAAAGATTTTTCTAACAGTCAATTATCTACCATTACACAAATAGGTGAAGATATTATAAAATCTAGTCAATTTGCTGTAGTTACAATGGCTGGAGGTCAAGGTACAAGACTTGGTTATCGAGGTCCTAAAGGCACTTACGAAATTGATTTTGACACATACAAAAAATCATTATTTGAAATCATGTGTGACAAATTAAAAATGATTAATATGAAATATAATGTGGAAATTCCTTGGTATATCATGACTAGTGAAGATAATAACGAAGAAACTAAAATGTTTTTCCTTACACATGATTTTTTTGGATATCCAAAGTCTAAAATAGTATTTTTTAAACAAAACAAACTACCTCTTATTGATACAAATAAAAAAATAATGTTAAAAGATTTACATACAATCTATGAAGCTTCAAATGGTAATGGTAACGTTTTTGAATCTTTAAAAAATAATAATATATTAAAACAAATGAAAGATAATAATATAAAATGGGTGTCTTTTAGTGGTATTGACAATATTTTATTAAAACCTGTTGATCCTTTTTTCTTGGGTATTACTATATATAATAATTTATCGGTTGCGTCAAAAACAATTTTTAAAGATGATCCAACAAGTAAGATTGCTGTTTTTTGTAAAGAATATGAAAAACCAACGATATTAAATTATTCAGATATAACTCCAGAAATTTCTGAAATGAAAGATGAAAATAATAGATACCTTTATAGAGATATTAATATACTTTCACATTTAATGAGTTTAGATTCTGTAATAAAAGTTTCAGATTTAAATTTGCCATATCATAGAGCCAGAAAGAAAAATGCTTTTATCAATGACGAAGGAATGAAACAAATTCCTGAAATTGCCAATAGTTTTAAGTTTGAGTTATTTATTTTTGATGCATTTCTGCATTTTGATGACATGTTATTGTATCGTGTAAAAGAAAATGAAGAATTTGCACCGATTAAAGATTTCTCTAGTATCTACAATCCTGATTCAGCAAAAGAAAAATTTTTAGCTTATAATAATAAGTCAATTATAAATTCAAATTAGAAGCTATATATATTCTTAAAAATGAAAATATAAAAAGATAGTTATATGTTCTTAAACATATATAACTATCTTTTTAATTCTACTTTTATCTTTATTTTAATTTTTTGTTTTAATTTTTTATTTTTTTATTTTATTTACTTTTTTGTTATCTATATTTTGATTTTTTCTTTTTCTTCAGTTTTATTTTTTTTAGATTCGATTTCTTTAGGTTTTACTTCTTCTTTTTCCTTATTCATCCAATCTTTTCCATCAACAATTCTAGATACCAACATCGATGATGATGTATCTCCTACTACATTTAACATCGTAGCTGGAGGGTCTATTATTGTAGCTATTATCGTTAATATTGGTAAAGCTGCTACTGGATATCCCATCATTGTTATTATTAACATTTCAGAAATAGTTCCGCCACCTATTGGTACTGCTGTAACTAGTAAGTTTGCAAGTAATGCTATTCCTAGTACACTCAATATATCAGCTCCTGTTGCTAATGATGTTCCAAATAAACATACTAAGAACATTATTTTAAACATTGATCCTATAATTGAACCGTCTTTATGAAAACTCGTTCCTAATGGTATTGTTGTTTCAGCTATATCTTCTGCTACTCCCATTTTTTTAGCACATTCTATATTTACTGGAATTGATGCCGCACTTGAACATGTTGCTATTGAAGTCAATGTAGCTGGCACTACGTTTTTCCAAAAAGTTACTACACCTTTTTTTCCACCTGCAACTAATGCATAGATAGTGTATACAACTACATAGAACAGAATTGCTACTAAAGTATATACTATAAAAGTTGTTAAATATCCTACTGCTATTGATGCTCCAAATGTTCCTATTAAAGATGCAAAATATGCTCCTAATCCTATTGGTGCATAATACATTATTATTTTTAATACATTTTCAATAATTTTATTTGATGCATCTAGAAAGTCTACTACTGGTTTTGCTTTTTCTCCTGTCATGTTTATAGCGATACCAAATATCAATGACATAACTAATATAGCTATTATATTGTCTCTTGATAATAATTTAGAAAAATCGTCAACACTTATTAAGCTTACTGTTCTTTCTCCTAAATTTAATTCTTCTTCCTCTACTTCTTCTGTATTTTCATTTAATTCTTGTAATATTTTTTCCCCATCTTGTGTATCTACTAATTTAACAAAATATGTACTTACAAATCCTATTAAAACAGCGATTAAAGATGTAATGATAAACACTACAACAATTGATACCATTATTTTTCCTAACCTCTTTGGTGTTTTCATTTTTGCAATTGATGTTGTAATAGTTAAAAATATTAATGGAACTATAATTACTAAAAGTAGATTTAGGAATAAGTCTCCTAATGGACTAAGTATAGCTGCTTTTTCTTTGAATATCAATCCAATGATTGCACCAACAATTATCGCAACTAACATAATAATTGTTGATTTGTAATTTAATAAAAATTTTTTCATAATACTACCTCTTCTTTTTTTAAGGTAACTAAAAATATAATTATATCTTTAGAATTTGAGTATAGTATATATTATTATTAAAATATTTGCAATATTCCAAATTAAAATAGTTTAATTTAAATATCTGAGGCCATTATCCATATTTCTTTCAATTTTGGGGATTGTATAAGATACTATATAAAATAAAATTTAAAATTAAGGTTGGGAATTAGATATAATTTGATTTTTTAGTCTTTGATAATGACCTCAGATATTTAAATTATTTGTCAAAATTTTTGTTAGAACAATCTTAGTATAAATGGACATTGAGTTTTTGTCAATATTTTCCATTATTTTAGATTGTTTTTTCATCGCAAAAAACGACATTATTCGTATTTCTATATATATATTCCTATATATTCCTATATATTTTTATATAACAAAAAAACTTTGAAGATAGATTTTATTTTCTATCTTCAAAGCTATATTTTTGATTTTCTTATTCTTATTCTTATTATTATTATGCATTTCTCAGAACAATATTAAACATATATGCGATATATGTAACTACAAATATAGATCCATTTATTTTAGTCATCTCATTCTTTTTACCTATATATGGGAATAAACCTAATGTTATTGTACCTATAATTAATAATATCATATCCCCATTATATTCTAACGAATATGATATAGGATTAATAATTGATGATATACCTAATATTAATACAATATTAAATATTTGTGAACCAATAATATTTCCTATTGCCATATCTACGTCACCTTTACGTGTCGCTGTAATAGATGTAATTAATTCTGGTAAACTAGTGCTAAATGCAATAATTGTCAAACTTATAATCTTTTCACTTATATTTAATGCTGTGGCTATATTAACAGCACTGTTTACAACAAAATCACCACCAAATTTTAATCCTAATATACCTATTACTATATATATAATTGATTTAAAAATTTTTAATGACTTGGTATTAGTATTTTCAACTTCTACAATCCCATCTTCTCTATCAAATTCTTCACCTTTTCTTGCCATAACAATATTATATATAATAAAACCTATACAACAAATGAATAATATTATTCCCTCTGTTCTTGTAATTGTATGTAAGTCATTTCCAAACAGACAAAATGAAAATAATAATATTGTTACAAAAATTGTTATAGGATTTTCTATTAATCTAGTTTCTCTTTTAAATATTAATGGTTTTATAACTGCACATGTCCCTAATATTAAAAACATATTTGCCATATTGCTTCCTATTACATTACCTAATGCTATATCTGCGTGACCATCTAATGCTGACGTTAAACTTACAACTAATTCTGGCATTGATGTACCTACTGATACTATTGTCAGCCCTATTACTATCTCTGGTATATGGAATCTTTTTGCTATTGAACTTGCACCATCAACTAAAAAATCTGCTCCTTTAATTAATAATGCGAATCCTATTATGATAAAAATAATGTCTATAACCATGCTTACCTCTCTCTTTTAAAACTTTAATTGTCCCATTAAATCATATTAAGCATAACTTGTCAATTATGCTTAATTTAATATTTTATTTAATTTTAGCTATTTGCAACTTCTATGTCACATCTTCTTCCTTTTATTTCTCTACCTTTCATGCTGTTTATTACTTCTTCAACAAATTCTCCTGGTATCTCAACAAAAGAATAACTATCTAATATCTTGATTTTTCCAATTTGGCTTCCTGATACTATTGTATTTGATGCTATACTTCCAACTATATCTTTATTTTTTATGTTGTCTTTTTTCCCAACTGTTATAAATAGTTTTACCATCTCTCCACTTGTAAATGATTTTGATGCTACTTCATCTTTAACTTTTTTGTTCTTATTTAACATTTCTAATAAAGCTTTAGCAACTACTTCAACTTCATTATTTTCTAGTAATTTACCTAATATTTCAGCATTTGCTTCATGTTCTTCGTATTTTTTACTATCAATCATTTTTTGAATTTTTTCTAACATTTGAGCATTTTTAACTTTGCTAATTTCTTCTACTGTTGGTAATTGACCTTTTTCTATTTTAGTTTTTGCATATCTCTCAATATCTCTTATTTTATTTTTTTCTCTACCTACAACAAATGTATAAGCTTTACCGAAAGTCCCATTTCTTCCTGTTCTACCAATTCTATGTACATAGTATTCTTCTTCTTGTGGTACATCATAATTGATTACTAATTCTAATTCATCAACATCTATACCTCTTGCTACAACGTCAGTTGCAACTAATATTTTAAAATCACCTTTTTTAAGTCTATTCATTATTCTTTGTCTTTGTTCTTGTTTAATATCTCCATGTAATCCTTCTGCTTTATATCCTTTTTTCTTTAATACTTCGATTAAATTATCAACTTTTTTCTTAGTATTACAGAATACTACTGCTTTTTTAGGATTTTGTAAATCTATTAATCTCATTGTTATTTCATCTTTTAATGGTGATTTCATTTCTAATACTTTTTGTTCAATTCTATCAACAGTTAATTCTTTAGCTTTTATTTTTACTGTTACAGGATCTTTTATATATTTTTCTGATATAGCAAGAATTCTTTTATTCATTGTTGCTGAAAATAATATTGTTTGTCTATCTTCTGGTGTTTTTGATAATATTTCATTTATATCTTCTTCGAATCCCATATTTAGCATTTCATCTGCTTCATCCAATACTACCATTCTTACATCATTAAATTTTAATGTTCTTCTTCTCATATGGTCCATAATTCTACCTGGTGTACCTACTACTATTTTAACACCTCTTTTAAGTGCTCTAATTTGTTTATCAATTTGCTCTCCACCATATACTGCTAAACATTTAACATTTTCTTCATATTTTGTAAATTTTCTTAATTCCTCTGTTATTTGTATAGCCAATTCTCTTGTTGGACATAAAATTAATGCTTGTACAGTATTATCTGTTTCTTCTATTTTTTCTATAAGTGGTAATCCAAATGATGCTGTTTTACCAGTTCCTGTTTGTGATTGTCCTATTAAATCTCTACCTTCTAATATTACTGGGATTGATTTTGATTGTATTGGAGTAGCTGTTTCATACCCTATATCTGCTAACGCTCTCTTAATTTTTTTAGATAAATCTAGTTCACTAAATTTTAAATTTTCTTGTTCCATTTTTTCTCCTTTTCTATTACATAAAAATATACCTAGTTCACATCTATTTTCTGCAACTAGATATATAATTTCTCATGTCTTTATATTATATCATACTTTAGTTAATATAACAACAGTATTTACGAAAATATTTATGTATACTTGTTTTTTTCAAAATTTTATTTCATTTTTCTATTTCATTTTTCCAATATTTATGTTATACTTCTCTCCAAAGCAAATTCAAACAATTTTAAAGGAGGAATTCTAATGAACTCACCTAATACTGCTTATACACGGAATAAGCTACTAAATAGTAGCACTTCTTTCATTGTGTATAGCACTAATACACCTGATATTATAGAAAAATCATTTAAAAACCAAATTGCTTTTTCTCTACATATATATAATTTATTAGATACTGCTGAAATTAAACATAATTTCAAAAACTATGCACCTGATACTAATTCTGTATTTGTAGAAAAAAGACTGACGAATTTATTGTTTAAAGCATCTATTACATATGTAAATGGCGATATTCAAACAAATATCATTCAGTCTTTTGAAAAAGCAAATGACCCTGTTTCACAAACAGTAAATATTCTTAATCCGTTAAATTGTCAAACTAAACATGAAATTTCAATTATTTCAGAAAAACTCTTTATGTTCTTTAAAAAATACTTTTTAGAATATGGATTCAATTTAACAGGATTGAAAGTAGATTATGGTTTTTTTTATGATAAAGATTCTAAAACACAAATTAAAATATGGAATTTTTTTACTTATCAAAATTTTATTGTCGATAATTCTTCTTCAATTATTTTTAGAGAATTTTTCAACGAAAAATTTTTGAATTGATTTAAATTCATAACAAAAGAGAGAATAAACTTTATTTAAGTTTTATTCTCTTTTTCAATTTACCTGTCTATTTTATTATGCTTAACTTATTCTTTATATATATATTTCTTTCTTAGATTTTAATTGTTCTCTAATTTCTAACTCCTAATACTTAATCCTTATTTTTAATTATCTTCAATATGAATATTTACATATTTTACACGTAACGATTTATGTCTTATTATCTCTCGTTGTATCTTATTTTCTAATTTTGTTGCTTTTCTAAGCGTAAGTGCTGAATTTAATCTTAAATTTAATATTAAAATGTAGTATGCACCTGACTTTATTAAGTATATATCTTCCGCTTTTACATCTTTACTATATTGTCTTAAAAAATTCACTGTTTTCTCTAATATATGTGGATCTTCTTCTATTTCTCCAATTAATGATAATGAATTCTCTACAACAATTTTTGCTGCTGTCCTCATTATTATGACACTTATTATAAATGTTCCTATAGAATCTGAATATGATAATATTGGGTTTTCAATTGATAATTGTAAAAGCACCGTTATCACCGCTACACCTATTGTTGAATATATATCAGCTAAACCTTCTTTTGCGGAAACTAATAATATTTTACTCTTTATTTTCTTTGCTCTTTTATACATTATAAGTAATGTTATACCTTTAATTGTACATACTCCCAATAAAAACCATAATATTGAAACAGGCGGAATTATATCATTTTTATGAAATGATTCTGAAAAAATATATACACCTATTAAAAACAAGAAAATACCTACAAATAAATTTGTTAAATATTCTATTCTTCCAAATCCATATGGATGGTGTTTTGTTGGTCTTTTCCTCGACAATTTTGCTCCTACTGCTGATAATATGTTAATTAGAAAATCTGTAAATGTATGTAATCCATCAACAAATAATGATGTTAAACCGAATAAAAATCCTCCTATTATTTTCATTATTGCTAAAAATAAGTTACTAACCATACTGAATAATAATACTCTTAATTCCTTTTTCATATATTTTATTTACCTCTTTTTCTTTTGAATATTTACTTTAAAATTTATACATTTATTTTTTACGTTTATTTTTCTCTTATCTTTTTAATTCATTATATTATACAAATATTTAATTTTCAACAAAGTTTTCGTTTTTTATTGAAAATTAATTTTAACTATATTATAATGATTTTTGTTAAATAATTATTACAAAGGAGATATTATGATAGAACATATAAAATTAATTATTAAAGGATTTTTCATAGGAATTGCCAATATAATTCCTGGTGTAAGTGGTGGTACACTTATGATTGCAATGGGTATCTATGAGGATTTAATAGATGCAATAAGCCATTTTTTCAAAAACTTCAAGAAGAATATAAAATTACTTGCTTTATTAGGTGTTGGTACAGCTGTTGCTCTAATATCTGGAAGTTTCTTTATAACAGGTGCACTTGATAATTTCAGATTGCCTACTATACTATTTTTTATAGGATTAATATTAGGTGGAATTCCAATGTTATATAATAAAATTAAGGGAAATAAAAAAACATTTGGAAATATTTCATTATTTGTACTAACTTTTGTTATTATTTTAGCTTTAGCTATAACTGAATTTTTAAGTACAGATTTAGCTTCAATTAACTTTACAAACATGAATATTCTTTCATACATTGTACTATTTTTTGTTGGTATAATTGCTGCAGCCTCTATGGTTGTACCTGGAATAAGTGGATCATTTATTCTAATCTTACTAGGTTACTATGAACCTGTGTTAAATACTATTAAAGATTTACTTAGTATGAATAATATTCCATTAAATTTATCTGTTTTATTTGTATTTGGAATAGGTGTTTTATTTGGAATTATACTAGTTGCAAAATTAATTGAATTTTTATTAAATAAATTTGAAATAAAAACATATTATGCAATATTAGGATTTGTTTTTTCTTCAATAATATCTATTTTATTAACTTCTATAAAAGAAGGTATGTCATTTGAAATATTACATATTATTTTAGCAATTCCTCTTTTCATTGCTGGATTCTTTATAGCTTTTAAATTAAGTGATAAAGAATAATATACAAGTTGACAACTAATAAATAAAAATGAACAAAAACAAAAAATAATAAATAACAAAAATAAAAATAACAAAAAGAGCTTACTTTTCAGTAAGCTCTTCTCTTTTAATTTTAGAGTTTTTATGTTTCATTATTATCATAATATCTAAAATCACTAATTGGTTGCGGGAGAAGGACTCGAACCTCCGACCTTCGGGTTATGAGCCCGACGAGCTGCCAACTGCTCCATCCCGCGATGTATGACTAAGTTATTATACTACTTTAACATTATTCTGTCAATAGTTTTAAAGAATATAATAAAAATAGTAATATATTCTTATTATATTACTATTTTTATTAATTATACCTATTTTAAAAATCCTTTTATTATTTCTTCTTCAGCTTCTTTTTCATTTAATCCTAAAGTCATTAATTTCATTAATTGTTCTCCTGCTATTTTTCCTATTGCTGCTTCATGTATCAAATTAGCATCAACATGATTTGCTGTAATTTCTGGTGCTGCCAATACTTTAGCATTATCTTTTATTATTGCATCACATTCACTATGTGCAAATGATTTTTCATTTCCATATATTTTAGAAATAAATTCTTGCTTTGAATTTCCTGTTGCTACTGCTCTAGAAATTAATTGTGCACTAGAATTTTCTCCATTTAAAGCAAAATCAAATATTGTTTTAGCATATTGATTTTCATCAGTCAATATTTTTTCTTTAATAACAAGATTTGTATTTTTACCCATTTCTCCTTTTGTTTCTCTAATACTGTAATCAACACCTCTTATCTGTGTTGTTTGCATTTCTAAAGAACTACCTTCTTCTAAGTAAACTTCAGTAACTGGATTCAATATTTTTTTACCTTTTCCATTACCTTCTGCATAATGTTTTTCTATATATAACACTTTCGAATTTTTTCCAACATAAAACCTATGTATTCCATCATGTGCTGAGTCTTCATTATTGCAATTATGAATCCCACATCCTGCAACTATAGTTACATCTGAATTTTCACCTATAAAGAAATCATTATATACTTTATCTTTTAATCCACTTTCTGAAACAATTACTGGTATGTGTAAAAACTCTCCTTTTGTTCCTTCTTTTACTCTTATATCAATTCCTGATACATCTGTTTTTGAGTCTATACTAATATTTTTAGTTACTTTTTTGTCTATACCTTTTCCATTTTTACGAATATTGTATGCACCTTTTGTAATATTTTCAATATTAGAAATTTGATTCAATACATCTCTATCTATTTGATTAATTTTGTCTAACATATACTTCACCTCTATTCATTATACTTTTATTTTTTTACAACAATGTTCTACGCATTCTTGATCATTTTTTAATATTTCTTCAGCTTTACCAATTTTTTCTACTTTTCCATTTTTAAGTAAAACAACTTCATCAGCAAATTTCAAAATTCTTTCTTGATGAGAAATTATTATTGTTGTTCCTTTAATTATTTTACTCATATCTTCAAACACAGATATTAAACTATTAAAACTCCATAAATCTATTCCTGCTTCTGGTTCGTCAAAAATTGTAAGCTTAGCTTGTCTCAATGCTATTGTTGCTATTTCTATTCTTTTCAACTCTCCTCCTGACAGTGATGAATTTATTTCTCTATCAATATAGTTAATAGCACATAAACCTACTTTAGATAATATTTCACATGCTTCATTTTTATTAATTTCTTTATGTGCTGCGATTTTCAATAAATCATACACTGTTATACCTTTAAATTTAACTGGTTGTTGAAAAGCAAAACTAACTCCTTTTTTTGCTCTTTCATCTATTGGCATATTAGTTATATCTTGTCCATCTAATATCACTTTTCCTGAATCTGGTTTTTCTATTCCTATTATAATTTTCATAAGTGTTGATTTACCTGACCCGTTTGGTCCTGTAATAGCTACAAATTTTCCTAATTCTATTTTTAAATTAATATTATCTATTATTTTTTTATTATCTCTTGTAAAACATATATCTTTCAATTCTAACAACATTTATTTACTCCTTTTTCTTCAATTATTGTTTTTTTCCAATTTTCATTTTTATTTATTTTTTCTCTCAGCTTAGTGTTTGTACAATTTTTACAACTATCTTTTTCTTCATTGTAATTACATTTACATCCCAAACCTTGAAGATTAAATATATCTATAATATATTTATGTAATTTTTCTTCTGTTTCATTTGACATTGCACATTTAATAGCTGATGCATCTGTTTTTGCTTGAGTTTCATCAACATTTAACACTCCTGCTATAAATATTTCTAAAATGTCTTGTTTTCTCAAAATTTCTGAAGCAACTTCTATACCTTCTTCTGTCAACTGTATATCTCCATATGCTTCATAACACAATAGCTGTAACTCTTTTAGAACATTTACTGCCTTGTTTACACTTGGTTTTGTTATTTTTAATTTTTGTGCTATATCAGTTACTCGTACTTTTTCTGACTGTGTATTTAATATATATATTGTTTTTAAATATTCTTCTTGCGAATTACTTAATTTCATATAAAACTCCTTTTTGTTAGTTCGTGCTAACATTTTACTATATCTTTTTTCTTTTTGCAATACTTTTGCTAAAATTCTTTATAATTTGTCATTATTATGTATTTAACATTTTATATTGACAAATTCGCATATTTATCATAAAATAGTTATATCTTAATAGAAGGAGGATTAACCATGGAAAATCAAAAATCAAAAATGGTAGCTGGATTATTAGGGATCTTTTTAGGAGCTTACGGTGTACACCAATTTTACTTAGGTAATATCAAAAAAGGTGTTATCCAATTAGTAGTAACTTTCGTTACTTGCGGTGTAGGTGCTCTTTGGGGATTCATTGAAGGAATAATGATTTTGGCTGGAAGTATCGATACTGATGCTGAAGGTAACAAATTAGTTTAATAATCTCTGTAGATATGAAAATCATTATTTTAAATAATGATTTTTTTATTTAATTAAAACATTCTTTGATGTGAAAATATTTTATATTATAGAAAAGAAAGGAAGATCTATACAGATCTATTATTACGATGAAGTCTAAATATTTATTACCTATTTTAATTATTTTATTTATTTTTATATTTTTTTCAGATTATGTATGTCCTCTGCACGCTTTATCTATTCCATGTCCTGGATGTGGATTAACCCGCTCTTTTACAGCTATATTTACTTTAGATTTTTCAAGTGCTATACAATATAATCTTTTAGGTATACCCATTTTTATTTTATTGGTGATATCTTTTATCTTACTCTTAAAAGATATTATAAAAAATGAAAATACTTTTTACTCTTTATTTGAAAAATATTCATACAAATATGTATGGTTTATCCTTTCACTAATATTAGTAAATTGGATTATTAAATTCATACAACATTAATTTAAGGAGGTATTATGATTAATTTAAATATAATATTTATTTTATTTATATTAGCTTTAACATTTGTATTTTTGTTATTTTTATTCATATTTCTAAATTTAAATAAAAATCATTCTAGATTTAATATACAATCTAAAGTCTTGAAAAAACAAGAAAAACATAATTTCAAGCATAACAACCATTAACTTGCAAGCATGCTGGAACTGGTAGACAGGCACGTTTGAGGGACGTGTGCATTAGCGTGTGGGTTCGAGTCCCATTGCTTGTACCATAAAAACATCAAAAGTACTATATTTTTAGCACTTTTGATGTTTTATTTTATACTTTAATTTTATCTTTTATTTCTTCAAATTTAGACTCACCAATTCCACTTACATTTTTTAAGTCTTCTATTTCATAAAATTCCCCGTTTTTTTCTCTATGTTCTATAATTTTCATAGCTGTTACTTCTCCAATTCCAGGTAATGTATCTAACTCACTTTCTGTTGCAGTATTTATGTTTATTTTTTCGTCTTTTATTTCTACTTCTCCTGTTTTTGGTAGTATATTAATTGATTCTTCTTGCAAATATTCCATTTCTTCATTTGTAGCAATATATATTTTCATGCCATCTTCAATAACCTCTGCCAAATTAATATTTGTCAGATTAGCTTCTATCAACAAACCTCCTGCTTGATCTATTGCATCCGAAATTCTATCCCCTTGATTTAATTCAATTATTCCTGGGTTAACAACTGCCCCTGCTATATGTATCTTGATTTCATTATTACCAATTAACTTTTCTTCTAAATTTTTTTCTTCATTATTTACTTCGTTGTTATCTACTTCACTGTTATTTACTTTACTATCTGCTTCTACATAATTTATATCAATATTCTTATCTTTTTGTACATAAAAATACATTGTAATGCAAATAATTATTATTATCACTATTATCATTTTCTTTTTTTGTTGCCATTTTATTTCTTTTATTTATTTCACCTCCTACATATTTCAACATATTATGTCAAAATAATTGAATTTTTAACGAAAATAAGGTATTATCATATTAATTATTAAATTTAGGAGACTTTATGAAAAACATAAAATTATATTATATATTTTTAATAGTAATTCTATTTACTATTTTAATAAACTTAAACTTAACATCATATGCAGCAACACCTCCAGCTGTTTTATCTGAAGCTGCAATACTTATAAACCCTAATACAAACGAAGTATTATTTTCTAAAAATGCTGAAGAGAAAATGTTTCCAGCTAGTACCACTAAAATATTAACAGCTATTTTGACTATAGAAAATGTGCCACTTACGGACGTAGTTACAGCTAGTGAATATTCGACAACTTTATTAGGTCCAGAATATTCTTCTGCTAATATTCAAGTTGGTGAACAATTAACAGTAGAACAATTACTTCAAATGTTACTAGTTGTATCCGCAAATGATGCTGCTTTAATACTGGCAGAACATGTCGGAGGAAACGTAGATAACTTTATAATTATGATGAATGAAAAAGCTGAAGACCTAGGTCTGACAAATACTCATTTTGACAATTGCTATGGTGGCCATAGCGAGTCACATTACACTACGGCATCAGATTTGGCAAATTTAATGTATTATTGTATCCAGAATCCTGATTTTGTCAAATTATCAAGTATGGTATCAACAACAATACCTGCTACGACTTTATATGATGAAAGAACTTATACAAATACTAATCAATTAATAATACCTAATAACAAATATTACTATCAGTATACAACGTCTGGTAAAACCGGGTTTACAACACCTGCTGGAAATTGTTTAGTTACAACTAGTAATAAAGATAATTTAGAACTAATTTGTGTTATTTTAGGTGGATCTACTATTGATTCTGAATCTACGAGATTTATTGACAGTATAAATTTATTTGATTATGGTTTTTCTCAATATTCTTACAAAACAATATTAGATGCTAATTCATATGTTTTATCAACAGATATTACATATGCACCTTCGAATAATAATAAATTAAATATAATTACAAATGATGAAATAGTAGCACTAGTAAATAATGACATAGATATTTCTAGCTTTGAACAAAATATTGTATTGAATGAAAATTTAACAGCACCAATTTCAGAAGGTCAAGTTGTTGGTACATTAACTTATACAATTAATAACGAAACCTATTCTACAGATTTAATTGCATTTAATTCTATATCGGCATCAAAAACTTTAATTTATTTAATAGGAATTATCACTATTGTAGTCGGTTTCACCATATCTTCTGTAATCTATTCATTACTTAGAAAAGACAATACAAATATAGATATAAAAAATGAGGAATTAATTTAATTAATCCCCCATTTTTTTATTTATTTACTTACTTATTAAATATTTATTACTCAACATAATCATTACCTATTATTATTGTTACATCTACTGTTGATCTGTCTGATTCTGAATTAGCTACAAGTCCTATACCTAATATATTTTTAATATTTGTCTTACTACTTTCGCTTACTGTTGAATCAACTGTAATAGTTGTTCTTGATGTAGAATTTGTTGTACCTTCTCTTGTCACATTAAATCCTGCATCTTCCAATTTTTCTAT
Organism: uncultured Clostridium sp.; assembly: GCA_964370265.1. Classification (GTDB taxonomy): domain Bacteria; phylum Bacillota; class Clostridia; order TANB77; family CAG-508; genus CAG-269. The sequence goes on along the minus strand of CAYJIP010000007.1, from coordinate 15,950 downwards.
AACTTTTGATAAAATTTGTGAATCTGTTGTCCCGTTTAAAACTTCTATTTTTAAATCTTCTTTTTTCGTTTCTCCGTCTTCAACTTCTTCTTCAACCAAATCTCTTTCAACAAACAGTTCATTAAACATTTCATTCATATCTGTTTTATTAATTTTATATATCCATGTCCCACTGCTATTTTCATTTGTATTTACACCAGGTATTACTGCTGTTTCTAAATTTTCAGTACTAAATTCAACTGCATATGGTATATAGTCTTTTATATAGTCAATATCTATATTTGTTATAACATTGTCAGCTATAATCTCTATAAAATCATATAATTTAAATATATTTTCTGGAACCAAAGTCTGTGCTACTGCTGCTTCTATAAATTCTCTTTGTGTTCTCATTCTTCCTGTATCTTCTGTTCCATATTCTTCTGGATATGTTGTATAATTATCATTATGCCTAAATCTTAATAATTGCTCTGCTTGATCACCATTTAATAATTGTTCACCTGCATCTAAATCAATTACTAAGTCTTGTGATGTATCAGTATAATTCATGTTTATAGGAACATTAAATGTAACTCCTCCTATTGCATCTACAATTTCAATTAATGCCTCTGTTTTAACAACAACATAATATTCAATGTCTAATCCTGTAACATCATTAATAGCTTCAAGTGTTTCATCTGGTCTATTTTCTCTTGCATAATATGCATTTATTTTTTCATATGCTGTTGCATATGAAGGGCTAGATCCCATATATGTATCTCTTGGTATTGATACTAATGATGCTTTTTGTGTATTTGGATTATATGATGCTATCATTATTGTATCCGTTAAATATACATCTTCTTGATCTGTACTTATACCTAATAATAATACTCTAAATTCTTTTAACTCTTTTATTGTATTTTCATCATGCCCTACAACAGTTGCAAGTATTCCACTTACTCCACCACCATTTTTATGTACTCTATATGCAAATATTCCTGCCAATACTATTAATATTAATAAAATTATCATTAATATTAATTTTATTATTTTTCCTTTTCTCTTTTTAGCTTTACTTTTTATCTTCTTATTTTTTTTATTATCTTTTTTATTTTCTTTTTCTCTAATCGTCTTTTGTTTGCTACTCATTATTTTCACTCCTAAAATTTCTTAAAACGAGTATAACAAATATACTTTATAAAATCAATTAATTTTACATTTTTTTCACTATATTCTACAATATTATAGCAATATTTCAAATATATTATTATAATACATTGATTTTGTTATATATGATTCTTCTATTGCTGTGTAAATTGTTTTATCTGTTATAAATCCATCAAGCATATTAATCACTAATAATATCACAAACGATATTGCTATTCCTCTTAATGCACCATATATTATTCCACCAATTTTATCTGCTTGTTTTACAACTGGTAATCTAGTTAATAGCTCAGCTATACCTTTTACGAATAATAAAGCAATTTTTATTCCCACAAATAATATTATAATTACACTTATTTTCACCGCATTAACAGATATCTCTTTTGCAGTTTCTTTTATTATACCTTCTGTTGCATATTCTAAAATTCCTTGTTTTATTTCACTGTCATCACCATTTATTATTTGTTCTGTTGCATAGTTAATTATATTATCCTCTATGGTATCATCTATCTCTGTATTATCCACTACTATATTAGTTACAGGTATGTATAACACTAATACTATTATGACTGCTACAATTGTTCCTACTAAGCTAATTGCTAGCTTTGTAAATCCTTTCATATATGCTAACCATGCTGATAATATAATTAAGCCTATTAATATCAAATCTACTATTATTCCCATTTTTTCCTCCTAAAAATCAATTATATCAATACTATCTGAATATATAACTGCTGCTATTTTTTCAGATAAACTTATTGCATTTATCTCTTGTGCTGATATATATCTTTTTACTAACCATCCGTCTGTATTTATTATTTCTAACTCAGTACCTAAGTTAAGTGCTATCATTTCTCCTTTTGTCACCATTTCCTTAATAATTGTATCTATTTCATAATTTTTAATCTTATTATTATCAATATCTAATATTTCTATATATGAATTAGCAGAAAATATTCCTGATGCTTTTTCTTCTATCGAAACTATCGAGTTGTTTATTTTTACAGACTGATATGTAATATTTCTTTCTTTTGTGTCTACAATCAACTTGTCTTCAGTATTTTCTATCATTCTAACAGAATCTGTATACATACATAATAGCGTTCCTTTATTTTGATATTCAATGCTTACAATTAAACTTTCACTATTGCCTTGATGTATGATATCTTCTATTTCTACTGTTGTTGTACTAGATGCTTCTATATCTATAATATTAACACTTGATTCAATTATAGTTCCAGATGTTTCTACCTGTGCTAAAGCTAAATATTTATTATCTTTTGATATATCTACATCAACAACAATTGTAGTTGATAAAAATTTCTTAAATAGCTGATTTCCTTCTGAATCAAACATTATAACAACTGTTTTGTAACTACTATCTTCTGTTGTTACAACAACATACCCATTTTCATTTATAGCTATTTGTATAATATCCCCTTCAACATCGGCTTTCCAAGCTATTTTATCATCTTCTACAATATAAATTTTTCTACCACCATTTTCTGCAATAGCTAAAAATCTATTTGTTGAATCATATATTGGATTTGATATCATTACATCTAATGTAGCTTTAACATTCCCATTTGCGCCATATAGTTTCAACTCACTTTTATCTAATATTGCTATATATTTATCAAATGCATATATATTTCCATTTGGTATATCCATTTTATCTATTTTCACAACACCTTCGTGTGTTATCTGTTTTCCTAAAATATTTATATTCATCCATTCTCTAATATTTGGATTAAATATATATAAACTAAATGTTATCAAAATTATTACTGCTATTACTATTATACTAATAACAATCGCCATCTTTTTTTTATTTAATTTTTTATCTGTTTCTTTCGTTTTTTCCCAAAAGTTTTCCATCACTTCTCTCCTTAGCAAATATTAGCCTAATTGTACTACAATGATCAGAAAAAATCAATAAAAAGACTTAAATGTACAATTTATCTAGATTGTATATTTCTTCAAAATATA
>CAYJIP010000007.1:0-12802 GCA_964370265.1 uncultured Clostridium sp. | reverse complement strand
CTATATTTTAATATTTTAATATTTTAACCATTTGGAATATTCCAATTATCCCAAAAACTGGATATGCTATATTTATAAATTGTGAAAAACTAATTTGTGAAATTATAATACTAGTTATGCACATGATTTTAACAATTTGTGGATAACTTTTTTCTTTTATTTCAAGATTTTCTAAAAATGCAACACCTAAAGATATTGCTGTTGTGAATATAGATGATAATATAATAATTCCATATATGTTTTTTAAAATCATTGATTTTTCTGATACTAAATATACTATTGGCATTTCAATTTGGTCTATATCTACATTAATAATTGATAAATACATCAATATTTGAATTGAAAATACTAATAATAAAAAAAATGATATTAGACTAGATACTATTACATCTTTTTTACTTTTTACTAACTTACTTGATGATATTAATAGTGGTATCATTAATATACTATTATAACTTGCATATAGGATTCCACTAAAAATACTACCTTCTTCTTTTTGTGTTTTTATGTTTAAAATATTAATTTCTTCTGTGTTTATAAAATATATGGATATACCTAATATTGCCAAGAGTATTATTGGTACTAATATCTGATTAACTTTAATTACACCATCTACTTTTTTTGATAATGTAAAATATATTATTATACAAATTATGATACTTGCTATTAGTTTACTTATCCCATATTGTTGTTGGAAAAAACTATTAAATGCAGCTATCATTATATAAAAAGTTACAAGTATAAATATTTTTATAATATTTATTGATATTTGTATTATCTTTTTATTTTTTCCGTTATATATTTTTTTCTCAAATATAATTTTTAGAAATTGCTCATAATTTTCAATATTTTTTGTTCTCACCAATATTAATGTTTTATATATTATAATCCCTATTAATATAAATGAGATTATCATACCAATTATTCCTTTTGTCCCATAAACATAAAAGAACTGGTGTATTTCTTTTCCTGATGCAAATCCTGCGCCTACGAATGAACCTATAATTATAAATATAATTTTCAATATATTTCTACACGACATAAAAAACCCCCATATAATTTTATGAGGATTTCTTTTTTATATTCTTTTAATTTTTTTACTTTCTTTTTCTTATTTGCCAAACAATAAAACCTGTTACTATTATCAATGTTGGTACCATGAATATTATAATTTTTATAATTAAATCTTGTGTTTCTGTTGGGGAATATATTATAACTGCTCCTGTTCCTTTTCTTGATATAATATCATCTTCTCTTTCACCTAGATATGCTATAGAATCTAATATTAAATTTTTATTATATGATAATTCTATCCCTGGATACTGTGAATTTTGCATTATTGTATAATCAGTAACAAAATAATTTTCTGAATATATAATTAGCTTTGATTCAATTTTTTCTGTATTTTCTATAATTTCTTGGTTTTCTATGGTTTTAATCATTTCTACACCTACTATAAATGAACCTTGTTCTTCATTTTCACTGGCACCATCTGATTCTTCTGTTAAATCTGTTCTAAAATATGTTCCTTCAGATGTTTTAAGTAGTATATTTTGTGTTATTCCCTGTTCTATTACTTTTTCATCATTAATATTTATTTTCGTTGCATTCACCATCACTATCTCTGGAGAATTTCTTGTTATGTTTGAACTATATGTTTCGGGAAATATCACATCTGGTAATCCTGAAACCATATTATCTGAATTTGTCTCTCTAATTATTCCATATTCAAACGGGTCAATTCCATATAATTCTAATATCTTATTTACATTTGTATATTCTATTTTTTCTACAATTGCAGAATTAAACCACAAAATATTTCCACCTTTATTTATGTATTCTGTTATTGCTTGTGTTGTAATATCATCAAAATCTTTTTCTGGTGTCATTATAACTAGTACATCACATTCTTCAGGTATTATGCCTTCTGATAATGGATTAACTGTTAAAACATCATTTATTTCATTCGTCATATACATTCCCAATAAATACAGATTAGAAGATAGATCAAACTTACTATATCCTTCTAAGAAATATACTTGTGGCACATCATCTGTTGAAACAGAAATAATTGAACTTGTAAATACTTCTTCAGCTATACTTATTTGTTCACCTGTTATAGCATCATATGTTATTAAATCATACTCTGTTAAAACTTTTGATTTTTCTCCTGATTCAATAATAATACCTGTTAATCCTTCTTCAATTCCATATTTTTGTACCAAGTCAGGCCTTGTTGTCATATCAACAACTTCAACTACTATTTTTTCATTCACCTTTGTGTATTGTTTTGCTAAATCTACTATTGTACTATCTTCATAATAACCTACAAAATATATTTGTACATCTTTTTCATTACTTGAAATTTTTTCTTCACTCTCTTCTGATAAAGAATATAATCCTTGTTGTGTTAAGTCAATTGGTATTAGTTCTAAATTTTGTACAAACACATTTATTCCCATCATAATAATGATGATGATTAATACCAATAATATAGTTCTTGTTCCATCCAGTAACCAATTTTTTTTAAAAGTTTGTATTGCATCATTTTTGTCGTTCTTTTTTCTTTTCTTGTTTTTTATATCTTTTTTAATCGGTACTATTGATGTTTGATTCTCCTTGTTCTTTTGGTCTTTCAATTTACTTTCCTCCTATCTTACACTTTTTCTTCTTTGCATAAATATTATTGATAATATAATACATGTAGAAATAAATGTTATGAAAGTCACTGTATCTGCAATATCAACTTGTCCTGCTGGGAATTTTGCAAATAAATTAATTAGTGATAATCCTGATAGTGATGGTATAAATTGAGGTATAAACCAAGTAACTATAAAAAATCCTATTGTTACCACTCCTGCGATTATCTGATTTTCTGTTATACTAGATGCTAATATTCCAAAGGAAATGTATGACATTGCTAATAATAAAAATCCAAACATTGTTACAAAAGATGTTACTATTTGAGGATTACCATAAAAACTTAAGATTACAAAATACATTAATGTTAACAGTTCTGTTATTAGAACTATAATTGTAGCTGCTATAAATTTTCCAATTACAACTTTTGTTATACTTATAGGTGATGTTAAAAGTAATTGCTCTGTTCCTGTTTTTCTTTCTTCTGCTATAGTTCGCATTGTCAATATTGGTATTATAAATGTCAATATTGTAGCACCAGAATAAAATATATATTCAAAATTACTGCTTCTATATTGGAATATATCTATATAAAAGAACACGCTGAACATCATTAAGAATAACCCTATAAATATATATCCAATTGGAGAATAAAAATATGATTTAAATTCTTTCTTAATTATGGCTATCACTTTTTTTACCACCTTCCTTAATTATTTCTATAAACGCATCTTCAAGACCTTTTTCAATTTTTTTCATTTCAAATATTGTTATGTCTTGTTTTGCAAATTCCACGAATATTTTTTTCCTTAAATCTAATTTTTTTTCTACATCAATTCTATATTTTTTAGTTTTATCTTTTAACTCCTCTATAAATTTTATAGCTATAATCCCATCAATCTTATCTTTCATCATTATTATTTTATTATTAACATCTTCTACAATAATTGATATACTATTTCCAGATGATTTTTTTTCTAAATTTTCTGGAGTATCAATTGTTACTATCTTTCCTTCATTTATTATAATTACCTTATTACAAATTTGACTAACTTCTGATAAAATATGAGAACTTAAAATAATTGTATGTGTCTTACCTAATTCTTTGATTAATTTTCTGATTTCAATTATTTGTTTAGGATCTAATCCAACTGTTGGTTCATCTAATATTAAAATTTCCGGATTTCCCACTAAGGCTCCTGCTAAACTGACTCTTTGTTTATATCCTCTTGATAAATTTTTAATCAATTTATTTTTCACTTCTTCAAGTAGTGTTTTTTTCAATACATTATTTATTTCTTCTTTTCTTATTTTTTTATCTACTTGCTTTAACTCCTCCATATATGTAATGAATTCTTTTGTAGTTAAATCACTATACAGAGGAACTCCTTCTGGCATATATCCGATGTTTTTCTTTGCTTCTTGCGGTTTTTTTAATATATTTATCTTATTTATATAAATATCACCTTCTGTCTGCTCTATATATCCTGTTATCATATTCATTATTGTGCTTTTCCCTGCTCCATTTGGACCTAATAACCCTACAATTTCTCCTTTTTCTATTGAAAATGAAACATTTTTAACAGCAACATTGTTTGAATATTTTTTTGTAACATTTTTTAATTCAATCACAGCATTTACCTCCTTTATGATTTTGTAACTAAATCCTACTATATTTTATCACCATACTATCATGCTAATTTTATATAGTAAATCTATTTCACATAAATTTCACACAATTCACAAAACTCACATTATATTTCTTGCATTCTTTTTTTTTGTATTATATAATTTAATTAACTTTAAAATACAAATTTAGGAGGTACTTATGAAAAAAATAATTATATTAATTTTAGTTTTAGTTATTATTCTTGCTTTAGGATTTTTCACTTCAAATTTTAATAGCAATCCTACTGTTGACACAATTCCAGATCAACCAACATATATTGAAACATCGCTTGAAGAAACAATAACTACAGAGTCTAATGATACTTTTAGTATAAAAACGCCAAAACTTTTAATAAATTCTGCAGATGCGGATACTATTAATACTGAAATAAAAAAATTAGAAGATGAATATACGAAGGCACTTGATGATATTTATAGTACGGAATATAGAGATATTAACTATTCGTACTACTTGAATGAAAATGTATTATCTTTAGTTATCACTAAGAAATATTATTCTGATTATATAGACTATGAAGTATATAATATAAATATTGAAACAAATTCACTATTATCTAATACCGATCTATTAAATATAAAAAATATATCTGAAGATGAATATACAATTAAGCTCAAAGCTGTTACAGACTCTTTGCATGTCACTATAGATGATATCCCAAATCCTGACTCTGCAACTCAAAATACGATACAAATGGGAATACAGCAAGCAAATTTATTAAATATACCTGAGAATATTCAACTTTTTTATAATGAAAATTCTAATTTAAGTGCTATAGCATCTGTATTCACTTATGCTGGTGGTGGTTTTATGTATAAATTAATTGATATTGAAAAAGGTACTGAATTCTTAATACAATAAAATTTTATATAATATTTTTTAAAAAGAAAAAAATAAAATAAATCATAGAACTTCTTTGTTTTCAAGTAAAATATCTTCTATTATTTATTTTATTTTCTCTTTTTTTGTTTTTTTTCATTTACTATCTTGACACTTAATATTTTTTATGTTATTATATTTATTGTCTTAAAGATATGGGTCAGTAGCTCAGTTGGATAGAGCACAGGCCTTCTAAGCCTGGGGTCAGGGGTTCGAATCCCTTCTGGCTCACCATACATTTACGCTTTCAGTTTAACTGGAAGCGTTTTTATATTTTTCAAATCACTTCATTGTTCTATTTTTAACAACTTTCCTTAGGGCTACTTGAGTTAATAGCTTTTACATTTACTTTTTCTAATTTGACTATTCTTTCTTTTTATGGTATAATAATAATTGTGTTACCAAAAGGAGGTACTAAAAAAATATGAAAAATACAGAAAAAGCTTCAATCTCAATTATGAAAATAATCAGTATAAGCTTAATCTTAATTTTATTATCAGGAATAACTGTGCTTGCTGTTAATCCAAGTTTAAAAGATATAACAATAATCTTGCAAAATGGATATGAAATGAATGTTTTAACATCAAAAACAACAGTTGCAGAAATTCTTAAAGAAAACAATATAATGTTAACTGAAGAACAAAAAACCACTAAAGATTTAAATAGCGAAATAACTTCAGGAGAAATTATAAAAATAGTAGATAAATCATATAATGAAATAGCTATTGCTACAATTTCAGATGAAAATACTGAAATAACTTTAGATACAATTTTAGATAATTATTCAACAATAACTGAAAAAATTATTATTGAACAAGTTGTTATACCTTTTAATACAATCACTAAAAATACTGTTTCATCTTCAAGTACAACTAATACTGTAGTACAAGAAGGACAAGATGGTTTAAAAGAATTAACTTATAAAGTTAAATATCAAAATGATATAGAAATAGAAAAAATATTACTTTCAGAAGTTATAATTACAGAAGCTGTTGATAAAATAGTAGAAGTTACAGAATTAATAACTGTAACTAGTAGATCTTCTTACCCAGGAGCATATACTGCTTCTGCAGCTACATATCAAGCTTATGCCAAAGAATATATGCTTTCAACTTATGGTTGGGGTGATGATCAATTTATAGCTTTAGTTAGTTTATGGAATAAAGAATCTGGATGGAATCCAAATGCACACAACTCTTCATCTGGTGCTCATGGTATTGCTCAAGCTTTACCTGCATCTAAAATGGCATCTGCCGGAGCAGATTACTATACAAATGGAGAAACTCAAATTCGTTGGGGATTAAGCTATATTAAAGCTAGATATGGAAGCCCTATCAACGCATGGAATCATTCAGTTCAATATAATTGGTATTAATTATATACTAAAATAGAACTAATTATATATGACAATAGTCAAAAGAGATAGAATATATTCTATCTCTTTTGTTTTGCTTTTATTTATAGGTTTTATTTAGATTCAATAAGTTATGATACTCTATTACCTAAATTGGTATCCCACTTTCCAAAAGAACATGAACAGAAAATTTTAGATACCCTAAAAAAATTTTCTGTCTAAAGTATAAATACACTCCACAATATCATGTATTGTGGGTTGTATTGTATATATTATTAATTATATGTAACTTTTAATGTTTGATTAGTTAAAAACTATTTTTGTCAAAGTTTTCGCAATATCTTTCTTTGTATCACATCTTCTTATTTCTTTTTTACTATTTAAAATAATAGCTGGATGTTTTCCATTTCCTATTTTTGATAAATCATTTGCAACAATTATATCTGCTGAATTTTTTTCCATCAATTTAGAAGCTACATTTAATAATTCTTCTTCCGAAACGCCATCAAGTAATTTAAATCCAATTAATTTAGTACTTGGAGACACTTTTTTAACTTCACCTATAACTTTAGGTGTTAATCCTAGTTTTACTAATATATTTTTTTGATACGAACTCATTTTACCTGAATTATCTATTGATTGATCTGGCTCTTTTATTATTTCTAATATCTCTTTTTCCATCTCCTCTTTACTAAACCCACTATTAAATACTTTTTCTGTAATTTGTTTAGCTAATTCTTCACCAGTTATACAATATTCTCCTAAATAATCACCTACTGCAGCTGAATGAATCATAGCATCAATCTTATTTTCTTTTAACAGCTTTAGCAGTGCATTCAATAAATCTTGTGTTGTTTCTATAAGTACTATTTCTATTTTATCTGATTTATACTCAGGTTTAACAGACATTTTTGTAGTTATATAAAATATTTTATTAATTTCGTTTGACCTTTCTTCTATCATTGTGTCTGCTACAACACTTCCTAGTCTTCCTGTAGCCATATTAGTTATTTTCATAACTGAATCAATTCGCTCATTTGTTGGTCCTGCTGTAATTATTATATTTTTCATATTATTTCCTCTTCCTTCTAATATTTATTCTTATGAAATTATCGATTTTAAGTTTTTTTATCTGTTTATACATTCCATTCCATTATATATTGTTTTTCTCCAGTTTTTTCATCTATCTGTATTTTTGTATTTTTAAATCCCATTGCTAAAAGAAATACACTTCCCTCAATATTATTTTCATATAGATTTAATATTAATTTTTCTCTTCTCTCTTTACAATAATTTATTAATTTTCTACCAATACCATTTCGTAAATATTTTTCTTTTACTGCAATTCCTTCTATCATATTTTCTTTTAATGTTATAAATCCTTTAATTTCTTCATTCTCTTCAAATATAAAAGCTTCTGCATTTATTATATTATTTTCTTTCATATCATTATAATTATCAATCCAATATTCTTTTTCTATAAAATAATTTGATTTGAAGTTACCTTTTACCCATAAAGCCATAACACTCGTAATATCTTCTTTTCTCATTTTCCTTATCATATGCATCTTCCTTTCCTTTCTTCTGTTACCAATTATTTTACCATATTTTTTTATATTTTAATATATTTTCTAAAATTCATATTTTTCTTTTTAACATTTTTTATTTTTCTTTTTTCAAAAAATCTTACTTTTTATTAGTTTTATTGATTTAATATTCTATTTTTGTTAATACTAATTATACCCGCTGTCTAACTTTTAGTTAGATAATGTCATTTTTCTTTTTTCTTCACAACTGCATTCAACTGCATTTTCTTCTAATTTCAACCACGCGTTCAGTACCACAATTAGTGTGTTCATACAATCATTCTATATTGATATACTAATTATTATATTATTATAGATTTGGAGGATTATATGGATAATATATCAGAAAAAAATAATATATACAAAAAATTTGGTATAATACTAAAGAATTTTCGAAATGAAAATAATTTAACACAAGAACAATTAGCTGAAAAATTGGGAATATCATTTAAATATATCTCACGTATAGAGACAGGAAATGGTGGTTTAAAAACTCAAACACTAATTAATTATATGAATATTTTAGGAATATCACCAAATCTACTTTATGCAGATTTAATAACAAACGAAACAGTTTTAGATGACATTGAAATTTCTAAAAAAATGTCTAAATTAAGTATTGAGAATAAATTACTTGTTTCTTCTATTATTGATTTAATAGTTAACGAAAAAAACTCAAATATATAAACAGTAAAAAAAGAAATATTAGAATTCTAATATTTCTTTTTTAGCATTATACTTTTCTTTTACTTTTCTTTTATTTTTGTTTAAACTTTTTATCTTGATTATTCAAATTAACTTATTCTATTCATTCCAAAATGCTTTATACATTTTATATGCTTCATAAATATCAAATTTACTTGTCACTTCATATGGTGCATGCATCGATAATACTGGAACTCCACAATCAATTACATCAGCTCCTTTATTAGCTAAAATATATGCGATTGTTCCTCCACCACCAATATCTACTTTTCCTAATTCAGATAATTGATATTTGATATTGTTTTTTTCTAATACATTTCTTACCCATGCTACATATTCTGCGTTTGCGTCAGATGCTCCTGATTTTCCTCTAGCACCCGTGTATTTAACAACTGCAACTCCATAACCTAAAAATCCAGCATTATTTTTTTCTGATACTGACGCATATATTGGATCAAAACCTGCATCCACATCTGATGATAACATTTTTGAAAAACAATATATTTTATCTAACAAATTTGGTCTATTTATATTTAACTTATTTAATATTTCAGATACAAAGAAATCAAACATGTGTGATTCCATTCCTGTATTCCCCATGCTTCCAACTTCTTCTTTATCTGATAATATGCATACTGCTGTATTTTTCACATTGTCTAATTCCATCATTGCTTTTAATGATGTATAAGCACATACTCTGTCATCTTGTCCATAAGAAGCTACCATACTTTGGTCAAATCCTAAACTTCTTGCTTCAAAAGCTGGTACTAATTCTATCTCTGAACTTGTAAAGTCAATTTCAGTTATTCCATATTTTTGATTTAATAAATTTAATATGTTTAATTTTACTTTTTCTGATACTTTCTCATCTTTATACGGAATACTTCCAATTAACACATTTAAGTCTTCTCCATTTATTGCATTTCTCAATTTTTTATCCATTTGGTCTTGAGCTAAATGTGGTAATAAATCTGTTATTGTAAATATCGGGTCTGACTTATCTTCACCAATATTTATTTCTATCTTTTCGCCATTTGTTTTAACAATTACACCTTGCATAGATAACGGTATAGCTGTCCATTGATATTTTTTTATTCCACCATAATAATGTGTCTTAAAATATGCAAATCCACTATCTTCATATAATGGGTTTGGTTTTAAATCTAATCTTGGTGAATCTACATGTGACCCAATCATATGCATCCCATTTTCTATAGATTCTTTTCCTATTACGGCTAAATACATACTTTTATCTCTATTTACAAAAAATATTTTATCTCCTGCTTTTAAAGTGTCAAATTCAATTATATCTCTATAACCATTACTTTCTGCAAGTTTTCTTGCTTCTTTTATAAAACTTCTCTCTGTTTTAGCTTTATTTAAAAATTTGATATATTCATCTGATAAATTGAATATATCTTGTCTTTGTTCTTCGTTTATCTCATCCCATCCATTTTTTTTAATATTAAAAAGTTTTTTCTTTAATTCCTCTGACATTTTTTCCTCCTTGTTTTTTTCTTATTATATCACTGTATTTTTAATTTTTCCATATTTTTTATTTTTTATACTAATTAATTTATTAATAATACTAAAAAACCTTTATTTTTCAAATATTTTCAATTTTTTTATTGACTTTAATATCTTTTTTTGCTACAATGCGATTAATAAATCATATATTTATATGCTTTATTTTTTGTTTACGAACTAGATTTCTTCTAAAAAGCAATCTAGTTCTTTTTTTATGTACATTTTTTTATTTTTGTGCTATACTATATCAGAATTATATATTACAAAGGAGAACATTTAATGAATATTTTAGACATTTCTATAATCATATTTATAATTTTAGAATTTTCCAATGTCATAATTTTATACTATAAACCTGAATTCAAATATGGTAATGGTGTTGCAGTATTTAAGCAATGGGAAAAATCTAAAGAAAATGATAATGAGCATTTATTTGCAAAATATATGACTAATTGGGTTGCTGGTGTTAAATTTATATTCATAGCAATATTAGTTGCTATATTATTTACAGGCAATGAAACGACTAAATTTTGGTCAATTATCACTATAATAATTTCAATCACTACTTACTATTTTAAATTACATCCAATAATAAAAAAATTAGATGCTAATGACCAAATAGTACCAAAAGGTTATTCAAAAACACTTTTTTTAATGATAACAGGATTCCTACTAATGTTTTCTGCAGCATTAATAGTTTATCTGTTCCAATAAATTTCCCAAAGACAAATAGAATAACACTATTTGTCTTTAATTATGTATAAAAATAACTATAAAATCACTCACAAAAAAATATAAACAAAATATAATTAAGGAGCACATAATGCGTAATATAGAAAAATACTTCAATAGTCTTCCTCGTAGTTCTAATAACTTATCACTTTCTGCTATGAAATTTATATTAAGTAAATATAATAATTTTGATACAAAACTTAAATTTATTCATATTGCTGGTACAAATGGAAAAGGTAGTACTACAGAGATCTTAAATAATATACTTTGCCTTAATGGCTATTCTGTAGGGAAATATATGTCACCTCATTTAATTAAATATAACGAAAGAATTAGTATAAACAATATTAATATATCTGATTATGAATTAAACACCCTAATTGACGAACTCTTACCATATATCAAAGAATATGAACTTACTAGTTTAAACAAATTCACTTTATTCGAATTAGAAACGATTATAGCGTTACTTTATTTCTATAACAATAATGTTGACGTTGTTATTCTTGAAACTGGTCTAGGTGGACTTTATGATTGTACTAACGCCATATCTAACTCTGTTTTATCAATCATTACATCAATTAGCTTTGATCATATGCATATTTTAGGTAATACTTTAGAAAAAATAGCTTATCAAAAAGCTGGTATAATGAAATCCAATTCAAATACATTATTTATAAAACAAACTAATAGAATTAATAATATTTTCATTGAACAATCTCGCAAATTAAATAATAATTTAATTTTACTTAATTCTAATGAAATATTAAACCATACGTTTGACGAAAACTATCAATATTTTGACTATAAAGATTTAAAAAAAATCAAACTAAATTTAAAAAATATATGTCAAACGAATAATGCTATTCTTTGTATTGAGGCTGTCAATGTATTAAACTCAAATGGATTTAATATATCTGAATCAAGCTTAAAAAATGGATTAAAAACAGTAATACATAAAGCTCGATTTGAAACTCTTTCTAAATCACCTACTGTAATTTATGATGGAGCTCATAATGAATCTTCCATTAGTAGTTTAAAACATACAATTAAAATGTACTTTCCTACTAAAGAAAAAATTTTTATAATCTCTTTACTTAATACTAAAGACACTGATGTTATCATTAATTCATTATTAGAAATGGAACACTCTACTTTTATATTTACTTCAGGTAATTCTAATCATTCTTTTGTACCAAAAGAAGAGTTATATCAAATTGCACTAAAATATAAAAAAGATTCTCAGAAAATATTAACATTAGAATTAAATGAATCTATACAATTTGTTCGAAAAAATATTGACTCAGTATCATTTATTGTTGGAACATTTTATTTATATGCTGATTTTAAAAATTTACTTACTAAATAATTATTATTTATACTTAACAATTGAAATAACCCTAATTATTAAACTTTTCTATTTAATAATTAGGGTTATTTCATCATTTAGTAGCTATTTTATTTATACAATTCAATTGTAAATTTTATATACTTGCTATCACTCTCTACATATATTTTCCCACCATGTAACTCTACTATTTCTTTTGTAATTGCTAAACCAACACCAGAATTTCCGGTGTTTGTATTTCTTGATTCATCTACTCTATAGAATTTATCAAATAACTTATCTAGCTTATATTGCGGAATTTCATCTGCTCTATTCTTAAACACGCATTTTATATTATTCTCTTT
>CAYJIP010000006.1:0-88544 GCA_964370265.1 uncultured Clostridium sp. | reverse complement strand
ATGAAAACAAATACAACTTACAGAATAGTAGTTGAGACAAATCATTTAGGTGAAGTAAAATATGAAGATTTAATAAATTTCATAGTTATTGATGACATTTATTAAAACTACAGGAATTAAGTGAATTATAAGATTAAATTATAATTAAACACAAACATAAAATAAAGTATTTAATACTATTAATTATGTTTGTGTTTTTTTGTTAAATTTGTGTGAAAAATATGGAAAAATGTAGACAGAAAAAAGACGTTTTGATATACTTGAGATAATCATAAAATTGGAGTGGATATAAAAAATGAAACAAAAGAAAGTAAGAGAAAAAAACAACTCAAAAAGTGTAAAAAAATTAAAAAGTAATAAAATAGTGACAATAGCAATAATAACATCAGTAATAGCAGTTTTAGTAATAGGATATAGTATTGCTAAATATTTTAGTGAAATAGAAAGTAGGAAAAAATTAGTAGAATCAGAAGATTTCTATTTTACAAGTAATTATTTAACAGAAGAAAGTGATAATATATATACAATATCAAATTACAGTGTTGGAGATGAAATTATAATTGATGTATATAATTATGAAGATGAATTAAGATATACAATAGCAGATATTATATATAATGTATCATCTGTAGAATTAGATGCAGAAGATTTGACGAAAGGTGAATTCACAGGGACAGAGTTAAAGGTTTCGCAAATAAAAGTAACGTTACAAAATGAAGATTTCATAGATGGAAAAGCTACATTTACGATAAAGGCAACAGCAACAGATCCATATGATAGTACTTTGGCAGCAACTTTTAATGTATATCAAGAAGCATTACCAGAAGATGCATATATGTATGTAGTTGATAGTATGAATTCTTACGTTGTAACAACAACAGTAACTTCAGAGGGAAGAGAAGGTATAATTACAGTATATCATCCAAATACACTAGTTCCAGATATGGGAGACGATAGAATTTTAGAGAGAACAGATTCATATTTTACATTTCAAGCAGAAAAAAATTCAATATATGAATTTATATTATTTAAAGAAAATTTAGATGACATTTATGGAATAGATCCAGATAATGGTTTTGCAATATATGCAGCGGTAGTGGGTACAGAAAGATTACCATTAGATTCACTAATAGGAATGTGTGATGATTTATCTCTAAGAGATGAAAATAGTTGGGGATCATATGATAAATATACAGGTGGCGGAGATATTCAATATGTCACTGATGAAAATGGAAACATTGGATTTTTAGGAAATGGAACAAGTTCATTAACAAATAAAATTTCAGTAGATGAACCGGTAAATGATTACTATAGTATTAATACAACTATTAAAGTTGATATAACAAAGAATATACCAACAGGAGCCGATGGGAATAATTTAGGAGGAACTGTTGTTGCAATTTCACCTGTGGCTGGACAACAAATAACATGGATTGCTGTTAAGCAAAATACGTTAAGAATATATAGTTATCAATATTATTCTCCAAGTTTAGTAGTAGGTAATGGATTTATGACGATAGATATAACGGAATATGATAATAAATATATGAATATAACGGTGACAGGAGAAAAAAATAAGCAATCAAAAGTATATATTAATGGTGAGTTAATATCCACATTTAATTCGGGAAATTTACAATATCAATCAGAACCAGAATTAACTATAGGAGATTTAAGACCAGGTAGGATGCTATATTTTGAAGGAGTGATATATAATTTTGCTTTATACAATAAAGTGCTATCTGAAGATGAGATTCAAGCAGTTTGGAATTATTATAACAAACAATTAAAAATTGAAGAACATAATGCAGGCGGGTAAAAGCTTAGAGAGGATTAATTGTGAGAAAAGAACGAGAACAAAAGCGAAAGAGCAGAATAAAAATAAGGAAACAAATAATAGTAATAGCAATAATTGTATTAATTACTATTGCTGTAATAAGTTTGAACTATGATGATATTTTTCAAACTTATACAACTAAAAATATTACATATAAATTAGGCGAATATGATTTGAAAAGTATGACACAAGATATCATAGATGGAAATATTATATTACCATATCCTAAAGAAATAGGAATTATGCCAGAGGAAGGTGAGATTTTTTCAGGATATGATATAAATGGAGATGGAATATCTGATTATGAAGCTGGAGATTTAGTACCAGTCACAGCAAATAGTAGAACAATAGAAATAAGAGCTATAACTAAAAGTGATAATATGCCATTTACTGCATGGTTATATGAAGATAGTGCACACACCGTTGGTGTAGAATTAACATCAGCAGGAGCAACAAGTACACCATGGGATTATACTAAAACGGTAAGATATTTGGTAATAGATCCTAAGTTTACAGAATCAATAGGAGGTACAATTGAGATAGTATTACCTGTTGGAATGCAATGGTATGACAATGATACTGATATAAGTACAACTACATGGACAGGAATAACAGGAAGTATTACATCTGTAGAATTTGAAGAATTATCTGGATTGGACGGAACGGGAGGACAAGGAGCAGGAATATATTCAAATCCAAGAACAGGAACAATAACATATACATATCATTCTTTAGCAACAGATGAAGAATTACTTGTTATTCCTGTAACATATGATTATAGCATATGGAATAAAGCAGCAGGAACAAATAATAACTTGACTGGAGATTTTGATCCTATAACAGTAACAATGACAGAAGGTTCAAATGTATATTCAAAAACATTAACAGAAGTTGAATTTTCAAATCCATTAACACCGTATTTTAATACATATTATACACCTAAAGTTTTTGGTACGGATTTAAATAATACAGTAAGTTATCCGTATTTAAGTAATGCATCAGGATATTATGAAAAAGTTGTAATAGAATTCATATTACCAACAGATGGAACAAATTATGCAACATTTATTGAAGAAAAAGTAGGATCTCATATTGATTTGAATAGTAAATTTACAATAGATAGTTCAGATCCAACAAAAGTTGTATATACAGCATATGATCTAATAATAAATGATGGAACAAGAGTTGAACCAGTAATATCACTAGATTCTAGTAAATTCAGTATTGGAGAGCAAGTTAGTTATGGGTATGTATTAACAACAACTAGTTATGGAGGAGTTGTGCATACACATAGAACTAATGTAAATGCAACAATAGTTGAGAATGTTTCACTGGGTATAGAAGCAAATAGTAAAAGTACACTGGTTAACTATACACAAGAAGTTGAAACATTATTAGGTATGTTAAGTATTAAAAATGATGGTCAGATAGCAAGTGAGAAAGTTAAGATGAATTATGTATTTGATTCAAGTATAGCTATAAATTCAAACAAGCGAAATTCAATAGATGTTAGAGCATTTGCAGCACCACAAAATTTAAATACTAATTTTGATTTGGAATATGTTTTGGTAGATAAATATTCAAACGAAGTTGGAAGAGGAATATATAATATTACTTCATCAAATACTATGAGAGCAACTACACTAATAACTATTAAAGAATTAGTAGATTCATATAATGCAGAAAATCCAGCAAATATATTGAATGTTGAAGAAGTGTCTATCAAACAGATAACATATGAAATAGATTATATATTACCAAATACAAGGTATATATATGTAGGTGCTTCAAATTCATTTGCAGCAACTGGAACGTATTATGGTAAGTTCAATTCATCAACAACAGCATATAGTACACTTACTATAACTGAATATGATGATCAAGGGAATATTAAAGAAACACAAGAAAAAAGAGCTTCATCAACTAGGTCATCTCTACATGAAAACAGTTTAGAATTAAAAAATATAATCATACAAGAAACAAATTATAGTGCGGGGGAAAAAATATCAGTACAAGCACAAATATGTAATTATACATATCCATATACAGCGTCTCAATTTTCAGATAACCCACATTTATATGTAATATTACCAAGTGGTGTTACTATTGTAGAAGAAGATTTATTTGCACTATTTAAAGGAGAAACATTAATACCATATATTAAATTGGAAGTAAATAAAGCTACAGGAGAAAATGTATATACGATATGGTTTGACCAAGGTGTTGTAGAGTTAGGAGGACCGTTCTTTGATGAAAATTATATACTACATAGTGCAAATTCATCAGGGGATTTAATAATTTCAATGAACTTAACAACAGCTCCTACTGCAAATTATACAGCTGTCAACTTAAATAATTCTCTTTTTGTAGGAGAACCAAATATGAATATGCAACAATTTGCAGCAAGAGAAATAATAGAACCATACGATTTTGATGGTGATGGAAGCTTGAATAAGAATGTTGTAATATATAATTATGCCAAAAAAGAAATATCAATTAATCCAAATACAAATCAATTTGAATTTACAAATGAAATAAGTATAAATGATAAAGAATATACAACAACAGATACATCATACATATTAAGTGATGTAGATGGAAATATAGATAGTGGTGTTGCATCATATAATCTTAGAATTCAAAATAATTCAGAAGGATTAATAGCAGGTGAAGATTTTTATCATTACATACCAATACCAAAAACAGGGGTAACATACCCAAAAGAAATGAATGTAGCAAATACAGTAATAGATTTTGTATTAACAAGTGAACCACAGATAGTAGGTGATAATGGATTGATTTATGATATAAAATATACGACTAAAAGGTGGTTTACAGATACAAGTGGAAATATTTTTATACAAGAATCAGAGTGGTTATCAATAGATGAGGTTACAGATTTATCAGAAGTAACAATGATTAAAATAACAGGGTTACCAAGAACAATAGTACAATCACATACAGAAGATATAATATCACTTAATTTGAAATATCAGACAAAATCAGGATATGTAAGTACAGGATATGATAGTGGGAAATTGTTAACATTTAATTCATTTGGTTGGCAAAAATACTTAGAAGGTGGAGTAGAAAATACAGAAAATATATATACAGAAGCTAACACAGTAAATACTATGCTAAGATATGTAACTGAATATGATAAAGAAATACTTGCAAGTTATGATATAGCAGATGATAAAACAGTAACATTTGAATTACCATCATATTTTGAGAATAAAGATATGTATGTATTGAGTGTTAAAGAATATAACGTGGATTTAGTAACAGCAGCTGAGATTAATGCAAATCAACATATAGTTGATACAAATATAACAGATAGGAATTTTTCGATAACAGCTAAACTAGATAATGGGACAACACAAGAATTATCATCATATATAGATACACCAATATCATTAGGAGTTATCACTGCAGATACAAATAGTAGTATATTGTTTGAAATAGAAAATTATGATAATATGGCAGATGATGCATCAACAAAATATGTAGATGTAATACTAGGTGATGATAAAGGGATAAAATATACAGTAAGATTAAATATATCTAGAAATGCAAAACACGTAGACGAGCCAGTAACAGCAATAGCAGAAGGTATGTTATATAAACTGATAAATAATGGTAAGACAAGTGTAACAATAACAGAAGATAGTAGTATGACAATGCAGTATGATTTTATGTATATAGCAGCAACACATAACGATATAAAATTTAATTTTACTACTAATTTACCTGTAGGAACAAAAATAAGAATGATAGACTCATCAGATTTGTTAACAAATGATGAGGGAGATTATATATTTAAAACAAGCTATTTCTACTATGAAGTAGGAGTTGAAACAGCAAGTATATCATTATTAGAATTTAAAGATATGAATACAGGTGAAGCATTTGACATAGGAACAGATTTAAGAAATGAAAGAGCAATATTTACGTTTATAGTTGAATTTGATGACAACTACTTACCTTTAGGATCATATACGGCATCAATAGAACCTATATTAATAGATGGAACAAGTACTGAAAAATATGATTTGCATTTTAACATAGTAGAAAAAAGAGAGTTTGAAGTAACAACATCAACAACAGACTATGTAATACAAGATGATAAGGTAGATGTAACAGTTAATTTTGGTACAAATGTATTATCAGGAATAGATACAAAATACAGAAATGAAGTATTAGCATTAAGAATAAGATTTAATCAAGATATACCATTAGGAAGTTATATAGAAATTCAAGATAAAATATATCTACTAGAGGAAAGTGATTTCATTTTAAATTATGGAAATTATTTCTTAATACCATTAGGTAATATAGAAGATATTGAGAGTGTAAATTATACATTACATGCACCAATGGATAATTATGTAGCAGGAAGTATATATCATGAATTAGTATTTGCAGAAGAGCCTCAAGGTGAAAGTTATGCAGAAGTAACAAATAGTTTTACTGTAATAGATCCACCACCACCGGCAATGAATCTAATTGTAAATGATAATAATGAGCTTGTACTTAGAGAAAATTTATCAAACTTAAAAGTTGATTTTGATTATATAGATTATGATGAAACAACAACTTTTACAGTAAGATTATATATAATGGAAAAAAGTGAAGGAGCATATTTAAGACAAACAAATCTTATAGAGAGTGTTGTAGCAGATGGAACAATATCAACACCAGAAAAAGGAATAATAACACTTAATCCAGATGATAATCTGAAGAATGTAGAATTAACGATAAATTTGAATGAAGCATTAATGAAAACAAATACAACTTACAGAATAGTAGTTGAGACAAATCATTTAGGTGAAGAAAAATATGAAGATTTAATAAATTTTATAGTTATTGATGACATATATTAAAATATCAAAGTAGGAATTGGAGTGGGAATAATAAAAACAAAAAAAGTAAAGAAAAAAAATAGAATTGTAATAATTGCAATAATAACAACAATAATAGCAGTTTTAGTAATAGGGTATAGTATAGCTAAATATTTTAGTGAAATAGAAAGCAGAAAAAAATTAATAGAATCAGAAGATTTCTATTTTACAAGTAATTATTTAACAGAAGAAAGTGATAACATATATACTATATCAAATTATAGTGTTGGAGATGAAATTATAATAGATGTATATAATTATGAAGATGAATTAAGATACACAGCAGCAGATATTATATATAACGTATCATCTGCAGAATTAGATCCAGAAGATTTGACGAAAAGTGAATTCACAGGGACAGATTTGAAGGTTTCGCAAATAAAAGTAACGCTACAAAACGAAGATTTCATAGGAGGAAAAGCCACATTTACAGTAACAGCAACAGCAACAGACCCATATGATACTAGTTTGGCAGCAACATTTAATGTGTATCAAGAAGCATTACCAGAAGATGCATATATGGAAGTTGTAGACAATATGAATTCTTATGTTGTTACTGCAACAGTAATAACAGAAGGTAGAGAAGGAATAATTACAGTATATCATCCAAATACATTGGTTCCAGATATGGGAGACGATAGAATTTTAGAGAGAACAGATTCATATTTTACATTTCAAGCAGAAAAGAATTCGATATATGAATTTATACTCTTTAAAGAAAATTTAGATGATATTTATGCAATGGATCCAAATAATGCATTTCAAATATTTACAGCTGTAGCCGGGACAGAAAGATTACCACTAGATTCGATAATAGGACTAGGAGATGATCAAACATTAAGAGATGAAGATAGTTGGGGGTCATATGAAAAAAACGATAGTGAGTCATTGGAATTTATCACAGATGAAAATGGTAATGTCGGATATGTATCTAAAGATAATTCATCAGTTTCAAAACTAATACCGGAAGATCAACCAGTAAATAATTATTATACAATAAGTGTAACAATAAGAGGTGATTGGGCAGAAAATCCAGCAGGAGTTAATTCATGGGGTGGAACAATTTGTGCCATGTCACCAGCGATAGATCAATATATAAATTGGACAGCAGTAGCAGATAACTATTTGAAAATATATAGTTATGACTACATGAGTTATTCAAATGTCCAATATACATTAATAGATATTTCAGAATATAACAATAAATATTTAAATATAATAATAACTGCAGAAAAAGGTAGAGAAACAAAAGTATATTTAAATGGACAACTAGCTGAAGTGTTTGCATCTGGAAATATTCCATATCAAAAAGCACCAGAATTATCAATAGGAGATTTAAGAGGTGAAAGAGGATTACATTTCAAAGGAACAATATATAATTTTGCGTTATATAATAAAGTTTTAACAGATGACGAAGTACAAGCAGTGTGGAAATATTACAACAGACAAATGAATATTGAATAACAAAATATTTAAATTAAAATATATTTTAATTTTATTTTAAATAAATATTCAAAACTATTGAATATTAAAAAAAATAAGTATATAATAAATTTAACAATTGAGTAAGGCAATTTCATAAATTCTTTCTTTTGTGTTTTTAATTTACGAAGTACGGGTTGGGTAAAACTAATCCGTATTTTTTACATTAAATTTTAAATTGACTAAAGCACTAAAATAAGAAAGTATATAAAATAAATAGAAAAATGAATAGTAAAGAAGATGTATAATAATATATAAGGAGAAAAAGGATGGAAATTAAAGAAATTTATGAGGCTTTTGAAAAAATTGGGTGCTTAACATTTGCTACGATAAATGAGATTGGTGAGCCAGAAACAAGAATCGCACATTTGAGAGCATATGATGAAAAAGGAATATACTTTATGACAATGCATACAAAATCATTTTATAAGCAGTTAAAGGAAAATGGGAAAATTTCAATATGTGGTTTATGTGCAAATTCAAATGTAGATCATGATGAAAATGGTTTTCCAATTTTTGACATAGGGTATGCTATTAGTATGACAGGTAATGTCGAAGAAATAAGCATAGAAGAAATAAAAAGTAAAAACAACGATATGTTTGATTTTTGTATAAAGGATCAAGAAAAATATCAAGCAATGGTAGTGTTTTGTATAAAATCAGCAAGAGGCGAAATGTTTGATTATGATTTTGAAAAAAGTAAAAGAGAAAATAAGTTGGAACGAAAATATTTTGCATATAATGGTGGGAATATAAAATATAAAGGACTAAAAATAGAAGAAGCAGAATGTATAGCCTGTGGAATTTGTAAAACAAAATGTTCATTTTTAGCAATAGAGCAAAAAGAAAGTGGTAAATATGAAATAGATATGACACACTGTGATGAATGTGGAGATTGTTATATTAATTGTCCTGTTAAAGCAATAAAGTTAAAAAATAATTGAATAAACTAATTATATAAACTAATTATATGAATTAATTGAATAAAGTAATTTTGTAAGGTGATTTAATAAAGTGATTAAAAAAAGTGGTAAGTTGTAACTTACTACTTTTTTAAATTTAAAAGTATACATAAATACGAAATGATAAAATATAATAATATAATATTAATCTTTTATACGAGTAGTAACACCATCAATTATCTTATATTCTCTGTTTTTATTTTTTTCTATTTTTGATAATAATTCTTTTTCTATATCTACATTTAAAATTTGACATAATCCAAGTAAATATATTATTACATCAGCAATTTCCTCGCCTACATCTCCTTTTTTCTTTTTATACGATTCAAATGCTTCTGCTAATTCTCCATATGTAAGACAAAATTCTTTTTCAATATTTGTTACATTAAAACCTTTATTTACTTTGTTTTGATAAATTTCTTTTGATATTTGATTTAGATCGATCACGATATTATCCTCCTATATTACATGTTTTATATATTATAAGATTATATCATAATATATATTTTTTTCAATAGTAACTATCAGATGTTTTTTTACATAAAATGTACTATATGGAAACATAAAATTAAATATGAGGAGTGTTATTTATGGGAATGCCTATAATTGTCAATAGTGGTGTGACTCGTTGTGAAGCAATCACAGACATTGTTGAATCAGTAGCATTAGAGCAAGCAGCTTTAGCGCACATATTAAATGCAGAAGGGGAAAAATTACAAGCTATAATAAAACAGGGGAATTCAGAGGAAATAATAGAAACAAATAATTCAGTAAGACAAATGGTTGAAAGTGTAGCAAGATTAGAATTAATATTACAATCTAAACTTGGATTATTTGAAAACTGTTTGTGTGAAGAATGTACAATGACAGAAACAAAAACAGAAACAATTACTAGAACAGAAACTGCGACATTAACAAAAACAGAAACATTAACAGCAACAATAACTGCTAAAGAATAAAACTATATAAATATCAATAAAATTATATAATGAAAATAAAAAATAAAAAATAAAAAATAAAAAATGAAAAGCATTTGGAAGTATATTATTAAGCGTGGGTAAAACCACGCTTAACAATTAGGAGGGGAAATGAAAATTGGAATATTAACAATGTTTAGTGGACTTTCAGAGTATTACTCATTAGTAAATATAGTTTCAGAACAAATATATATGATGTTACAAGAAAGTAATGATATTGAAATAGTATTAATTGTAACTGAAGACTGTAAAGATGAAAAAAAAGGAATATTTGCAGATGATAGAATTATATGGAAAAAAATATCTACTAATATAAATGGAAGAAAAATTGAATTAGGCAACTTTATTGAAGAAAAAATAGATGAAGATCAATATTTTAATGAAGATATAGTATATTTAAGTAATCAATTTGAAGAGGTATTAAGAGATATAGATGTTTGCATAATGCATGATATATTGTATTTGTATCAAAACTATAAATATAATATGGCATTAAGGAAAGCAAGAAAAAAAGTAAGTAAAACAAAATTTTTATCATTTTGTCATTCGTATCCATTACAAAGAGAAAAAGAAATAACATTAGAAAATTTTGGAGTGTTTACACATATGGAAAATACAATTCATATAGCACCAAGTCAAAGTTGTATACCTGCTTTAGCAAAGCAATATAATGTACCAGAATCTTTTTGTAGAGTAGTACATAATACTATACCAATAATATCTAATTGTACAAAAGAAGTTCAAGATTTACATCGAAAAGTTAATTTAATGGATACAGAAATATTAGTTACATATCCAGCAAGATTTGTTATGGCTAAAAGATTTGAAAAAGTAGCAGCACTTTGTGGAAGTCTAAAAAAGTATGGAAATAAAAGTATAAAAATAATATTTTGTGATTCATCTAAACAATCTGATTATAAGGAATATATAAAATATGTAAAGGATATAGGGAAAATATATGGACTTAATAATCAAGATATAGTTTTTGCGTCAGAACAAGGATATATACAAGGTTTGGATAGAAAAAGTGTATTAGATTTATTTGAATTATCAAATCTGTATATATGTCCATCATTTTCAGAAAGTTTTTCTTTGACAACTTTAGAAGCAGCTCAAAAAGGTAATTTTTTGATATTAAATAAATCAGTAGAAGCTTTGAATGAATTAGGGAATAATCTGGGGGCATATTTTATGAAATGGGATGGATTACAAGATGGATATAGACATAAACAAATATATCCAGAAGGTGAAGAAAAATATTATGAAAAAAATATATATAATATTATAAAATTAATGAAAGATACCCAAGTGACAAATGCAAAAACTAAAATAAGAACAAGATATAATTCTGATTGGGTATGGAAGAATCAATTGAAACCATTAATTTATGGTTTTATGTAACTAAAATATAAAAATATAAAGAAGAAAAAATATAAAAATTAAGAATAAAATTAAGAATAAAATTAAGTGTGAAAATTAAGAGTGAAAAATCAATCTAGGAGGATAGCTCGTGAAAGATTTTGAAATTATATCATGTGACAAGATATCAAATAATATATACGAATCTTTTGTATTATATAATGAAAGAATATATGTTACATTACCACAAAAATTTGAAATAATAGAATATGATATGAAATTTAATAATATAAATGTAATAAAATGTGGGAAATCATATAAATCATTATGTTTTAATGAAAAATGCAAATGTTTTTTTGCAACAGATGAAATTAATAAAAATATTATATATAAATTAGATTCGAGATTTGAAATTATTGAATATATGAGAATTTTAGCTGATGATGAACAATATAAAATAGAAATAATAGGAATTAATATTAATAATGATAATGAATTAATATTATCTGGAAATTTTGGATATTGTAAATTAAATAAATTGGAAAAATTAAAAGACATTACTTTAAAAAATATAAAAAAACAATCTAAATATATTACAGTTTTAGAAATTTGTGAAACTGATTATAAATTAAAAATATTAGAGGAAAACTGTATTCAGTATATTATAATTCAGGCAAGAGAAAAAACGATATTTAAAACAACATTAGGTAAAGAATTTGATATTAAATTGGGTAATATTTTATATCTAAAAAATGAAGTGTATGGAAAGCATAAATATAAATACTTATATATTTTTTTATTAGTTGCTAATAAATGTCAAGAATCATACGTTATAAAAATGAAAATTAGGTATGAGGAAATATTTGATGAACTTTTTTGTGGGAATAATATGCAAAATAGTTGTCAACATAAAATTGAAAAATGTTTAATACAGAGGAAATGTCATAATAAAAAAATATGTAAAAAGTTATATGAAAAATCGTGTGAGAAAAAATGCAAAAAAAAGTGTAAAAAAATTAAAATTAAAAAAATATGTAAAGATAATTCGGCTGATGTTATACAATCAATAGCATTAATTGAAGCTTCAATAGCACATATATTAAATGCAGAAGGTGAAAAGATACAAAAAGCTGTATGTGTATCTAAGTCGACAAAAGAATTGTTAGATGTAAATGAATCTGTTACAAAAACTATTACTAAAGTAATAAATTTGGAACAAATATTATTTGCAAAATTAGAAATTGCTAAAGAATTATGCGAGTGTAATAAAAAAAGTGATTCTAGTCAACAATGTAGGTATAGATATAAATGTAAAAATAAAAATAAAAGTAAATCTAGAAAAAATAAATATGAAGACTAAAATCAAATGGTAGAAAATAAAAATTTTCTACTTATTTTTTTTATAATATAAAAGTAAAAAAATATTAAAGTGTTTTTCCTTGTAATATTCAAAGTTTTGGTGTAAAATACCAATATTAGAAAGAATAATTAGGAGGATTATATATAAAATGAAATTTGTGACAAATGACAAGATGAAGAAAGAATATAAAGAGTTTTTGGAAAAGCATAGTAGATGTAATTTTCAACAATCATTGGAATGGGCAAATGTAAAAAAAGACAATTGGATTCCAGAAGTAATATTAGCAGAAGATGAAGAAGGAAATATAATAGGATCACTATGTGTATGGATAAGAAAAATACCTATATTTGGAAACATAATGTATTCATCAAGAGGACCGGTTTGTGACATACATGACATAGGTGTTATGAAACAATTAACAGATGGAGCAAAAGAATTAGCTAAAAAATATAAAGCTTTTGTACTAAGGATAGAACCAGATATACATACAGAAGATCAAATGTTTAGAGATGTTGTAACTAGTTTAGGGTATAAAATAAAAGATGATGCTAAAGATTTTAAAGATGAGATTCAACCAAGATTCGTATTTAGGTTAGATATAAAAGATAAAACTGAAGAAGATATTTTAGCAGGTTTTAAACAAAAATGGAGATATAATATAAAAGTTGCTACAAAAAAAGGTGTAGAAATTAAAGAAGGAACTAGAGAAGATTTAAAAGATTTTCATCGAATAATGATTGAAACAGGTGAAAGAGATGGATTCATTATACGACCATTATCATATTTTGAAAAAATGTATGATTGTTTAGGTAAAGATCATATGAAAATTTTAATGGCATATTATGAAGGTAAACCAATATCAGGAGTTATTCCTATTTTTTACGGAAATAAAACATGGTACTTATATGGAGCAAGTAGTAATACACACAGAAATTTAATGCCAAACTATCTGTTACAATGGGAAATGATAAAAATGGCTATAGCAAGAAAAGATGAAATCTATGATTTTAGAGGCGTATCAGGAGTTGTTGATGAAAAGCATCCACAATATGGATTGTATAGATTTAAACAAGGATTTGGTGCAACATTTACAGAATTTGTTGGGGAAGTATATATGCCATATAAGCCATTGATGTATTCTTTATATAAAATTTCTGAAAAAGCATTTAGGTCATTTAGACAAATAAAAAGAAATATTAAAAAGAAGAATGTTAAAGAAGAAAAAAATGTAAAGAAAGTAGATAACATAGAAAAAGTAGAAAAAGCAGAAAAATAGAAAATAAATATTAAATTAATATAAAGGAAGAATATAATTGTGAGTAAACTTATAATTAAAAAAGAAGATTTTAGACATAATATACAAAGAATAAAAGAATATATTAATCCAATAGAAAATAGTGAAAGTATTAATAAAGAAAAGCCAGTTGAAATAATTGGTGTTGTAAAAGGTAATTTCTATGGAATTGGTATTATTGAAGGTGCAAAATTTTTAATTGATAATGGAATTAACATATTAGCAGTTGCTACAGTTGATGAGGCTATAAAATTAAGAAAAGCAGGAATTAAAGAAGAAATATTAATGTTATCATCAACAGCAATATATGAAGATGTTGAAACACTACTTGAAAATAATGTAACAATCACTTTAGGGAGTTGTGAAGATATTGAAACTGCTGAATTAGTATGTGAAAAATTAAATAAGAAAATATCAGCACATATAAAAATTGATACCGGATTTGGAAGATATGGATTTGTATATACTGAGAAGGAATTAATAGTAGAAAAATTAAGAGAATTAAAAAATATCAAGATAAAAGGTGTTTATTCACATTATTCTAATAGCTATTTTGACAATAAATATACAACAGAACAATTTAACAGGTTTATAGATGTAATAGAAATATTGAAATTAAATAAAATAGAAACAGGATTATTACACATATGTAATAGTTCAGCAGCATTTAAATTTCGAAATCAGCATTTAAATGCAGTAAGATTAGGTTCTGCTTTTTTAGGAAGATTATCATTTGTAAATACAATTGGATTAAAAAAAATAGCACATTTAGAATCAAAAGTTTCTGAAATAAAAGAGTTACCACCTAAATTTAATATAGGTTATTCAAATACTTTTCAAACAAAAAGAAAAACAAAAATAGCAGTAATACCTTGTGGATATTTAGAAGGTTTAAATATTAAAACAGGGAAGGATATGTTTAGAAAATCTGATAAAATTAGGTATATACTAACAGAAATTAAAGCGTTCTTTAAGAAAGACAAGCTATATGCAAGAATTAATGAGCAAAATTGTGAAATATTAGGAAGAATTGGTACATATCATATTGTATGTGATATAGAAAATAAAAATGTTCAAATAGATAGCAAAGTAGAACTTAATATAAATCCTAAATTTGTAGATTCAAGCATCAGAAGGGAGTATATATAAATGAATGACAGTAAAGAAGAAATTGAATTAAAAGAAAAAACAGCAAATATTAAAAATAAGAAATTTTTTGAAAAAGTTAAATATTCAATATTAAATGTTGAGAAATATATAGATTTAGCAAGTGAAGGTATGAAAAAGGCAGTAACATATTTTTTAAGGCTTGTTTTAATATTAGCATTTGTAATGGTAATAAGCATTTTAAACGATATGTATCAAGAATTTGAAAAAGGGAAAGAATATTTACAAGATGAATTTCCAGACTTCGTATATACTGAAGGGAAATTAGATGTTGAAACTCAAGAAACATTAAGAATATCAGAATTTGATTCGTTTTTTGGAAACATTGTTGTTAATACAAATCCAGATAAACAACAAGAAATAGAAAACGAAATATTAAATGAGGAAATAAATGTAAATACAATATATGTATTACAAGATAAAATAGTTATAAAAGATACTCTTACAAAAAATACTTTAACATATGAATATATAACAATAGCAGAAACATTACAATTTGAAAGTTTAGATAAAGAGTCAGCAATTAAATATTTAGAGAGCAATAAGGTTCTATTAATTTATTTTGCATTGTTTATTATATTATTTATATATACATCATGTTTATATGTAATAATAACACTATCGAATGTACTGTTTTTAAGCCTTATAGGATATATAACAAGTATATTTGCAAAAATTAGAATGAGATATATAGCAATATTCAATATGGCAATATATGCACTTACATTATCAATAATATTAAATATAATATATATTGGAGTTAATATTTTTGTTGATTTTGAAATTGAGTATTTCCAAGTAATGTATACAGCAGTATCATCAATTTACTTAATTGCAGCTATATTTATTTTGAAAATGGAGATAATAAAAAGACAAGCAGAGTTAATAGAATTATCGGAAGAGAAAAAAGCTAAAAAATATCAAGAAGAAATTGAGAAGTCTTTATTAGAGCAAGAACAAAAAAGACAAGAAAAGAAGAAAAAGAAAGAAAAAGAAAAATTAGATTCAAATGAGAAAGAATTAGAAGATGAAGAAATTTCTGATGAAGAAAAAATGAAAAATGGAGCAGTTGAAGAAAGTTAAGACTGTTTATGAAAGGAAATAAAATGAATGAAAAGCAAAAAAACAAAAAAATATTAAATATAATACTAGTAATACTAATATTATTAGCAATTGGATTAGCGATATTTTTTGTTATAACAAATAATGAAAATGAAGAAGAAAATACTTTATCATATACTGATTTAATCAAAGAAGTTTCATATAATAATATAGAAAAAGTTGAGATGACTGTAGGAAGTACATCAGTAAAAGTAAAAGTAAAAAATCAGGAAGAAGAAAAAACGGCTATTGTGCCAGATACGCAAAGCTTTGTTACATTAATTCAAACAAAAGTTGCAGAAGGTAATGAAATAGAAGTTATCCAAAATCCTAAAAGTGTATTATCACAAATACCATCAATTGTGTTTAGTTTATTACCAACAGCATTAATGATCATATTAATAGTAATAATAATAAAAATGCAAGGGTTAGGTGAAAAAGGTACAGTATATGATGAAACAGAAAGAAAAACTAAAATTAAATTTGCAGATGTTGCAGGTTTAGATGAAGAAAAAGGAGAACTAGAAGAAATTGTTGATTTTCTTAAAAAACCAGATAAATTCACAGAGATGGGAGCTAAAATTCCTAAAGGTGTACTTTTATACGGGAAACCAGGAACAGGGAAAACATTAATTGCAAAAGCTATAGCAGGTGAAGCAGAAGTTCCATTTATATCTATGAGTGGATCTGAATTTATAGAAATGTTTGCTGGATTAGGTGCTTCAAGAGTAAGAAAATTATTTGAAAGAGCTAGGAAATTAGCACCATGTATTGTTTTTATAGATGAAATAGATGCAATTGGATCAAGAAGAAGTTCAAATAGTGGAGCAGAAACAGAAAATAATCAAACATTAAATCAGTTATTAGTTGAAATGGATGGTTTTAGTTCAGAAGAAACAATAATAGTGTTAGCAGCTACAAACAGACCAGAAATGTTAGATAAAGCATTATTAAGACCAGGTAGATTTGATAGACAAATAACAATACCAACACCAGATTTAAAAGGTAGGTTAGAAATATTAAAAATACATTCTAAAGATAAAAAAATGTCAGAAGCAATAGATTTATTAAGTATTGCAGAAGATACAGCAGGGTTCACTGGTGCAGAATTAGCTAATATTTTAAATGAAGCAGCAATAATTGCTACAAAATCTGGACATAGTGGAATTGAATTTGAAGATGTAGAAGAAGCTGTTAAGAAAACAACAGTTGGATTAGAAAAGAAAAATAGAGAAATATCAGAAAAAGATAGAAGATTAACAGCATATCATGAAGCAGGACATGCAGTAGTTAGTAAATACTTAGATACACAAACAGATGTAAAAGAGGTCTCAATAATACCAAGAGGTGTTGCTGGTGGATATACAATGTATAAATCAGATGAAGACAAATACTATATATCAAGAACAGAAATGCAAGAAAAACTAATTGCACTTTTAGGTGGTAGAGCAGCAGAAGAGTTAGTGTTAAATGATATTTCAACAGGTGCTAGTAATGATATCCAAGTAGCAACTCAAATTGCTAGAGAAATGGTAACAAAATACGGAATGAGTGAAACTTTAGGTCCAATAGATTTACACACAAAAGAACCACATGAATTTAATATCTTTGGTGACGAAATAAATGGTAAAATAGGACAAGAAGTTAAAAAGTTAATTGATATATCATATAATGATGCTAAAATATTATTAAATCAACATAGAGATAAATTAGATATTATAGCAAACATTTTATTAGAAAAAGAAAAAATTAATGAAACAGAATTTAAAAAAATATTTGAATGAGATATAAAATTCAAATAGAAAAAGACTAAAAAGTATAAATAAAACAGTAGAAAAAGTTAGAAAAAAGTTATGAACAAAATAAATAAGTATTAATATATCACTTGTGAGTGAATATTAATACTTATTTGTTCGTTTAAAGGTTTGAAATTAACTTGTTTTTTCAAATATGTAATCTGAAAAAGCAATTCGTGCGGTCTTAACAAAATCATAATGAAAGATAAATATAATATTGGATTCTAATAATAAATTAAAATATTCAATACTAGTAACATCAGTACTATCTGATTTTGTAATACTTGTATTTTTGCAAAAACTATTAGAGTTATCTTGTAACAAATATTTAATATCATCAATATTGTTGTCACAAAAATCAACGAAAGAATTAATGAAGTTGGTATATATTTCGATTTTATGTAACTGTGAAGAAACATACATATAAAAATACCTGTTTCTAGATTTGCATACTCCAACATTTGAATCAAATTGTACATACTTGTATTTTGTCATATTTGTCAAACAATTAAGCGTGTGATTTGAATTTGGTATCGTTACAAAAAAATCTAAGAAGTGATGAAATATAAGCTTATATAGTTCATACAAACTCAGTCCTTGTTTTTCTAATGAATTTTCAATAATATCAGTTTTTTCTAATAAATTTCCGAAAAAATCAAATGGTGAAGTGAAATTTAAATCGTCAATGGGAAAATTTCTAGAAGTTAGAGTCTCCTTTAAACATTTTAATTGGATATAGTCTGAATCCCGCATAGTACAAGAAGCATAATATGCTTTTTGATAAGTTAGAAGTTCTTTTTTTAATAAGTTAATCATTTGATGTCCTCCTAATAACGTATAATGTATAATATGTTATTATTATATATTAAAACATATAAAATATCAATTTATTAAAGTGTTAATCTATTAAAGTGTTAATTAAAAGACTTATGCATTTACATAAGTCTTTAGAGAGTAATCATATTTCATATTTTTTAAATTCTTTTTTAAATTTACTAAGCAATTTACGATTTTCTGGATATTTATTAGAATTACTAAATAATAATTCTAATTTTGAGTTAAAGTCTAAATTTTTAATAAAATTCCAATCACATGAAGAACTTTGTTTTTTTAATAAAATACAGATATCGTTATTATAAGCTTCGGATACAGTATTAAATTTATTTAAAAAACATAGATAAGTTTCTATTCGAGAAATTTGTATGTTGCTAAAGTCTTCAAAAGTATTTTCAACAGACATTTTAGTTGTAAAACAAGCTGTAACAATTTTAAGAATATCTGAATAATTATTTTTGGGTATGATAGAATCAGAATCTTTTAGTTTTTTGAAAAATTCTAAAGGTTCTTCAAAATTTAATAGTGATGGTGGTAATTTTATATTGTAGCTGTTTAAAAATTTATAGAAGTACCGTAAAGATGCAAAGTCTGATTTGTATAAATCATTATGTTCTTTGTATTTCGATATTAAGGATTCAATATCGAAATAGGTTACAACACAATTAGATTGTTTGCGTTTTTTACGTGAGCTTTTTTCTCCTAAATTTTGCATAATATCAACTCTCTTTCATAATGTAATAAATATAAGTATATATTGAATTAAATATAAATTCAATACTATTTTAGATATTTTGAATTAATTGTAAGTAATTGTAATTATTTTTCCAAACTATATACTTTGTTTTAAGTAAATGATATAATATGAAAAAATAAATAAGAAAGAAGGAAAAAGTTTTATGAAAAAATTTATTATTTCAATATTAATAACAGTAGTATTTGCGTTTTTAGTATTTTATGTTACACTACCACCACTTAATATATCTTCATTTGCATTTTGGATATATATGTTTTTTGTGTTAAGTGTATTTTTTGGGAGTTTTGAAATATGTAAAGCATATTTTGATAAAGTTAAAATAGATGGAGATACAAAACAATATAGAAAATATATAATATATTTAGTTTTTTTAGGAGTGATAGTAATCAATTTTTTCTTTAGTCCATTTTTTCAATCAGCTAAATATTATGAAAGAATAGATGTTGGAGATGGTAATTTTGAAGAAGATATTCCAGAAGTTGATTTTAATCAATTAGCATTGTTAGACAAGAGTTCAACAACAAAATTAGGTGATAGAGTAATGGGACAATTAACAGATCTAGTTAGCCAATTTTATGTATCATCAGTATATACTCAAATAACATATAAGGAAGAAATAACAAGGGTAACACCACTTGAATATACTAGTTTTATTAAATGGTTTACTAATAGAGAAGAAGGAATACCAGGATATATAACTGTTAATTCAGTATCTGGTGAATCAGAATTAACTAGATTAGAAAATGAAATGAAGTATGCAGAATCAGCATATTTTAATGAAGATTTAGCAAGAAAATTACGTTTTAGTTATCCAACAGATATATTTGGAGAATTTAATTTTGAAATTGATGATAATGGAAATCCATATTGGATAGTTCAAGTATTAGAATATACAAGTGTTGGAATGTTGCCAGATGTACAAGGAGTAATAGTATTTGATCCAATAACAGGTGATAGTGAAAAATATGACATATCAAATGTACCAGATTGGGTAGACAATGTATATGATGCAGATTTAATAATTCAACAATTAAACGATTGGGGAGCATATAAAAACGGATTTTGGAATTCTGTATTTACACAAAAAGATGTGGTTATGACAACAGAAGGATATAATTATATAGCTATGAACAATGATATATATTTATATACAGGAGTAACATCGGTAGCAAGTGATGAAGCAAATATAGGATTTGTAATGGTTAATTTGAGGACAAAAGAAACTAAATTCTATAATGTAGCAGGTGCAGAAGAATTTTCTGCTATGTCTTCAGCAGAAGGTCAAGTACAACAAATGGAATACACATCAACATTTCCATTGTTAATTAATTTAAATGGAAGACCAACATATTTAATGAGTTTAAAAGACAATGCAGGACTTGTTAAAATGTATGCATTTGTAGATTATCAAGATTATCAAAAAGTAGTAGTTGAAGATAGTTCAGTGGGAATACAAGAAATATCAAGAAAGTATTTAACTTCAAATATATCAAGTGGAGATGAGATGGTTAAAAATATTGTAATAGAAGAAATATCACAAGCAGTATTAGATAGTTCATCAATATATTATATTAAAGCAGAAGATATGATATATAAAATTAGTATAAAACTTGATGAAACTATAGTTCCTTTCCTAAAAGTAGGAGATAGTATAAATATAACATTTTTAGAAGGAAACATTAATGAGGTAATTAAAATACAAAAATAAATAGGAAACATAAAAAATAAAAGAAATAAAAAAGTAAAATGAAAAGTATAAAAAGGATGTAAGTTTATTATTACATTCTTTTTTGATTTCATTTGAAGAAGTTTAAAATATAAAATAACAGATTAAAAAATAATAGGTGAAAAATGAAAATATCTATTGAAAAATAAAATAATTAAATATATAATAAGGTTGAAATAAATCACAAAAGAAAAAGGAGATTAAATTATGAGAAAAAAAGAAATGATAGCAGCAATAATAGTTTTTGGATTGATTATTGCATTAATGATAATATTATGGATTAATAATATTAATAAAAATGAAGGAAATACAGATCCGGTGGATCAAGGGCAATCAAATGTAATAGAAGAAAAATATACAGAAACATTAACTGATGGAACAAAAGTTAATACAAGTGACAAATTAAAAGAAACAAAAATGATTGAAGAATTAGAAATAAAGGGAATCACTATAACAGGGAAAGATAATTTATCAGAAATTATAGCAACTGTTGAGAATAACACATCAGAAGTAAAAGGTGGATTTGAAGTAATATTAAAAGTTATGGATGATAATAATAACACAATAATAGAATTAGGTGGTTATATAGTTGAAGTGCAACCAGGAGAATCAGGACAACTTTCAGTAGCAGGTACCGCAGATTTTACGAATGCATATGATTTTGAAATTATTAAAAAGTAAATTAAATTATTTAAAAATGTAGAAATTGAGTAATCATATTCTACATTTTTTGTATTTTAATTAAAAAGTATATTAATTTTGCTTGAAAAGTAATATAATGTATATGTTAATATGAGATATATTGATAAATTAATGAATTAATAAATAAAATGAAAAGGTGTTTAAATGAAAATTAAAAATGCAATGGAAAAAGCATATAATATGTTAAAAGAAAAAAATATAGATGATGCAAATTTAAAAGCTAGGACAATTATGCAATTTGTGTTGAAAGTAGATAGACAATATATTTTGGTAAATAATGATATTGAATTGAATAATGATGTGGTATCTGAATATTTTTCATATATTGATAAGATATTAAATAATATGCCACTACAATATATAACTAATACACAAGAGTTTATGAAATTAGATTTCTATGTAGATGAAAATGTTTTAATACCTAGAGCAGATACAGAAATTTTAGTAGAAGAAGCTATTATGAAAGCGAATGAAATAAAAGCAGAAAAAATATTAGATATATGTACAGGTAGTGGTGCGATAGCAATTTCAGTTGCAAAATATTTAGAAAATATATCTGTAACAGCATCGGATATTAGTGAAAATGCTTTAATTATATCAAAACGAAATGCTAATTCAAATAGAGTATCAGAAAAATTGAATTTTATACAATCAGATATGTTTGAAAATATAACAGGAATGTATGATATAATTATTTCAAATCCACCATATATAGCTAAAGAAGTTATTTTGAATTTAGAAGATCAAGTGAAGAAGGAACCAATAATTGCATTAGATGGTGGAATAGATGGATTAGATTTCTATAGAATATTAGTATCAAATGCATATAAGTATTTAAATAAAGGTGGATATTTAATGTTAGAAATAGGATACGATCAAAAAGATGATGTTATTAAGTTGATAGAAAATTTAGAATTGGAATATTCAGAAATTTATTCGAAAAAAGACTTATATAATAATGATAGGGTAGTTATAGCTAAAAAAAGTTAGTAAACCTAAAAGGTAGAAAATTAAAAAATGAAGGTAGGTGTAATATGTCTTTTTCAAATGAAATAAAACAAGAATTAAATAAAAATAGTAATTTAGGAAATAAGATAGGTATTAAATATGAACTAATCGGATATTTAATGACAGATAATATATCTTTTGTAGGTACTAAAGACATAAAGTTTGTAACAGAGAGTGAATATAATATAAATAGATATTCAAAGTTATTATTAAATTTAGATATATTACATAAAATAGAAGTTATAGGCAAAACATTTGCTATTAAGTGTAAATATATTGATATAGAAAAAAGTATTTTAGATTTTGAAAAAATATTTTTAATTAAAGAACAGAAGAATAAAAACAAAGAAATAATAGTAAATATTGAAGTTCTAAAAGAAAAAGAAATAGAAAATTTGAAAAATATTGTTAAAGGTACTTTTTTAGGTTCTGGAACAATAAATGATCCTAATAAAAATTACCATTTAGATATTAATTTATCAAATAGAAAAAATTTAGAATTGATTTGTCAAATACTTGATACTTTTTCAATAAATGTTAAAGTTATGAATTCAGAAGAAAAATTTATTATATATATAAAAGAAGCGGAAGAAATATCAAAATTATTAGCTCTAATAGGAGCGAATAAAGCAGTATTAGAGTTTGAAGAAATTCGAATAGAAAGACAAATGAGAGGAAAAGTAAATAGATTAGTAAATTGTGAGACTGCTAATTTAAACAAAACTTTAAATGCTTCAATAGAACAGGTATCTGCAATTGATAAATTAGAAAAAAATGGAATGCTTAGTAGTTTAGACGATAATCTTAAAGAAATTGCATATGTAAGAAGAGACAATCCAGACATGTCTTTAATCGAATTAGGAAAGCTTTTAAGTATACCAATTGGAAAATCTGGAGTAAATTATAGATTAAAGAAAATAATTGAAATAGCTAATGATATAAAATAGGAGAAAAGATGGAATTAGAAATAAAAAATGATAATGAATTAGGTATATATATACATATCCCATTTTGTAAAAAAAAATGTTACTACTGTGATTTTACATCTTTTGAATTAAATAAATTAGTAAAAAATGAAGAAGAACAAAACGAAAACAAACAAATTGAGAATGAAATAATTTTTAAATATATTTCAAATGTAATAAAAGAAATTAACGAATTTGATTTTAGCAAATTTAATGTAACAACAATATATATTGGTGGAGGAACACCATCATATATTGATGAAAAATACATAGAAGATATATTGATGTTATTAAAGCAAAAAATTGATGCTTGTGATAAAAATAAAAGAACAAATCAGATTGCATTTAATGAAATTGAAATAACAATAGAGATAAACCCAGGAACAGTTAATGAGATGAAATTTAAAAAATACAAATTAATTGGTATAAATAGATTAAGTATCGGTTTGCAAAGTGGAAATGATAAGTTATTAAAAACAATAGGAAGAATACACACATATCAAGAATTTGAAAATGTATATAATTTAGCAAGAAAAATAGGGTTTGAAAATATGAGTTTTGATCTAATTATAGGATTACCTAATCAGACAATAGTAGATATAAAAAATACATTGGAAATTGTTAAAAAGTTGGATCCTAACCATGTAAGTATATACTCATTAATAGTAGAAGAAGATACAGTGCTAGAAGAAAAAATAGCTAACAATGAATTGGAATTGCCAGAAGAAGAAATTGAAAGAAATATGTACTGGTATGTAAAGAATAATTTAGAATCAATGGGATATAATCATTATGAAATATCAAATTTTTCTAAAAAAGGGAAAGAATCAAAACATAATATGAATTGTTGGGAACAAAAGCAATATATAGGTTTTGGTTTAGCAGCACATTCGTATATTAATAATATTAGATTTTCAAATCAACAAAATAAAGATGGGGAAATATATGATTATGAGAGTTTCCAAGAAGAAAAACAAAACTTAGAAGAAGCTATGAATGAATATATGTTATTAGGATTGAGAAAAATAAATGGTGTAGATATATCGAAATTTAAAGAAAAATATATAAATAATCCGATATATGTATATATGGATCAACTGAATGAATTAGTAGAAAAAGATATGCTAATTGTAGACGGTAATTATATTAAATTAACAAATAAAGGAATTGATTTTGCTAATCAAGTATGGGAGATGTTTGTTTAAAATAAAAGAGAAAAAATGTTCGTAAAAAGTATTGACAATTTTGGAAATTGTAGATACAATAAAAACGAACATTTTTTTGGTTATTTATATAATCTAAATTGTATAAATAATAGAAACGGAGATTAATATGATTACAACATTACACATAAGAAATATAGGGATAATTGAAGATATTAATATAGATATGAATTCAGGGTTAAATGTATTAACAGGAGAAACAGGTGCAGGGAAGACATTAATTATAGATTCATTGCAAATAATATCTGGTGGTAGATTTTCAAAAGATATGATAAGAAAGGGTGAAACAAATTCTTTTGTTGAAATTTGTATGTATGAACCAAATAGTGAAAATTCAATTGATGGAAATATTATAGTTTCAAGAGAAATTAATTTAAATGGTAAAAATATGTGTAAAATAAATGGAAGGATGGTGACTGTGAGTGAATTAAAAGAATTTATGAGTTCATATATAGAAGTTCATGGGCAAAATGATAATCAAAACTTACTTGATCCTAAATTACATTTAGAATATTTAGATAATTTTATAGGAAGTAAATTAAATAATTTGAAATCTAAATATCAATTAAATTATGATAAATATTTAGAAATAAATAAAAAATTAAAAGAAAATTATGGTGATGAAAAAGAAAAACAAAGGAAATTAGATTTATTAAAATATCAGATAGAAGAAATTGAAAATGCTGAATTAAA
This sequence comes from uncultured Clostridium sp., assembly GCA_964370265.1. GTDB lineage: Bacteria > Bacillota > Clostridia > TANB77 > CAG-508 > CAG-269. The sequence goes on along the minus strand of CAYJIP010000006.1, from coordinate 62,400 downwards.
ACAAGATGAAGAAGATGAATTGGAAGAAAAGAGAAAGATAATGCTTAATTCACAAAAGATTGTAAATAATTTAGTAGAAGCAGAAAATAATATTTCTCAAAATAGTATTGATTCAATAAGTAATGCAATAAGATCTCTTGAAAAAATAGAAAATATTGATAAAAAATTTGTAAATGTATGTAGTAGTTTAAAAAACATATATTATGAACTACAAGAAGTATCAAGAGATATTGAAGGATATAGAGAAGACGTATTTTTTGACGAAGAAGAGCGAAGTTATACTGAAGAAAGGTTAGCTTTGATAAAAGATTTAAAAAGAAAATATGGAAATAGTATTAATGAAATATTAGAATATATGGAAGAGATAAAATCAGAAGTTAAGCATATAGAAAATCTCGAAGAATATATTGTTAATTTGAAAAGAGAAAAGAACGAATTAGAAGTGTTAATGAATAACCAAGCAAGTGATATTAATAAAATAAGAAAAGAGAATGCTTTAAAAATTAATGAATTAGTAAATAAAGAATTAAGTGATTTAGAAATGAAAAATGCAGAAATAAATATAAAAGTAGAATATTTAGAAAATGGATTTTTAAGGACAGGTAAAGATAAAGTTGAAATATATATATCAACAAATAAAGGTGAAGATGAAAAGCAATTAATAAAAATAGCATCTGGAGGAGAAATGTCAAGAACAATGTTAGCTATAAAAAAAGTATTGGCTGATACTGATGAGATTTCTGTATTGATTTTTGATGAGATTGATACTGGTATAAGTGGAAAAGCAGCAAATGCAGTAGCTAATAAATTAAAAGCGATTGCAAATAAACATCAAGTTATGTGTATCTCGCATTTGCCTAATATTGCAGCTATAGCAGATTTTAATTATTTTATAAGTAAAACTGCTGATGATAATAGAACGAAAACAAATATAAAATTATTAAATGAAGTGGAAGTGTTACAAGAGATTGCTAGAATATCATATGGAGAAGTAAATCAAACAAGCATTGATTTTGCTAGTAATTTAAGGAATAAAAAAGTTTCTTAAAAGTGCATAAAAATGTTGTGAAAAAGATTATAAAGTAATATAAAAGATATCTATTATATTTTATATTATTTATAAAAAAATATTAGTATATCTACATGTATATTTAAAATTAGTTTTAAGTCTAAATTTTTACGTCTAAATTTAAAATCTTTTATGATGAAATAAAGGAGAATGAAAAACAATACAAAAAAAAGAAAAAAATAAGATGTATAATAAAGAAATAGAATTACATAAGTGCTTGGTACAAAGTGAGATTAATCTAAAAAAAGGGTTTTGTTTTTAAAATGGTATTTTTAAAAAACAAAGAAATTTTAATAGATTTATTAAGTGCAATATTAAACTGTGAAATAACGGATATAGAAATATATAATGATTCTGCATTAGGTAAAAATGGTGAAAAAGACAAGTATGGAATATTAAATATTAAAGCTGTAATTGATAATAATAAAGTTGTTAATGTAGAGATGCAAATATCGAATAATTATGATATTTTGAAAAGAATGCTGTTTTACTCAAGTAGCTTATATATATCATCAATAAAAGAAGGTGAGTCATATAAAAAATTAAAACAAATTGGTATGAATTTGGCACAAATAGAAGAAATCCTAGAGTTAACAAAAGAAGAAATAGAAAAAAATAAAAAAAGAAATAATATATAAATATACATAAAAAATATATATCATGAAAGACTAATCAAGGGACTAAAAGTCTCTTTTTTATTTGAATAAAATTTTAAATAAAAAATTAATATTATTGACTAAAATATATATAGTATGATATATATTAGTTATAAAACTAAGGAGGAAAAAATGGAAAATAAAAATAAAAATGGAACAATATTTATAGTATTAATAATCATAGCTGTAATAATGATGGTAGTAGGAGTTGTAATGTATATGACTTCATCAGGTACATCTAAAGATTTGGATTTAACAAAAGCGAGTACTAGTTTAATGGAGTTAGAATCAACAAATATTGATAGATTTGTTGCAGAAGAAAAAGTAACAGCATTGGGGAATGAATCTTTAAATAACATGATGTATGTATATGATTATGAAATACCAGAATCAGGAATTGATTTTACAGTAATAGAAGAATATACAATTAAGAAAAATGATACAACAAAAGAATTGTTTGCAATGATAAAACCTATGGAAGGTGAAATAGAAAATGTTAAAACAGTGTTTTCTAAATATGCTGAAACAATAGTAGGAGAAGGTAACATTGAAGTTCATGAAAGAGGAGAATATTTAGTATTTCTAGGAACATCAATTAATGAAGAAGTCTTAACAGCAGTTAGTATGGCATATGCTCCTATATTTAGTGGGGTACAGGCTTTAGATAAAGACGCTACTGTACAAGTATTAGGTTTAACAACTGATACAGTCTCAGAAGCGATGATGTTACAATCTATGTTAATAGTAAATTCAACAACAGTTGTTGCGGTTAAACCAGTTGATGGGCAAGAAGAAAGTGTGAAAGAAAAAATAGAAGAATATTTTGAAACATCAGAAGAACAATGGAAAACATATTTAGTAGATCAATATGAAATAATAAAAGATCGTAAAGTTGAAGAATATGGAGATTATTTAATATATATAGCAACAGATAATCAAAATGATAAAGTTTATGAAACGATAATAAATTCAGTTATAGAAGAATAATGTTTTAAAAATCAAATAGAATCAAATCAAATTAAATTAAATCAAATTAATTAGTCTAATTCAAATATATCGATAATAAATACGAGTATGATTTAGAAAAAAAGAAGTCAGGCTTGAGCTGACTTCTTTTTGATACACAAGAAAAAGAGGGGAAGATATGGTTTTTAGTAGTATACCATTTATATTTTTCTTTTTTCCAATATTTTTAGCAATATATGGATTAATGAAAAATAAGTTTAAAAACATAATATTATTAATATTTAGTTTGATATTTTATGCTTGGGGAGAACCAATATATATAATATTAATGATATTTTCATCAATTGTAGATTATACAAATGGAAGATTAATAGAAAAATATAGAGATAATATAAATAAAAAGAAAATATTTTTAATATTTTCAATAATAATAAATATAGGATTATTGGGATTTTTTAAATATAGTGACTTCTTAATAGAAAATATTAATAATATATTTGGTAGTAATATTGATTTATTAAAATTAGGATTACCTATAGGAATTAGTTTTTTCACATTTCAAACAATGAGTTATAGTATTGATGTGTATAGAGGTAAAGTGAAAGCAGAGAAAAATTTCATCAATTTTATGACATATGTTTCAATGTTTCCGCAGTTAATAGCAGGACCAATAGTAAGATATGAGGAAATTTCAAAAGCTTTAGATACAGATAGAAAAGTTTCAAAGCATTCTTTTTTTTCAGGATTTATAAGGTTTCTACAAGGTCTGTTTAAAAAAGTATTAATAGCTAATATTGTTGGAGAATTATGGAATGTAATTAGCTTAGATATATCGAATATATCAATTGTGACAGCTTGGTTAGGAATAATTGCATTTGCAATACAAATATATTTTGATTTTTCAGGATATAGTGATATGGCAATAGGAATTGGAAAAATGATAGGATTTAATTATCCGGAAAACTTTAATTACCCATATATTTCAAAGAGCATTACAGAGTTTTGGAGAAGATGGCATATGTCTTTATCTGGATGGTTTAAAGATTATGTATATATACCGTTAGGTGGAAATAGATGTAGTAAAATAATTAATATAAGAAACATATTAATTGTGTGGTTCTTAACAGGATTATGGCATGGAGCTGAATGGAATTTTGCAATATGGGGAATATATTTTGGTGTGATTTTGATTGTGGAAAAATTTATCTTAAAAAATAAGTTGGAAAAAGCTCCTAAAATAATCAGACATATTTATGCATTATTTTTGATATTAATAGGATGGATGATATTTGCATTTGATGATGTTAATAATTTAGTTGAATATGCTAGTAAAATGTTCTGGAATAACAATATATTAGATATTCAGGCTCTAGAATATTTGAAAAACTATTTAACAGTAATAATTTCAGGTGTAATTTTATCAATACCAATTTATCCATTAATACTAGAAAAAATAAAAAAAATGAATGAGTTTAAAGCGATTAATATAGCTATTTGCATTACATTTGAAACTATAATGATATTAATATATTTGATATTATTTATAATAACTATATCAATGTTAGTAGCAGGAACATATAACCCATTCCTATATTTTAGATTTTAGAAAGGAGAGTTATGGAAAAAAATATTAAAAACCAAAAAAGTGAAGTTAAAATATCAAGAGACAGAATATATGCAATTACAAGTGTAATTATATTGATTACAATAATGATATTTTCTATTTCATATATTTTGACCGAGAAAAAAGAATTTTCAGAAAATGAAAATAGATATTTAGAAGAATTTCCAGAATTCTCATTTCAAAAATTATTAGACGGAGAATATATACCTAGTATTGAAAACTATTTTATTGATCATATAATAGGCAGAGACATATTTATAGGGATAAGAACAAGCTTATTAGAATGGATAGGGCAAAATAAAATTAATGGCATATATATAGGGCAAGATGATTTCTATTTTGAAGAATATAATATTGAAGTATTAGATACAAAAATTCCGTATCAAACATTAAACCAATTTGAAAAGCAATTGGATGAAGATATAGAAACTAGCTTAATGTTAGTACCAACATCAGGAGAAATATATTTTGAAAAGTTACCAGAAATTTGTAGTAACACAAGTCAAAAAGAAGTTATTGACTATGTATATTCAAAGATTGAGTTTAATACAGTAGATGTATATAATCAGTTAATAGAAAAGAAAAATGATGAGCTACTATACTACAAACTAGATCACCATTGGACAAGTTTTGGAGCAGAAATTGGATATAAAGAATATATGAAAAGCATGAATCAAGAATATCTTGAATATGAATTAAATGAGGTATCAGATGAGTTTCTAGGAACAATATATTCTAAATTAGTTACATTTAATCCAGATGCAGATAAAATACATGCATTGAAAATAGATGATGGAAAATATATTTTAAGTAATCCTGTGACAAAAGAATCTTTTAACAATATATATTTTGAAGAATATTTAAATGAAAAAGACAAGTACTCATATTTTGTTGGGCAAAATCAACCAATATTAGAAATTAATAATTTAGAGAATACAAATGGAGAGACATTAGTAATAATAAAAGATAGTTATGCAAATAATTTAGTACCATTTTTAGTTTCACATTACAAAAAAATATATATAATTGATCCAAGATATTATAGAGATTCGATTAGTGAATTTGTAAATCAAAATGATGTTCAAGAAGTTTTAATAATATATAATATGCTGACTGTTGAAAGTGACTTAGGAATTGTAAACATAAAGTAAGAGGAAAGTGAGTAATAAATATATAATTTAATAATAAATAAAACGGTTTTTGCTTGATAAATACAAGTTTTTAAACCGTTTTTCTTGAAAAAAATAGTAAAATGTGGTATAATTAATACTGTAGTGTATAAAAAAGGAAGTGTAAATTAGATGAAACAAAAATATTTAGAATATTTTATGGATTCTAGAATATATAGTGAGCAAGACATTATTAAAAATATCGAAGAAACAAAACGAGATTTTTCTAATAAAAATATAAAAACAAATGTTATGTTAAATAGATTTGGTATATATGAAATAGTATTTGAATTTAAAGAGAAAGATACATATATTAATAAATTCAAAATATGGTTTGCTAAGAATAGAAATAAATTAAAATTCGATTATAAAATTAGAGATGATATAGAAAAAGAAAATAAAAATAAAAATAAAAATAAAAACAAAATAAATAGTCATGAAGAAAGAATGGCAAAATACACAGGAGTTAAATATGGAATGTACAAGCAAACAAAAGAGTATAAGCCATATTAAAATGGAAAGGGATTACAATGAAACAACAAATATTAGAAATAAAAGAAAATTCAATTAAACAAATAACAATTTCAAAAGATTTAAAAGAATTAGCAGAGTTAAAAGTAAAATATTTAGGTAAAAAAGGAGAACTGACTTTAGTTTTACGTGGTATGGGAGCATTATCTCAAGAAGAAAGACCTATCATAGGAGCGTTGGCAAATGAAGTAAGAAATGAACTTGAAAATATTTTTGATGTTAAGGAAAGAGAATTAAAAGAGAAAGAATTGAATGATAAATTGTTAACAGAAGATATTGATGTGACTGAACCAAGCAAAAAACAAGACTTAGGGACATTACACCCAATAACAAAAATAATAAATGAAGTTGAAGACATCTTTTTGGGAATGGGATATGAAATTGCAGATGGACCGGAAATAGAAAAAGCAATATATAATTTTGATAAATTGAATGTGCCAAAAGATCATCCTGCTAGAGATATTCAAGATACATTTTATATTTCAGATGATATTGTTTTAAGAAGTCAGACATCACCAGTACAAGTTAGGGTTATGGAAAATAATAAGCCACCTATTAAAATAGTTTGTCCAGGTACGGTATATAGATCAGATGAAGTAGATGCAACACATTCTCCAGTATTCCATCAAATAGAAGGTTTAGTTATTGACAAAAATATAACAATGGCAGACTTAAAAGGAACTTTAGAAGTATTTGCAAAAAAATGTTTAGGAGAAAATACAAAAATACGTTTCAGACCACATCATTTCCCATTCACAGAACCAAGTGCAGAAGCAGATGTATCTTGTTTCGTATGTGGAGGAAAAGGTTGTAAAGTATGTAAAGGAGAAGGTTGGATAGAATTATTAGGTTGTGGAATGGTACATCCGAATGTTCTAAAAAGCTGTAATATAGATCCAGAAGAATATTCAGGATTTGCATTTGGATTTGGTATAGAAAGAATAGCTATGGCTAAATATGGAATAACAGATATGAGATTATTATTTGAAAATGATATTAGATTTTTAAAACAATTTTAAATTTGAATAATAGTATATATTACTGAAATTAAATAAATAAATAGTTTAATAAATATCTAAATAAATGTCTAATAAATATTTAGAGATATGAGAGTGAAATAATTAAAAGTGAGGAGGAAAAGTCAAATTATATGAAGTTATTTAATATATTTGAAATAAATTTAATAGACAATGATGAAAAAATAGTTTCGACTTTTTCGAAAGCTATGGAATTATTGTCAACAGAAAAATATAGTAATGGTTATGTTGTTGAAACATTATCAAAAGGAAAATATAAACTTATAAAAGAAGAAAAACAAACTTATAAAAAATATGGTAATTATAATAAAAATGAATATCAGAAAAAACAGTTGAGAGATGAAATTAAATTTGCAAGTAAAAAACAATCTGAGATTAACATGGAAAATAATTCGTTAATAATAAATAATGCAGCAAATGGATCGAGTTCATCTACAGATTCTGCAAGAGGAAATAATGATCTTAGTAAAAATATAACACCAAATAAAGAAAAAACAGATTATTTTAAAGCTCAATTAAGAGGTGAAATAATAGAAGAAAATATAATGAAAGGTGCTAAAATGAGTAATTTAGATAATTATGAAAGAAGCCAAGAAAAAGAATTAACACCAATAGCTCAAAAAAGAAGAGCTTTTATGGAATCATTGGTTGTTCCGGGAAATTCAGGAGGATTAATGATGGCTCCACCTAAAAAGCCGCATTCAGGAGGAACAAGTGCAGGATTACAGAATATAGAAAATATAGATAAACATTTTGATTCGTTTAGAGATACTATATAATAACAGTGATAAATTTGAACTAAGAGTATAAAAATAATACAAAAGTTAATTATATGTAAACAGAGAGGAAAATTTAATGAAAACAAGTATTGAATGGTTAAAAGAATATAGTGATATAGATGTTAGTTTACAAGAATTAAGTGATAGATTAACTATGACAGGTTCTAAAGTAGAAGGATTTGAACAAAAAGGTAATGACATTAAAAATGTTGTAATAGGTAAAATTTTAGAAATAGAGCAACATCCAGATGCAGATAAATTAGTAGTAACAAAAGTGGATGTTAAAACAGAAATTATTCAAATAGTAACAGGAGCAAAAAATATAAAAGTAAATGATATTATACCTGTGGCTAAAGATGGTTCAGAGTTACCAGATGGAGTTAAAATAAAAAAAGGTGCATTAAGAGGTATAGAATCATGTGGAATGATGTGTTCGATTCATGAGTTAGGACTTAGTGAAGAAGAATATCCTGAGCAAAATGTTGATGGGATAATGATATTGGATAAAAACTATGAAAATGATTTAGGAAAAGAAGTTGTTGATGTTTTAAATTTAAAAGAAGATATAGTAGAGTTTGAAATAACTTCAAATAGACCAGATTGTTTATCAATAGAAGGGTTAGGTAGAGAAGTTGCTGTATCATTGAATCAAGAATTTAAAAATCCTAGAAAAAATTTAGAATCTTTAGAAGTTGAAAATAAAACTGAAATCGAAGGTTTAAAAGTAAAAATAGAAAATGCAGATTTATGCTATAGATATGTTGCAAGAGTTGTGAAAAACGTTAAAATTGGTAACTCACCTGATTGGATGAAAAGAAGATTAAAAGCAGCAGGAATGAGAAGTATAAATAATATAGTTGATATTACAAATTATGTTATGCTTGAATTAGGACAACCTATGCATGCATTTGATATAAAAAATATAGATGGTAAAGAAATTACAGTAAGAAATGCTAAAGAAAATGAAAAAATAATAACATTAGATGAGCAAGAAAGAACATTATCACAAGAAGATTTAGTTATAGCTGATCAAAGTGGAGCAGTAGCAATAGCTGGTGTTATGGGCGGTATGAATTCAGGAATTAATGAAAAAACAGAAATAATTGTATTCGAATCAGCAAACTTTTATGGTGGAAATGTAAGAAAAACAGCTAAAAGAGTAGGTTTAAGAACAGAGAGCTCATCAAGATTTGAAAAAGGATTACCACAAGAAATTTGTTTGAAAGCTATAAACAGAGCGATTGAACTAATTGAAGAATTAGGTTTTGGAGAATCAGTAGATGGGAAAATTGATATATATCCAACAAAACAAAAAACACATGAAATAAAATTTGAATACTCAAAAATAAATGGTTTATTAGGAACAAAACTAACAAATACTGAAATTGATGAAATATTAGAAAAAATAGATATTAAATCTAAAAACGGTATTGCAGTTGCACCTAATTTTAGAGTTGATTTAGAGACATGGCAAGATTTATCAGAAGAAGTAGCAAGATTTTATGGATATGATAAATTAGACACATCTTTAATGAAAGCAGAGACAACAGTAGGTCTAAGAAACAAAGAACAAAAATTAATTAAAAATGTGAAAGATGTTTTGGTTAATAGTGGTTTTTCAGAGATATATACTTATGGATTTTTAAGTATAAAAGATATGGAAAAATCAAATATATTAGATAGTATGAGTAAAGGTGCAATAACTATTAAAAATCCTTTAAGTGATGAATATAAGTTAATGAGGCCAACAACTGTTCCAAGTATGATGCAAATTATATCTACAAACATTAATAAAAAGAATTTAGAAGCTAAATTATTTGATGTTTCAAGAAATTATAAAAATTTAAATAATGAAATTGAAAATGGTGAGGTTCCACTGCAAGAAGATGTATTAACAATAGGTGTATATGGTGACAATGAAGATTTCTATACATTAAAAGGTAATGTGGAAAATATTTTAGAGTCAATAGGAATTAATAGATTTGAGATTGAAAAAGAAAAAGAAAATAAGTCATATCATCCTGGTAGAACGGCAAATATTAAAGTGGGAATAGATATAATTGGAACATTTGGTGAAGTTCATCCAAAAGTATTAAGTAATTATGATGTAGAAAAAAGAGTATATTTAGCTGAAATAAATATATCTAAAGTGGTAAAATATTCTAAAACAGTTAAAAAATATGTAGAAATACCAAAATTCCCTGCAGTTGAAAGAGATTTAGCAATTGTTGTTGATGAAAAAATTCAAGTAGGAGAAATTGAAAAATTAATTACTAAAAAAGCTAAAAAACAATTAGAAAGTATTAAATTATTTGATATTTATAGAAGTGAAAAATTAGGTGAATCTAAAAAAAGTATAGCTTATTCGTTAATATTTAGAGACAAATCTAAAACTTTAAGTGATGATGAAATTACTAAAACAATGAATGATATTATAGAAAGTTTACAAAAAACATTAAATGCAGAAATTAGAGGTGTTAAATAGTAAAACTTTTAAGTTGCAAATTTTAAAATTAAACAATAAAATACAAATAATGATAAAAAGATATAGACAAAAAACAGATGTTGTAATAAAATATATTTATAAATGAACAAAGGAGAAAAAATAAATGGAAAATGATACAAGAGAAAAAGCGCCTATGACGCCAGCTGCAGTAGTTTTAATAACAATAGCTACTACATTAATTACAATAATATTAGTAACATTTTTAGCAGCTATGTTTTCTGCTATATAATCTAATGATGTGAAATGAATGTTAAGGTTATAATGAAAACAATGAACAAAAAGATACTAAAAAAGATGCTAAAGAATACATTAAAACACATTGAAATCGATTATAAAAAAATGTTAAAAAAATAGTAAATAGATATCTCCTTTAAATATAAAGGGGATATCTATTTTGTTAATATAAATATGTTATCAAAATATTTTATAATTAAATACTTTATTAAATATTTAGTTATTTTAAATGATATTTATGAAGTTTATCAACTTTTTAACCATTTTAAGGATAAAAGTATTGACAAATCATCCGAAATAGTGTAAAGTATATTAGCATTACAAAATATCAAAAGAAAGAGGTAGTCTATGGAGAAGAATATTCAAATAAGTATTTTATCTGAGTTTTATGGAAAATTGTTAACAGAAAAACAATATGAAATAATTAATGACTACTATAATAATGATCTATCTTTATCTGAAATAGCAGAAAATAATGGAATTACAAGACAAGCAGTTAGAGATATATTGAAGAAAGGGGAGAAAAAACTTTTCGAATACGAAGAAAAGTTAATGTTTATGAAAAGGACGTTAAACCAAGAAAAGAAAATTGAAAAAATTCTTTCAGAATTAACTAAAATACAACAAACATACTCAGACGAAAAAGTTGCTAATGTATTAGACCACATAAAAAAAGAACTTAATTGTTTAGTATAATAACAAAAGAATGGAGTGAATTAAAATGGCTTTTGAAGGATTATCTTCTAGATTACAAGAAATTACAAGAAAAATAAAAGGTAAGGCGAGAATAACAGATTCAGACTTAAAAGAAATGTTAAGAGAAGTTAAGCTTGCATTATTAGAAGCAGATGTTAATTATAAGATAGTAAAAGAATTTATAGGAACAATACAAGAAAAAGCCTTAGGGCAAGATGTTCTAAAATCACTAACACCAGGACAACAGGTTGTAAAAATAGTTAAAGATGAATTAGTAGAACTTTTAGGTGGAACAGAGAGCAAAATAAACTTCACACCAAACCCTCCTACAGTAATAATGTTAGTGGGGCTTCAAGGATCAGGTAAAACAACAACATCAGGTAAGTTAGCTAATTTGATAAGAAAACAAGGTAAAAAACCATTGCTAGTAGCTTGTGACGTATATAGACCGGCAGCTATAAAACAATTACAAGTAGTTGGAAAACAATTAGATATTCCAGTCTATGCAAATGAAAATTCAAAAGATGTTGTGCAAATAGCAAGGCAAGCAATGTCAGAAGCTATATCAAAATTAAATGATGTAGTAATATTAGATACAGCTGGTAGACTTCATATAGATGAAGAATTGATGGCAGAACTTAAAAATTTAAAATCAAATGTAAAACCACATGAAATATTATTAGTTGTAGACAGTATGACAGGTCAAGATGCAGTGAATGTTGCAGAACAATTTAATGAAACATTAGGACTAGATGGTGTAGTATTAACTAAATTAGATGGTGATACTCGTGGTGGTAGTGCTTTATCAGTAAAAAAAATAACAGGAAAACCAATAAAATATGCAGCTACTGGTGAAAAGCTTAATGATATAGAAGTATTTCATCCAGAGAGAATGGCACAAAGAATTTTAGGTATGGGAGATATATTATCTATAATTGAGAAAGCAGAAGAAAATTTCGATTTAGAACATGCTGAACAATTAGAAAAACAACTTAAAAAGAAAGAATTGGATTTAGATGATTATTTAATGCAATTAAAACAAGTTAAAAAAATGGGTTCTTTTTCATCTCTTTTAAAAATGATTCCAGGAATGAATCAATTAAAAGATGTTAAAGTAGATGATAAAGAATTTGATAGAATAGAAGCTATTATATGTTCAATGACAAAAAAAGAAAAGAAAGATATAAAACTTTTAAATGCAAGTCGTAGAAAGCGTATAGCAGCAGGAAGTGGTACATCGGTACAAGAAATAAATAAATTTATTAAATCATTTGAAATGACTCAAAAAATGATGAAGCAAATGAAAAACCAAAAAGGTGGATTTAATAAAATGTTAAAAGGTATGGATGAAAACGCACTTAAAAACTTTAAATTTTAAATAGATATTAAATTTTTTAATATAAATAAAACATTTTCAGGAGGTGAATTAAATGGTAAAAATCAGATTACAAAGACAAGGAAAGAAAAAAGCTCCTTTTTATCACATTGTTGTTGCTGACTCAAGAGTTTCAAGAGATGGTAAAATAATAGAAAAAATAGGTTCTTATGATCCAATGACAACTCCATCTACAATCGTATTAGATAAAGAAAAAGTTGAAAAATGGATGAAAAATGGTGCAAAACCAACAGATACAGTTAAATCTTTAATAGAAAACGCATAGTTTTAGCACAAGGAAAAGTGGAGGTATTACATGAAAGAAATTTTAAATACTATCATTTTAAACTTAGTTGATGAAAAAGAAAAAGTTGAAATAAAAGAAACTGAAACAGAAAAAACTGTACTTTTCGTAGTAAAAGTAGCAGAAACAGATATGGGTAAAGTAATTGGAAGACAAGGAAAAATTGCTAAATCTATAAGAACAGTTATGAAATCTTTCGGAGCACGTGAGAACAAAAAAGTAACTATTGAGTTTGCTGAGTAATTGGAGAAGAATATGGATAATTATCTAGAATTAGGTCAAATTGTAAATGTTTTTGGGATAAAAGGATTTGTTAAATTAAAACTTTTTTCCGAAGATATAGAACAATTTTACACTTTTAAAAAAGTATATTTGAAAAATAAAGACGAAATAAAAGAAATTACAATTGAAGAAGTAAAATATCATAAAAATATGATGTTGATAAAATTCAAAGGAATAGAAACAGTAGAACAAGCTGAAATATTAAGAAATAGTTTTGTAATTATGAAAAGAGAAGATTTAACGCCTCTAGAAGAAGGACAATATTATTTTGTAGATATTATAGGATTAGATGTATATACTGATGAAAATCTTTTATTAGGAAAATTAGAAGATATATATAATACAGGAAGTAATGATATCTATGTTGTTAAAAACGAAATGGGTAAACAATTTTTATTACCAGGTATAGACGAAGTAATAAAAAATATAGATTTAGAATCTAAACGAATCACAGTTCACATTATCCCAGGATTGATTTAAAGTAAGGGGGAAACATGAAATTTGATGTTTTAACGTTATTTCCAGAGATGTTTGAACCGGTAAGGCAAAGCATTATAGGAAAAGCAAAAGAAAAAGATTTAATAGATATTAATTTAATAAATATTAGAGATTTTTCTAAAGATAAACATAAAAAAGTAGATGATACTCCATATGGTGGTGGAGCAGGGATGGTTTTAAAACCAGACGTGGTATATGATGCTTTTTCATCAATAATACAATCCAATGCAAAAGTAATATATATGTCACCACAAGGAAAAACTTTAAATCAAAAAAAGGTTGAAGAATTAAGTAATGAAAAACATCTTATAATTTTATGTGGACACTATGAAGGTGTTGATCAAAGAGTTATAGATGAAATAATTGATGAAGAAATTTCAATTGGAGATTATGTATTAACAGGTGGTGAAATACCAGCAATGGTGTTAATAGACAGTGTTAGTAGATATGTAGATGGTGTGTTGAAAAAAGATTCAATAAGAGAAGAAAGTTTCTCAAATGGACTCTTAGAATATCCGCAATATACGAGGCCAGAAATATTTTTAAGTAGAACTGTACCAGAAGTTCTGTTATCAGGACATCATAAAAACATAGAACAATGGAGAAATCAAAAAGCAATAGAAATTACAAAAATTAAAAGACCAGATTTAATAAAATAATAAATGAAGTGCAAATAATTGCACCGCTCAAATTAAAAGAAGGAGGATGTTGTAAAATGGATATAATCAAATCTATTGAACACGAACAATTAAAAAATAAAATACCAGAATTAAGTGTTGGTAATACAGTAAAAGTTCACGTAAAAATCAAAGAAGGAAACAAAGAAAGAATCCAAATCTTTGAAGGAATAATAATTAAAGTACAAGGTGGAGGAGTTAACAAAACGTTTACAGTAAGAAAAATATCTTACGGTGTAGGTGTAGAAAAAACTTTCTTAGTTCACTCACCATTAGTTGAAAGAGTAGAAGTAGTTAGAGTTGGTAAAGCTAGAAGAGCAAGATTATTCTATTTAAGAGATAGATTAGGAAAATCAGCTAAAACTAAAGAAAACATTGGAGCTAGAATCGAAAATAGAGAAATTACAATTAAAGAAGAAGTTGTAGTTGAAGAACCAGTTGCTGAAGTAACTGAAGAAAAATCAGCTGAATAATTTAATGTTTTAAGAGAAGAGAAATCTTCTCTTTTTTTCGTATATTTGATACATAATTTTAAAATTATATTATATATAGGGCATATATAAAGCGGTAAAAATAAATACAAAAATAAAAAATAAAAAATAAAAAATTAAAAATTAAATATACATTCATTTATAATAGGTTTTAAAACTCTAATAATATCACTATTAAAATTTTCATCATATTTACTTATAAAATCAAAATCTAAAATATGTAATCCGTGTTGCAGTAATGAAATATTATCATGATATTCAAATAATTGAGAAAACTTAAATATATTTAATTGCATATTAATTGTATTGGGAATATTATATGATCTTGAAATATTAAGTTCTTTTTCTGAATTTCTATTGAAAAAATATAGATACAGGTCAGAGAAATATTTAGGTAAAATATTCGAAAATTCCGATATACAACCAACAATCCCTATTGAAAGTGAAGGTAAAATATAATTATCATTATCTGAAATAATTTTTATTTTATTTATATTTTCTAATTGTATTTTCAAAATTCTATTAAGATCAATCAAACTACTTGAAATTCCAATAAAATTCGGAATTTTAGATAATGTATTATATATAGATAAAGGAATAGCAGAGTTATCAGATATGATAACAGGTAGGATAGAATTGTCACAAATCCTAATAAAAAAATCCTCTATAGATACGTTCGATAAATTGTTTATATTTAAATCAAATTTTAAAATAATAGCAGATACTCCTAAATCCTTTAAAAGTTTAGATTTTTCTATTATTTCGTCATAAGTAGCATTTTCTATTGTAACAATAAGTGGAACTCTGTTATTTATAATTCTAATTATATTAGTTATTATGTGTACTTCTTCTTCATTGGAAGAATAGTATAGCACTTGTTTATTAATAAAATTATTGTTATAAAAATTAGTATCTAAAACAAATGCATTAATATTATTTTTAATTTGAAATTCTAAAAAATAATCAAGTTCTTTTATGTTAGGGATTTGTTTACCATTAGATAATGTATAAGGAATAATTAGTTTTGTTGCTATACCATTAAAAATATCATTTTTCATAATTCACCTCAAATTAAGTTATATTAATGTATATGATATTAAAATGAAAATATGTAAGAATAAAAGAATGAAAAATAAACAAATTAAAAATAAACAAATTAAAAATAAACAAATTAAAGTCTTACTTGAAATAAGATATAAAATTAGAAGTAGAAGTAGAAATAAAAAAAAATTCAAAAAAATTCAAAAAATAAAACTATAAAAAAGAGAAAAAATGTTCGTGAAAAGTATTGACAAAAAAATCAAATAAGTATAAAATAAAAACAATAAAAGCGAACAATAATTCGCATAAAAGAAATTGTGAAATGGAGATAAAAGTTATGAGTATTATGAAAAAATCAATAGAAAAAGAAATTATAGAAAAAGTTATTGAGAGAAACCCAGTATTATTACTAGGAAAAGAATACAGAGTTAGAATAGTTTATAAAAATATTAAGATAACACAATTAGATATTGAAAATAAGAACATACTTATAACATTACCAAATAAATATAAGAAAATATCAAATACTGAAATTTTAGATTTAGCAATAAATAAAATGTATGAACAAGTAGCTAAAATTGAAATAGAAAGAGCTATGGAAAAAACAAGAATAATGGTAGGATTTGCACCAGATGAATTTGAAGTGAAAAATATGAATAAATTAGCAGAAACTAGAAATAATAAAATAAGTATTAATCCTAATATTGCCATGTATTCGAGAGAAATAATTGATTATGTTGTTTTATACCAATATTGTAATTTGAAATATAATAAAAATACAAAAAGATTCATCGATTTTATAGAAAAATACAATCCAAAATACAAGAAATGTGAAGCAGTTTTAATGAATATATAATTTTATATATTCATTATTTTTGCTATTTACTATTAATTTTTTTTTTGATATAATGCAAATATGAATTAAAACGGAGGTAACAAATGATAAAAAATAGTGAAAGAGGTATTACATTAATTTCATTAGTAATAACGGTAATAGTAATAACAATTTTAAGTGTGACAACTATATCAGCAGCAGGGCAATTAATAAGAGAATCACAACTAAATACATTTATTTCTGAATTAAATATAATGCAATCAGAAGTTAATATTTGGTATGATCAAGTACAAAGAGGAGAAGAAGAAAGTTTATCATATGGTGTTGCGATAAATAGTAATTCAACTATAAAAGAGCAAGCAGATAATATATTTTCATCGTCTGAAAGTGGAATAAGAAATCAAAGTGGATATAGATATTTTAGTGAAGAATATATCAAAGAAACACTTGGGATTGAAGGCGTATCAGAAGACTACTATATAAACGTAGGTGAAAGAAGTATAATTTCTGCATATGGATTTAAACATACTGATGATCCAGCTGAATATTACTATACAATAAATCAAATACCAAATGAATTATATAATGTAGATTATGAAGAAAAAGGAAGTTCTGGTTTTGGGTTTGATGTAGAAATATTAAATAATAGGGACGGACAAGCGGATTTGGGAATAACTAATATAGGGTATGATGGTTATATCGAAAAATGGGATGTAGAATACAAGTTAGAAGATGATTTAGAATGGAAAAGTTCAGACAGCTTAGAGTTTCCAGTTTTTGAATCAGGTAAATATCAATTCAAAATATTTAAAAATGATATAGTATCAAATATTGTAGAAAAAGAAATAATAATAGTTAATTCATTTGTGGCAGGGCCAGGAGGGAAAGATTATGTGGATCCGAATGGAGATGTTGTATGGATACCAGAAGGTGGAACTGTATCTGAAAAAGAAACAGAAGATTCTGTTGAAGAAGGATTAGTAATGATAGATACTAATACAGGTAATGAGTGGGTATGGGTAGAAGTTCCTAGAACAAGTACAGTATATCCAACAGCAGGAACAATGGTTACAGCTTTTTCAACAACAGATTATACAAGAATGGAAGCGGATTTAAATAATTATACATCAGAATATAAAGGGCAGAAAACTGGAGTTTATATCTATTCAGATGAATATAGAGCTAGTTCAGGAGTATTTACAAATAGCACAGATTATACAAATCATAAAAATGCAGTATTAAAAAGTATATATGAAAAAGAAGGATTCTGGGTATCAAGATATGAAGTTGGAAATGCAACAGTAGCTGGAGTTGCAAATACACCTGTATCAGGATATGGAGCTACGATATATATTAATATAAATAAAGAAAATTCTCAAACTAAAGCAGAAAGTATGAATTTAGAAGGAACAACAGGAAGTTTAATGTTTGGATTTCAATGGGATTTAATACTTAAATTTATGGAAGTTAGAGGAAGTATATCTGTAGCAACATTAAATGATGATAGTACAACTATAGGGAATTATTCAGGAACTAATTCTAATGATACATTAAGTGGAATAGGAACAGCAGGAGAAGTGGGAAATTCAGAAATATTAAATATAAATGACATAGCAGGAAATGTATGGGAATGGACATTGGAAACATGCTCTGGCGCTAACATTCCAGCGGTTATTCGTGGAGGTGATTACAGCTACGATGGTTCGATCATTCCAGCGTCATACAGGGACGACCACCGTCCCGCTGGTGCTAATGGCGCTTTAGGTTTTAGGTCTGTACTTTATTAGTAGTACTGATAGCTATAACCGTGATTATATCTGAGTTAAAATTAGAGTTTATATTAAATTTTGAATTTTAATAAAGAAATTTTAAATACTAAATATGTAATTATATTTCAAATAAAGCTTTTTAAGAAATATAAAAATAGAATTGGAAAACTTTGAATAGTAAAATATTCAGAGTTTTTTGCATTCAAGATATTTATGAGATTAAATATATAATTAAAATATATAATAAAAAGAAAGTTGATGAAATACATTTTGCTGAATTATTTGATTTCATCAAATTTACTGGATTTTATTTACTTTTATAGGTTTTTAGGGTATAATATTGAATATTAAAATAGTAGATAAAATCTACATTGAAAGGGAGAATGTGAATGCAAGAAAATAACAATAATATAGAAGAATTAGATTTAAATCAGTTAATGAAAATAAGAAGAGAGAAATTAGCAGAATTACAAGAACAAGGTAAAGATCCTTTTGAAATAACTAAAGTAAATAGAACAAATACAGCAGGACAAATTAAAGCAGATTTTGAAAATTTTGAACAAAAAGATGTAACTGTTTGTGGTAGAATTATAGCTAAAAGAATAATGGGTAAAGCATCATTTTGTACAATACTAGATAGTGATGAAAAAATTCAAAGTTATGTTAGTATAAATGAAATAGGTGAAGAAGAATATAAAGGGTTTAAAACTTGGGATATGGGAGATTTTATATCTATTACAGGTTATGTTTTTAAAACAAAAACTGGAGAAATATCAATACATGCTAAGGAAGTAGTATTATTAACTAAATCATTAAGACCACTTCCAGAAAAATTCCATGGGTTAAAAGATGTAGATTTAAGATACCGTCAAAGATATTTAGATTTAATAGTAAATCCAGAAGTTAAAAGAACTTTTGAAGTAAGAAGTCAAATAATTAGAGAAATTAGAAATATATTAGATGAAAAAGGATACTTAGAAGTTGATACACCAATGTTAAATACAATATCAGGTGGAGCAACAGCAAGACCATTTATAACTCACCACAATACATTAGATTTAGAAATGTATTTAAGAATTGCAACAGAATTAAATCTAAAAAGATTAATAGTTGGTGGATATGATAAAGTATATGAAATGGGAAGAATATTTAGAAATGAAGGAATGGATGTTAGACACAATCCAGAATTTACATCAATTGAATTATATGCAGCATATGAAGACTATAACGATATGATGGCAATAACAGAAGAAATATTCTCTAAAGTAGCTTTAAAAGTATTAGGAACAACAAAATTAAATTACCAAGGAATGGATATTGATTTAGCGCCAGGATTTGAAAGAATTACAATGATAGATTCTATTAAAAGAGTAACAGGAATAGATTTTAATGAAATTAAAACTGATGAAGAAGCTATTGCTTTAGCTAAAGAAAAACATATTAAAATTCCAGACAAATCAAAAGAAACAAGAGGACATATAATAGCATTATTCTTTGATGAATATGTAGAAGAAACTTTAATAGCACCAACATTCATATGTGATTATCCAATAGATATATCACCACTTGCTAAAAAGAAAAAAGAAGATCCAAGATTAACAGAAAGATTTGAATTATTTATTGGTGGTAGAGAATATGGAAATGCATTTTCAGAATTAAATGATCCAATTGACCAATATGAAAGATTTAAAAATCAAGTAGAACAAGCTAAAGCTGGAGACGACGAAGCAGGAATGATGGATGAAGACTTTATACAAGCTTTAGAATATGGAATGCCTCCAACAGGTGGATTAGGAATAGGAATCGATAGATTTATAATGTTATTAACAGATTCAGCATCAATAAGAGATGTATTATTATTCCCAACAATGAAACCAATTAATTAATAAAGTAATATAGTATACGAAAGTAAAGGGGAATAAAGGAGTAACTATGTTTAATTTTTCATTTGATAAAAGAACAATATATATAATATTAGCTGTATTGGTTGGAATGACAGTACTTCAGTATATGTCTAATGCAACAGCATTATTAATGCTAGTATTATCAATACCAGGAGTTTTAATAGCAATAACATTTCATGAATTTGCTCATGGGTTAGCAGCAAATATATTAGGTGATGATACTGCTAAGAGACAAGGTAGATTAAATTTAAACCCATTATCACATATAGATCCAATAGGGATAGTATTATTACTATTAGCAGGATTTGGATGGGGAAAACCAGTTAGTGTGAATCCAAGAAATTATACAAAAAAACTTTCACTAGAACAATGTGAAGCAATAGTATCAATAGCAGGACCATTAATGAATATGATATTAGCATTTATAGTTGCTATAATATATTATGTAGTAATTAAATTTGCACCTCAATTTGCAGTTTCAGAAATAGGTTCAATGGTAACACTTGCAATAGCAGCAACAGTATCAATAAATGTTGGTTTAGGTATTTTTAATTTAATACCTTTACCACCATTAGATGGTTCAAAAGTATTAATGCTATTTTTACCATATAAAGCAAAACAATGGTTTAGAAATAATTCACAAATATTTTATATTATATTTGTAATATTATTTGTAACAGGTTTTGCAGGAGTGTTAATAACACCAGCAATTGATGTCGTAATGGGAGGAATATCAACATTAGCAGCACTAATAGTAGGAGTATAAAAATGAATAACGAAAATAAAGATAAACTAATATTAGGAATTGAATCGAGTTGTGATGAAACCTCTGTTTCTGTTGTAAAAAACGGAAGAGAGGTTCTTTCCAATGTTATAGATACACAAATACCTATACATGAAAAATATGGTGGAGTAGTACCAGAGATTGCATCAAGAAATCATATAGAAGCTATTTCAAGAGTTGTTAAAAAATCACTAGAAGAAGCAAATGTAGAATTTAAAGATATAGATGTAATAGCACCAACATATGGACCAGGATTAGTAGGAGCCCTATTAGTGGGTTTATCATATGCAAAAGCGTTAGCATATGCACTAGATAAGCCATTAGTAGGAGTAAATCATCTAGAAGGACATATAGCATCAAACTATTTAACATATCAAGAGCTAAAACCACCATTTATTTGTATAATGATGTCAGGAGGTAATACTCAAATTGTACATGTAAAAGATTATACTGAATTTGAAGTATTAGGAAAGACAAGAGATGATGCAATTGGAGAAGCTTTTGATAAAGTAGCAAGAGTTATAGGGTTAGGGTATCCAGGAGGTCCTAAAGTGGATAAACTTGCAAAAGAAGGTAATGCAAATATTAAATTACCTAAAACGGAATTTAATGATGGTAGTTTGGATTTTAGTTTTAGTGGAATAAAAACAGCTGTTATAAATGTAAATCACAATACCAAAGATATTAATAAAGCTGATTTATGTGCAAGTTTTCAAAAAACAGTAACAGATACTTTGATGATTAATGTGAAAAAAGCAATAGAAAAAACAGGAGTAAAAACAATAACATTAGCAGGAGGAGTATCAGCAAATTCATACATAAGAGAAGAATTTTTAAAATTGGAAAATGAAGGCATAAAAGTATATATGCCAGAATTAAAATTATGTACAGACAATGCTGCAATGATAGCGTCAGCTGGATACTATAACTATATAGCAGGAAAAAGAGATGGAATGGAGCTAAATGCAGTGGCTAATTTAAAATTATAAAATAAATATATCTTAGAAAGGAAAAAATATGGCAATTTATGTAATAGCAGACCTTCATTTATCGTTCGCACAAAATAAGCCAATGAGTGTGTTTGGCGATAATTGGATGAATCATGAAGAAAAAATACAAAGTAATTGGATTGATAATGTAAAAGAAGAAGATGTGGTTGTATTACCAGGTGATTTTTCATGGTCAATGTATTTAGAAGAATCTAAAGCAGATTTTGAGTATCTGAATAAATTGCCAGGGAAAAAGGTACTTTTAAAAGGTAACCATGACTATTGGTGGGAAACATTAACAAAAATGAAAAAATTTTTAAAAGAAAATAGCTTTTCAAATATTGACTTTATATATAACACAGCATATGAATGTGAGAATGCAATATTAGTAGGAACAAAAGGATGGAGTCCTAGTGATGATAAACTTGATTTAAAATTATTAAATAGAGAATTAGCAAGATTAGAGTTATCGATAAATGAAGCGGAAAAAATTAATTTACAATTAGAAAAAGAAGGTAAAGAAATAAAGCCAATAATAGCTTTTATTCATTATCCTCCAATTTCAGATTTGAAACATAAAGATAATAACTATTTTATAAAATTATTAAAAAAATATAATATTGAAAAATGTTTTTATGGACATTTACATGCATCATCAATAAATAATGCAGTAGAGGGAAATATAGATGGAATTGAACTTAAATTGATAAGTGCAGACAAATTAGATTTTAAGTTATTTAAAATACAAGACTAGATTAAATTAAGATCTAAGTGGATTATTAAAAAAAATTGGTAATAAAAGAGATAATAAGTTAATTAGTAAATTATTAAAAATAAAAACAAAAGAAATAGACTGGTGGTGAGTTGTATGATAGATTTAGATAAAGATGTTAAATTCATAAAAGGTGTTGGACCTAATAAAGTTAAGTTATTAAACAAAATAAATATTTTCAACTTAAGAGATTTAATAACATACTATCCTAGAACATATGAAGATAGAAGTAAACCTATTAAGATTGAAGAGTTATATAATTTGACAGATGGTGAAGAATGTTTAATAGAAGGGATTGTAAGAGGTCCACTAGCAGAGATTAGATTAAAAGGTAAAACAATGCAAAAACTAAGAATAAGTGATGAAACTGAAAGCTTAGAAATATTATGGTTTAATCAGAGTTATCTAAAATCAATTTTTACACCAGGAGAAAAGTATAAATTTTATGGTAAAATATCATTAAAAGGTGGAAAAATTACAATGAGAGCACCTGTTTTTGATAAGGAAGAAACAACAAAAAATACAGGTAAAATAATACCAATATATCCACTTACATATAGTTTATCTCAAAATATGATAAGAAAAATAATTGAAAACGGATTATTCGAGTTAGATGGTAAAATTGAAGAAACATTACCAGAATACATTTTGGAAAGTAACAGACTGTTAGGTATAAATCAAGCCATAACTAAGATACATTTTCCAGAACAATTCAAAGACTTTGAGACAGCAAGAAAAAGGTTGGTATTTGAAGAATTGTTATCAACTCAATTAGCATTATTGCAATTGAAAAATATGTACAAAAATGAAGAAAAAGGGATTATGTTTGATAAAAATGTTAAAATGTCAGATATAATAAATAAATTACCATTTAAATTAACAAATGCGCAAGCAAGAGTTTTAAATGAAATTGATATTAATATGGAAGCAGAATCTTCTATGAATAGATTATTACAAGGGGATGTTGGATCAGGTAAAACAGTTGTAGCTATTTGTTCTGCATATAAAGCGGTAAGAAGCGGTTATCAAGCAGCAATTATGGCACCAACAGCAATACTTGCAACACAACATTATAATAATTTTAGTAGAATGCTTCAAGAAATGAATATTAGATGTGAATTATTAATATCAGGAATTACTAAAAAGAAAAAGTTAGAGATATTACAAAGACTAGAAAATGGTGAAATTGATATATTAATAGGAACACATGCTATATTAGAAGATAATGTAGTATTTAATAAATTAGGATTAGTAGTAACAGATGAACAACATCGTTTTGGAGTGAAACAAAGAACAAAAATTGTTGAAAAAGGACAAAACCCAGATGTATTAGTAATGACTGCGACACCAATACCAAGAACATTAGCTTTAATACTTTATGGTGATTTGGATATATCAATAATTGATGAACTACCACCAAATAGACAAAAAATTGAAACATTTGCAGTTGGAAAAAATATGGATGAAAGAATAAACTCCTTTATAGAAGAACAAGTAAAAGAAGGTAGACAAGCATACATAGTATGTCCTCTAGTTGAAGAAAATGAAGAAATGGATTTGAAATCAGTAGAAAAAATATATGAGGAATATTCTAAAAATATATTTCCACAATATAAAGTGGGATATATTCATGGTAAAATGAAACAAAGAGAAAAAGATGATATAATGTTACATTTTAAAGCACATGAATTAGATATATTAATATCAACTACAGTTATTGAGGTAGGAGTAGATGTACCAAACTCTAATATAATGGTTATAGAAAATGCAGAAAGATTTGGATTAGCACAATTACATCAATTAAGAGGTAGAGTTGGAAGAGGAGAATATAAGTCATATTGTATATTGAAACCACAAAGTAATGGAGAAACAACAAGAAAAAGAATGAAAGTAATGGTTGATACAAATGATGGATTTATAATATCTGAAAAAGATTTAGAATTAAGAGGTTCTGGAGACTTTTTTGGAACAATGCAACATGGGATACCAGAATTTAAAATAGCAAATTTATTTCAAGATATTCAAATGCTACAACAAGTTCAAGGTATAGCAAGTGAAATAATTCTAGAAGATCCAAAATTAGAAAATGAAAAAAATATTAAATTAAAAGCTTTAATAAAACAAAAATTTATTAATAGAATAGAAATATAAGATAAGGAAGTTGAATAAATGATAGATATAATTATGAAGTTAATAGGTGTAATAGTTACATTAATAGGTGTTATTTTAATATATGATGCAAGACTTATTACAAAAAAGTTTTTTGGATTTGGAGATCAAAATGAAGGAAGTCATGGTCTTAAAATTATAGGTTTTCTAATAACAATAGCAGGAGCGATTGTGTTATATTTTTATATATAATACATAAAATATAGATATATATGAAAAATATAATATAGAAAGAAAATAATTTAAAAGCTATATATAAAATTTAAAAATTACTTGACAATAATAAAATAAATATGCTATTATATACATTGTCAAGTTTAAATGCGGATGTGGCGGAATTGGTAGACGCGCTGGTCTTAGGAACCAGTACCGAAGGTGTGAAGGTTCGAGTCCTTTCATCCGCACCAAACAAGTAAATTAGTTTAGTATCTGTTCTAAAATTGCTTTATCTATAGATAAGGCAATTTTTTTGTAGCGTTTGCGTCTAAATGTGTGTACATCTCAGTTGTAGTTACAGAAGAGTTAATAATGAAAAAAGATATTAAATCATAGAGGATAATAGTTATGAATAATTGACAAACTGTATAAAAAAAGTTAAAATGAAAACAATTATATAAGTACTTAGGAGGAAAAAAGTTAAGATGAGAACCACAAAAGGAATTACACTAATTAGTTTAGTTATAACGATAATAGTAATGTTGATACTTGCTAGTGTTAGTATAGCTCTACTAATAGGAGAAAATAGCATAATAAATAATGCTAGTAGAGCAGAAAAGTTAACAAAGTATGGAAACTATAAAGAATTGGTTGAATTAGATGTATATGAAGAAACAGTAAATAATATTGTGGGAGAGCAGATAGAAGATGAGAATATAACATCATTAATGTATAACATAAGATTAGAAGAAGAAGTTGAAAAAATTCTGGAAAATTCATCAGAAACAGCTAAAAGTAATATTGTATATATAGGAGATAAAATAGTATATATAAAAGATGATCCAAATGAAGATACAACAGATATAGAAAGTATAGGGTATGAAGTAGCATTAAGAGTAGACATAGAATATATGATAGAACTACAAATGATAGAAAACCTTGCAACATTAAGTGAAAAATATGGGTATGATAAAATAGGTAAAGATGTAGGAACAATAGCACATCCGGAAAGTGTATATATAGCAGGAATAGGGTATGGAGAGGGATGGACTGTTTTGGGAGATGGTGATTCTAATTCAGGAAATACAAATATAGTTAGTGAAATATTAGAACTAGGAAAATTTGAATTGACAGAAGAGGAAAAAGCATATTTTAAAAATAGTCCATATATATTAGAATATGAAAATGGATATGTACAAAGTATAGAAGGAAAAAATACAGGTGTTGGAAGTGATAAAGAGGCATGGAAATATACATATAATTATGAAGGAGATGGTTATGTAATAAACAACCTATTATTAGCTGTAACAGAAGATTCAATTAGAAACTCTGACTTCTTTGGTGGATTTTATAGCACTGTAGATAAAGAATTTGAATATGTAGAAGATAAGTATGGACATAGTGGTTTAGTAACAGGAGAAAATGCAGCAGAAATTGGAATAGAACAAAAGAATAAAATAAATGACCAATATTCTGTCAGTGTAGTAGTAGAAGGAACAACTAAGCAAACAAAAACAGATAGTGCAGCTTTTATGTATCCAGATGGGTTAAAATATTATGCAAAAACTATATTTTCTATTTGTAATACAGTAAATAATTATACATCTTGGATAGGTGTTGTAGATGACAGGTTGAGAATATATGCATATAGCTATTTGACAGACCCTGTAAATGGTAAACCAGGATTTATTTCGATAGACATAAGTGAATATGATAATAAGTTTATGCATCTACAATTAACAGTAGAAAAAGGTGGGAAAGCAAAACTTTATATAAATGGAGATTTAAAAGTTGAATTTGATTCAGGTTCAATGGAGTTTGAAAATACTACATTAACCGTAGGAGATTTAAGAGCAGAAAGAAAATTAAGATATGATGGAACAATATATGATGTAGCACTGTATGGAAAAGTATTAACAGAAGAAGAAGTACAACGTAATTGGCAATATGTATCTAAAGAATATAATATAGATAAAAGTGGTACACAAAATTAATAAGTGTATACTAATAATATAATAAGGAAAAATCGATGAGAGAACTATGAATTTTATTTTTTAAAATTTATAGTTCTCTTTTGTATATTTGAATTGTTAAACGTTATTAAAATCAATAAATAATAGAATATATTTTTTTTGAAAAATATGATAGAATAATGACAAAGAAAAAATAATATATAAAAAGTGAAAAAAATATGAAGAGGAGTTATTTGATATGAAGACAGAATATGAATTAAGAGTATTAGAAATAGATGTAGAACAAATTGTTAAACTATTGAAAGATTTAGGTGCAAAAAAAACAGAAGAAATGAAATATAAAAGATATGTTTTTTATACAAATAAAAAGAAAGATAATGAATGGATAAGATTAAGAACAGATGGTAAAAATTCCACAATAACATATAAAAAAATCGATAATGAAGTAAATATAGAAGGAACAAAAGAATTAGAAATAGAAGTAGATGATTTTGAAAAATCAAAACACTTATTAGAAATTATGGGGTTTGAAATAAAAGGTTATCAAGAAAATAATCGAATAAGATATATTTTAGATGGTGTTGAAATAGATATAGATACATGGCCATTAATACCAACTTATTTAGAAATTGAAGGGGAAAATGAAGAAAAAGTATTGGGAATTTTAAATCTATTGAAAGTAGACAAAAACAAAGTTACATATTTAAATTGTGGTACAATATATAAAGAAATATATGGTATAAATATAGACAATATTAAAAGTATGTCTTTTGAAAGTGTAGAATATAAAGGGGAAAAATAATATGAAAATAGGAATAGATATAGATGGAGTACTAACCAATTTAGAAAAATGGCAAATAGAAACAGGAAAAAAGTTTTTAAATAAGGAAGTTGAAAATATTGAGGGATATGAAATATATCAAATATTTAATGTACCTAAGCAAAGCGATAAAGAATTTTGGAATAAATATTTATATGAATATGTGATTAATGAACCAGCTAGAGAAGGTGCAAGTGAGACTATTCAATTTTTAAAAGAACAAGGACATGAAATATACATTATAACAGCTAGATACTTAACAACTAGGAATGATGCATCAGGTGAAGAAATGCGACAAATTGTAAAAGAATGGTTGAAAAAATATCAAATATATTATGACGAAATAATATTTTCGCCAGAAGATAAAGTTGAAAATTGTATGAAAAATAATATAGATATAATGATTGAAGATAAAAAAGAAAATATCGAAAATATATCAAAAAATATACCAGTAATTTGTTTTAATGCAGAATACAATAAGTATTGTAAGGCAGAAAAAATACATAGAGCATATTCTTGGTATGATATTAAAGATTTAGTTTGTACATTAAATAAAAATAATAAATAAAAATAATAAATAACAATAATAAATAAAAATAATAACAAGAATGAGGATGAGGGATCTGAAAAAGGAGGATAGTTATGAACATAAAAATTGATGGAATGAGCTGTGCTAGTTGTAGTGCAACAGTAGAAAAAGAAGTCCTAAAAATAAAAGGAGTTTCAAGCTGTTCAGTTAATTTAATAGCAGGCAAAGCGAATATAAAACATAATTTAAAAGATGAAAATGAAATTATAAAAACTATTGAAAATTTAGGATTTAAAGTAAGTCATGACTTGAAATTTGATGATAAAAGTAAAACATATAGAACATATAAAAAGAAATTTATCTTAAGTGGAATTTTTACGATAATTTTATTATATATAGCAATGGGGCCGATGATATGGGTGAATATTCCAATACCAGAAATTATAAATATGAATACTAATCCATTAAATTTTGCAATTACACAAATGATACTTGCTTTTATAGTAATAATAATAGGGAAAAATTTCTATACTTCAGCTATTAAAAAAATCAAAAATCCAAATATGGATGTATTAGTAACTATTGGAACATTATCAGCATTTATTTATAGCATATATTCTATTATTAGAATTATAAATGGAGATTTACATGCAGTGCATAGCCTATATTTTGAAAGTTCAGCAACAATTATTACATTAATTTTATTAGGTAAAATGCTAGAATCTAGAGCATTATCAAAAACATCTAATGCTATAAAAAAATTAATGGAATTAGCACCAGATACAGCTTTAAAAATTGATGAAAATGGAAATGAAGAAGAAATTCTAACAGATAATATTAAGTTAGAAGATAAACTTATTATTAAACCAGGTAGTAAAATACCAGTTGATGGAGAAGTGGTAAAAGGGAAAACATATATAGATGAAAGTATGTTAACAGGTGAGAGTTTAGCTGTCACAAAAAAAATAGGAGATACTGTTTCAGCAGGTACTATAAACCAAAATGGTACGATTACTATAAGAGCTACAAAAATTGGTGAAGATACATTACTTTCGAAAATTATAAAATTTGTAGAAGATGCAAATACTTCTAAAGCACCTATTGCTAAATTAGCTGATAT
Source organism: uncultured Clostridium sp. (assembly GCA_964370265.1). Classification (GTDB taxonomy): domain Bacteria; phylum Bacillota; class Clostridia; order TANB77; family CAG-508; genus CAG-269. The sequence continues at coordinate 32,645 of CAYJIP010000006.1, read as the reverse complement.
AATATCAGGTAAATTTGTACCAATAGTTATTTTGATTGCAATTCTTGCTGCTCTTATTTGGAGTTTTCAAGGCTTAGAGTTTGCGCTTACAATATTTATATCTGTGCTAGTAATTGCATGTCCATGTGCACTTGGTTTAGCTACACCAACAGCAATAATGGTTGCTACAGGTAGAGGTGCAAATTTAGGTGTATTATTTAAAAATTCTGAAAGTTTGGAAATTACACATAAAGCAAAAACAATAGTATTTGACAAAACGGGAACAATTACAAAAGGAATACCAAAACTTACAGATGTTTTGAATTATGGAATAGATAAAGAAGAATTATTAAAAATAATATATTCTGGAGAAAGATTAAGTGAGCATCCAATAGCAAAAGCAATTTGTGAAAGTTTAGAGGGAATAGAATGTGTTGAAATTGAAAAATTTGAAGTACTTGTAGGTAGAGGAATTCAATTTGAATATAATAATAAAAAAGTGTATATAGGCAAATCCGAAACAATAGATGTCGAAGACTTAGCAAAACAAGGAAAAACACCAATTTCAATTTTCATAGAAGATTCATTAGTTGGAATAATAGCTGTTGCAGATACATTAAGAGATGAAAGTATAGAACTTGTAAAAGAGTTACAAAAATTAGATTTTAATATATATATGCTTACAGGAGATAATGAAATAACAGCAAAATCTATTGCAAAAACTGCAGGTATAGAAAAAGTTATTGCAAATGTATTACCACATGAAAAAGCAAATGTGATTAAAGAGCTACAAAAAGACAATAATAAGGTTATTATGGTAGGGGACGGAATAAATGATGCACCAGCTTTAGCAGTATCAGATATAGGGATAGCTGTTTCTAGTGGGACAGATATAGCAATGGAATGTTCTGATATAGTTATTTTAAATAATAATATTAAAAACATAGGTACAGCAATTAAGTTAAGCCATAAAACTATAAATAATATAAAAACAAATCTATTTTTAGCATTTATATATAACATAATATGTATTCCTATTGCTTGTGGTATTTTATATGCATTTGGAGGGCCAATGTTAAATCCTATGATGGCTGCATTTGCTATGAGTTTATCATCAGTATCAGTTGTAACAAATGCATTAAGGTTAAATGTAGTAAAACTTTAATAAAGAGATATATTAAAGTTTGAAAAAAGGAAATATAAAAATAAGCTACCAACATCAAAAAAATGATATTGGTAGTTTTACTTTATACAGCTAATTTTTCTTGTGTTATGCCCTTTTCATTTCTAAGTGACTTGAGTTTTTCATTTAACATAACAAACACCTTCTTTATTCGTACTTTAATTCTTGTATATATTTGTCTGTTGCCACAAGCAACGCATATTAACATTACCTATAATTATATAAATAATCTTTAGTAGAATGCAACACAGAGAAAATAATATTTCAAATTAATCTTAGTAAGTGATGTAGATGTGTATATATCCATATAGATTATATTAATGTTAAGGTGTTTATATATAAGTAATATGAGAATAAAGAACCATTTTAAAAGTATTCAAGAAATATAAGAACATTAATTGCAAAAAAAGTCGAAATATGATATAAAAAGTATATAGCAAATAAACATACCTCGCGTTTATAAATATTAATCATATAATAAAAAATTTTGGAGGTAAAATTATGAAAAATATATTGATTGGAAATGAAATATGTACAACATTTGATGAATTTAAAGAATTGGTGCAAAGTAAGGAATTTGAAATGGCCTATCGGAATATAATCGAAAGTAAATCTACACCAGTACAAAAATCAGGAGAAGAAGTTGAAATTCTATTTAATAATCCTAATGGAATGATTATTTATTGTAATTCATATAATCTTTTAGAACTCAATAAAGCACAATTATATCTAAAAGTAGAATTGCCAATAGAATTAAATGAGCAACAAAGAAAAACATTTGATATAATTAAAGAAAGTCAATTATGTCAAAAAACCCAGTTTGCATTTTATGATTATGAAAATGCCAAAATTTTTTTGTCTGTTGAAGTATGGAGGAATTTTAAAGAAATATGTGAAATGTTATTGAAGAACTTTGTAATATTAAAAGAAGATATAACAACACACGAAAAATTTGAAATTCTAAACAGTGTAGAAATTAAAAAAACAGAGTTACTTGGCGAAAAAGAGAGTAAAATAAAAAAGAACAAAATAGTGAAACTGAAAACTGCTAATGTGAAATACTAAAATCCGAAAAAATGTATAATTCAAATATTACTTTTCTTAATAAGAAGAGTAATATTTTTTCTATATATAATTAATGGTATAATATTCAAATAATTAAACAAAATAAATAATAACGAACAACAAAATAAATAATAATAAATAAAGAGTAAGAAAAAAGAGATGAAAATATTGAAACATATAAAAAGTAATGGTACTATAGATATATTAATATATCAGATATAAATTTAGAGAGGTACATATGGAAAAAATATCAACAAATCAAAAAGGAATAACTATGATAGCGATGATAATAAGTATAATAGTTATAATAATACTGTCAGCAATTAGTATTGCATATTTAATGGGAGAAAATAGTATAATAAGTCAAGCAGATAGAGCTAGTACAGTAACAGAATTTGCAGGATACAAAGAACAGGTAGTATTGCAAAATATAAATCAATATATAGAAGACGAATTAAAAGAAAATGCAGAAACATCATTAATGTATAATATAATATTAGGTGAAGAAGTTAAACAAATAATACCGAATTTACCAGACGAATTAATAGGTCAAATAGTAATAATAGATAATGAAATAACATATATAACAGATGTAATAACAGAAGAAGTTTTAGAACTTGAAAATTTAGGATATCAAATTATAGGAACTAATGATTTAGAGTATAGAATAGAATTACAAATGATTGAAAACGCAGTTGAAATAATTAAAGAAAATGGGTATCAAAAAATAGGGGATGCAGTAGCAACGCTAAGTTACCCAGAAAACGTTCAAGTAGCAGGAATATCTTATGGAGAAGGATGGCATATACTTGGAGACGGTGATAGTAATGGAAGTAATCAAAATATATTGGATCAAATAGAAAAAATAGAAAGCATTGAGATTACAGATGAAGAAAAAGAGTATTTTAAAAATTCTCCATATATAGTGACATATGCAGATGGATATGTGCAGAGTATAGAAGGAAAAAGCATATTAGAAGATACGGAAAGAGAAACTTGGAAATATTCATATAACTATAATGGGGAATTAGATGGAATTTTAACAAATAACCTATTAACAGCAGTAATAGATAAATCAGAAAAAACAGAAACAAAATGGGGAGACTTTGATAATTATGGAAGTGAATTTTCATATAGAGAAAATGGAGAAAATTCAGGCCTAATAACAGGAGAGTCAGTAGCATATATAGAAATAAGTGAACAAAATAAAATCAATGATCAATATACAATAAGTGTAGTAGTTGAAGGAACAACAAATCAAATTAGTACGGAATACTCAGTTAATAATTATCCAGATGGAGTAAGAAGACATGGAAAAACAATTTTAGCAATTTCAAATACAGTAAATAATTATACATGTTGGATGAGTATTGTTGAAAATAATTTGAGAGTATATGTATATAATAATATAAATAAAATGACAGCCGAAGATGGTTTTATCAGTATTGATGTAAGTGAATATGATAATAAATTCATGCATATACAAGTAACAGCTAAAAAAGGTGGAGAAGCTAAAGTATATATAAATGGTGAATTAAAAGCAACTTTTTCAGCAGGTGCAGAAGTATTACCAGACCACACTTTAACTATTGGAGATTTAAGACCAGGAAGAAATTTAAAATATGAAGGAACAGTATATGATGTCGCCATATATGGTAAAGAATTAACAGACCAGGAATTGTTAAATAATTGGAATTATGTTAAAAGCCAATTTCAAATAGATGAGTCAGGTACACAATACTAAATAATAATATAAGAGATAGATAAGAATTACGCAAATGGCTTTTAAATACTGCTAAATTATGATATAATTTTAAAAGATTAAAAGAGGAGGACGAAGATGAAAGATAAATTTTATTTAACAACACCAATATATTACCCAAGTGGTAAATTTCATATAGGAACAGCATATACTACTGTTCTTGCAGATAGTATAAAAAAATATCAACAATTAAAAGGAAAAGATGCATACCTATTAACAGGTACAGATGAGCATGGTCAAAAAATAGAAGAAAAAGCAAAAGAAGTAGGGAAAGACCCGAAGGTATATGTTGATGAAATTGCAGAAGCGGCAAAAGTATTATGGGATAAATTAGATATAAAATATGATGATTTTATTCAAACAACTGAAGAAAGACATGAAAAGGTAGTACAAAAAATATTTGATAAATTCATGAAACAAGGAGATATATATCTAGGTGAATATGAGGGGTGGTATTGTGTACCATGTGAATCATATTTTACAAAAACACAATTAGTTGACGATAAATGTCCAGATTGCGGTAGAGAAGTAAAACTTATGAAAGAAAAATCATATTTTTTCAATATGAAAAAGTATGCAGATAGACTTTTAAAATATTATGAAGAAAATGCAGATTTCATTAAACCAGAATATAGAAAACAAGAAATGATAAATAATTTCTTAAAACCAGGATTAGAAGATTTATGTGTAACAAGAACAACATTTAAATGGGGAGTACCAGTATTAGAAGATCCGAATCATGTTGTATATGTATGGGTAGATGCATTAACAAACTATATTACAGCATTAGGTTATATGTCAGAGGATGAGACATTATTTAATAAATATTGGCCAGCAGATTTACATATTGTTGGAAAAGATATAGCAAGATTCCATTTAATATATTGGCCAATATTCTTGATGGCATTAGATTTACCATTACCAAAAACTATATTTGTTCATAATTACATAATGATGAAAGATGGTAAAATGAGTAAATCAAAAGGAAATGTTATATATCCAGAAACAATTGTTGAGAGATATGGATTAGATTCTTTAAGATACTTCCTTTTAAGAGAAATGCCAGTATCACAAGATGCAGTATTTTCACCAGAAGCATTTGTAGAAAGATACAATGTGGATTTATGTAATGATTTAAGCAATTTATTAAACAGAACAGTATCAATGGTTAATAAATATTTTGAAGGAGAAATAAAAGGTTATACAGGCCAAATAAATTCTGTAGACAAAGAATTTGAAGAATTTGCAAATATTAAAATAGAAAGTTTTGAACAAAAATGGAATAATTATGAAATACAAGGAGCATTACAAGAAATATGGGCAATAGTATCAAGAACTAACAAATATATTGATGAAACATCTCCATGGACTTTAGCAAAAGAAGAAAAAGTCGAAGAATTAGAATCAAGTATGTATCATTTAATAGAAAGTTTAAGAAAAATAGCTATATTGATTGCGCCAGTTATGTCAGAAACAAGTAATAATATTTTAAATCAAATAGGAATAAAAGATGAAGAACTAAAAATATGGAACAGTTTAAATAAATATGACCTTATAAAAAACATTAAAGTAATAGAAAAAGGTGAACCAATATTTATGAGACTTAATGTACAAGAAGAAATTGAATACTTAAGAGAAGTAATGAAAAAATAAAAAGTATTTAAAATAATAAAAAATACAATAGAGTATATAAAAATATTGTGTGAAAATAAAAATCACATATATTATTATATACTCTTAAGTTGTTTTGAAAATAAAACTAATGTAAAAGTTAATGAAAAAAACAATATAAGGAAATATAAACTTAAAATTCATAATATTTACAAAAAAATTCAAAAATACTCGAAAATACTTAAAAAATACTTAAAAAAGCTTTAAATGTCTTGAAATAATATTTGAAAAGTTATATAATAGATGATGTTTTTAACTTGAGGGGAAAGAAGGAAATAAATGAAAACATTCATTAAAGCATTATTCTCAGGAATAATTATAACAATAGCAGCAATTGCATATTTAACAATTGAAGAAAAAATAGTAGGAGCATTCATATTCAATATTGCATTATGTACAATAGTAACATATGAATTAAACCTATATACAGGGAAAATAGGATATATATTAGAAAATGGTTTAGATTATGTTAAAAAAATGATAATCATAACAATTGGTAATATAATGGGAACAGTATTAACAGCTCTATTAGCATTACAGACTAGAAATGGTGAAGCGTTAATGGAAAAAGCAAAATATTATGCAGATATAAAATTAGGAGATGATATAGTAAGTATTTTAATATTATCAATATTCTGTGGTATATTAATGTATATAGGTGTACATGGGTATAAACATATCAAGCATGAAATAGCAAAATATTTAGTAATGATATTATGTGTTATGACATTCATATTAGCAGGATTTGAACATAGTATAGCAAATACAGTGTATTTTACATTAGCGGGAAGTTGGTCAGTGACAGCGGTTGGATATCTTGCTTTAATGTTATTAGGAAATGCAATAGGAGCAATTGGTGTATCATTATTAAATAAAGAATACAAAGACTTAAAAGAAAAGAAAAAAGAATTAAAAAAATAAATAATAATTGTAAATTAAAAATTAAAGCTAAATAAAAAATAGAAACAAAATTAAAATAAAATTAATATGAAAGAAGTTAAAAACTAATATAAAAAGAAAAGAGAATTAAAAACAATAATAAAACAATAATAAAAGTATAAATTAATAATAAAAAATAAAATTAAATAATAAAAAATAAAATTAAATAATAAAAAATAAAATTAAACAATAAAAAACAAGAAATTTTAAAAATTTCTTGTTTTTTTTGTCAAAAGATAATAAAATAAGTTTAAGATAATAAGAAGTAGAAAGTAAATAAAATTATATAAAATAAGGAAATGAAAAATGTTAATATGTATTTGTGGGAAATCAGGAAGTGGTAAAACAACACTTACTAATATGATTTGTAAAATTAGAAACAATGTGGTGAAAATAGACATAGATAAAATTGGACATAAAGTATTAGAAATAGAACATGTAAAAAAAGAATTACAGAAATGTTTTGGGTTAAATATATTAAATGAATTTGGAAGAATTGATAGAAAAATATTAGGTAGTATTACATTTGATTCTAAGGAAAAAATGAAAATATTAGAAAAGATAACATGGAATGAAATGGAAAAAATTATTGATGAACAAATAGATTTAGAAATAATGAATGGCAATGATATAATATTAGATTGGATATTATTGAAAAAAACAAAATATTTTGATTTAGCAGATGAAAGAATTTTAATTGAAATACCTATTGAAATTCGAAAAAATAGAATTTTAGAAAGAGATAAATTAACAGAAGAATTATTTGAATTAAGAGAAAAAGCAGCATACAGATATAATGAATCTGATTTTGATATTGTAATTAAAGAAAATGTAGATGAAGAAGAAAAAATAAGAAAGTTGGTAAAAAAAATATGGAACAATTAAAAAAAGCATTTTATCCAGGAAGTTTTGATCCCATAACAAAAGGGCATATGAATATTATTAGTCAATCATTAGATGTTTTTGATGAGGTAATAATAGCAGTATCAAACAATATTAGTAAAAAAAATTCATTATTTGATCAAGAACAAAGAGTAAAAATAATAAAAGAGCTATATTCTGATAATAATAAAATTAAAGTAATACAATCTAAAGGTGCATCAATTGATATGGCATTAGAAAGAGATTGTAATGTAATAATAAGAGGTCTAAGAAACTTAAGTGATTATAATTACGAAGTAGAATTATCACAAATAAATAAAGAGATATCTGACAACAGAGTAAATACAGTTTGTTTTTTCGCAGATAAAGAATATCAATATATATCATCATCAATGGTAAAAGAACTATTTCATTTAGATAAAGATATATCAAGATATGTCGATGAAAAAGTATATTTTGAAATGAAAAAAGTCATATTCTAATAATTAAAGATAAGTATAATGTGTAAATAAAAGAAAATAAAGGATAATTAAGTAATATATAATCATAATAAGAAAGTAGGCAAAATAATGTTATTAAATAAAATAAGTAAAAGTACCAAATATGTAAGTGAAAACTCAGAGTATGTAAAAATAAATTATGCTGAATTAAATAATTTCATAATGAAATTTGAGTATGGAGATATAGCCCATTATTTAAAATCAAATCCATTTGGGATAATGGATTTAAGTATTGAAACCATAATTAATTTTCTATTAATATATCATTCGATAGGATTTTGTTTTTGGGGAAATCCAAAATGGACAATAGAAACTGATGAAGGGGAAATAGATGGAGCATATGCACTTATGTATATTCTTTTAAAAAGATTTAGAAAAACAGATGATTTAATAACAGAAAAAGAATTGGAAAATATATTAAAAAGTACTGTAGAGATACCTTTATTAAAAGAAAGATGTGAAAACATTAAACAAGTAAATAAAATATTTAAAAAGCAATATAATTTTTATGCAAGAATAAAAGATCTGAGAACAGATAAAGAATTATTGAACTATATTGTGAAAACATTTCCTTTCTTTAAAGATGAAGCTAGATATAATGGGAAAATAACATATTTCTATAAATTAGCTCAATTATTAGTTTCAGATATTTTGCATGTACGAGAAATTAAAGAAAAAATAGAAGTGGATTATTCGAATTTACTAGGATGTGCAGACTATAAAATACCACAAGTATTAAGATCTCTAGATATATTGGAATTTAATAATATTTTATCAGAAATAGTAGATAATGGAAAAAGTTTAAAAAAATATTCTGATATGGAAGTAGAAATAAGAGCTAATATGATTACTGTAATAGATTATATATATAATAAATTGGAAGGTAAAATAGACAGAATACACATAAATGACTATATATGGTCACAAGGACAAGATAAAGACAAAATAAATAAATTATATCATAGAACATTAACGACACATTATTAAAAGGAGGTATATATGTCAAAGAGTGTAGAAGTGTATATAGCAATGAGTTTGGATGGATATGTAGCAGATATTAACGGTTCTGTTGATTGGCTACAAGGAGATGGAAGTGATAAAGAAAACATGGGATCATACTTGGAATTCTATGAATCTATAGATACTGTTATTTTAGGGTATATAACATATGAGCAAATTAAAACAGTGTTATCTCCAGATAATTGGCCATATAAAGGTAAACAAACATATGTAATAACTCATAGAGATATAAAAAAAGAAGATGAAATAATATTTACAGACAAACTTGTGGAATTAATTAAAAAATTAAAACAAGAAGAAGGGAAAAATATTTGGATTTGTGGTGGTGCAAGCATTATTAATCAATTAATAACAGAAGAGTTAGTGGATAAATACACGATTTCAGTAATACCTAAAATTTTAGGTGACGGAATTCAATTGTTTAATAAAAATAGTAAAACCCATGATCTTAAATTAAAAGAAACAAGAGTTTACAATGGAATTGTTGATTTAGTATATGAAAAAACAAGTAAATAAAATAAAGTAAATAAAATAAAGTAAATAAATTAAAGTAAATAAATTAAAGTAAATAAACTAAAGTAAAATAACACAAATAAAAAAGAGGTATTAGATTTTGTCTAATATCTCTTTTTATAAATTTGTAAGTTAATATATATTATCATATAGTGATATATTAAAAATATATTACTTAGACATTTTAGTTATTAGCTACTAAAGCTGAAACATGTGAAAGTACTAAATCTTCTAAAACGATTGATTTAATATAGTTTTCACCATAAACTTCTTTATATCCAGACCAATCAGAAGAACCGTAGTTATCTAAAAAGAACGTATCAATTAATTCAGTAGTTATACTTAATCCTTCTGCATCAGCAATTAGTTCATACATTAAAGTTCTTTTATTTGTTTCTTCTAAAGTTGGCTTTTCATATTCAATATATTCGTCTAAAGAAGAGAATCCCATTAAAGATAGATATTCTTCTTGAGTCATACCGTAAGTAGCAGAATCTGTATAAATATAATCTTTAATTGTATCTATACCGTATTGAGTCATAGAATCAGGTATAGAATTTATTGTTGTTTGTTCTAATAAAGTGTCTAAAATATAATCTTCTATTTGATATGTTATTAAATCTTGTCTGACTGTTGTTAACATTTCATCTGCAGTACTAAAGAATGCTGAAAAGTTTGTTGAAACTATTTCATCTGTTAATTCTGTTGGTACTGATGTTTGATATATATTATTTATAGTAATATTAAAGACAGCATCTTTTCCAGATAAATCAGGGCTATTTGTATATGGGTCAGGGAATGTGACATTTATATCAAAATTTTCTCCAACTTTATGACCGATTAATTGATCTAAGAATCCGTCTATAAATTGTGTTGTTCCTATTGTTACTTCACTACCATAACCATCAGTCGAACCACCTTCAAAAGCCACTCCGTCAACTGTTCCTAAAAAGTCGATGTTTAAAGTATCACCATCTTGTATTAAATAATTTGGATCAGTAACTTCAGTTGTTACTGGGAATTGTGATAAAATTGCTGCGATTTCAGTATTAAAATCTTCATCAGAAATTGTTTTTAATTCTTCAGGTATTACAATTGATTTATAATCTGGTATTTGAGCATAATCACTAGGATTTACATCTTTAAAATATCCTCTGTCATCAAAATAATCTCCTGCAAATACATCTACTGGTTCATCTGAAACTTCCTCTGGTAAATTTTGGTTAAATAATTCTTGTATTTTTGGTACTCCAAAAATAACAAAAGCGGTGATAATTGCTGCTAAAACTAATAAAATAGCTATAATAATTAGCGCAATTGTTTGTTTTTTCATTTTCATTGTAATGATCCTTTCTCTTGTAAAATTAAATATTTAAAATATTTATTGTCACATTATACCATAAAAAAAATAAATTGATATAAAAAATCAATTAAATTTTAAAATATAATCTAAGAATATAATTTTGATATCATTATATATTTAAAACCTTAAATGAAACTTAAATTATAATATTTAACATATAAATAGTAGTGGAAATTAATTTTAAATATGAAAGTATTCAAAAGAATGAAAGTAATAAATAAATATATATAGAGATAAATAATGAGTAGATAAATGAATAGAAAGAAATAAAGTTATAAAATATTATTTTATAACTTTATTTCTAATTTTTAAATTTCTTTGATTTTCTAAAATACTTATTTTTATCTTTTATTGTTTTACACTATAAAGTAGAGATATAACTAATACTATATTTATAGTATTAAGAAGAAAACTACAGAAGTTATAATAGAAATTATTAGTAAAAGCAGTGTTGTAATACTAAATGCTATTTTTTCGTTTTTTTTTTGATCTTCAATCAAACAAATAACACTATCTGTTTTCATTGAAAGTAACATTTGATTCCTAATTATATCTTTAACCATTTTATTTGTGCTTTCATTTATTTCTAATAAAGTTTCTATTTCGACTTGAGGTTTATCAATTAATCCACCATTAATAGTTATTTGAGAATTAATCTCATCAACAACTAATAAATCAGTCATATTAGTTTTTGTATTAACTTTACTACCTATAGGGTTATCTGTTATTTTTTTAGTAAATACATATTCTGGTTCTTTGAAAAATCTTAGATAATAATTGCCATAATCTATATTACTAAAACTATAGTATCCATTTTTGATTTCAAAATTAGGAACTGTAAATACATAATTTACAACAACACCATTTTCATCAAGTAATACAACACCAACACCGTTAACACCATCTTCATCAATATCAGGTAACCCATCTTTATTAGTATCAAACCAAATTAGTCCTTCTATTGTTCCTGTATCTGAAGGAGGAGGTTCTATTTGAACTCCAACTTTTTCAGGTTCAATTGCTAACATATGAGCTTCATTTCCACTTAAATCATTGTAAGAAACATCAGCTGCAAAAGAATTCCATGCTATAGAATTTAGTGGAGTACCAAAAGGAGAAACCGCTATGATATCTACTTCTAGAGTCTCACCAGGTAAAAGTTCTATACCATTAGTAGAAATTTTATATGATTTTATATTAACTAGATCCTCAGGAATTGTTTCAATCCAGTCATCGTCTGTACCTATAATATCAAAGGCAGGACCAAACCTAACAGGATCATAACTATTTGAATAGTATATTTGGAATTCTGTATCATTTATAATTTCATTATCTTTCGTAATCTTAGCTTTTACTTCTGATAAAGTATATATAGCATAATTACTATTACGAGAAGTTGTGGTTTCAATAACTCCAGTATCTCCAATATGTGGTAATATATCCACAATTTCTACTTTAGTCAAAGGAGCATTACCTATATTAGTAATGTTAATTTTATATTCAATATTACCACCAGCAATACTTCTTCCAACAAGAGGTTCTTCAACAAATTCTGTATCTAAAGATCCTTTGACCTTTTTATTACTTCTAGTACTAACAAAAAATAGAATTTGATTATTTCTAACAGTACTTTTAGCATAAATGTCAGAAACATTCGGATCATTAGCTATATTATTAGTATCCTTATATATATCTTCATTGTCAGGTATATACGCATTAGATGAAATTGTATTTAAAATCATAAAAGTTTCTAAATTTTCTACAGCACCAATTTTAACTTTAGTGTTAAAAGTTATATTAAAAGTAGAATTTTGTCTGAAATTAAAAGCAAATTCATCTTTAAATTCAAACTTAATTATACTATCACCATTAGAGTTTATATCAGAAATTACGACAGCTGGTGGGAGTATAGGTGTTAGTGAATTTGGAAAAGGATCATTATATGATATTGTTAATGGGATTTCAGTATCTAATTCTAACTCTTTTGGTAGTAAAAAAGCTATAATAGGATTTCCTAATCTAGATTCACGACAACTTGCACCAATTGTATAAATTAAAGATTGCCCAGGTTTAACAGGAACATTAGTTGATGTTTGTGAAAATACAGGTATTAGAGAACAAGTATTTTGAACAAGAGTACTTTTACTATTTGGAATAGTAACTGCACCTGTATCTAATATATAGGTTAATTCTAAATCATTTACAATAGTTGTATTTATAGGAATATCTGATTTTACGATACCATCTATTCTAGATGGTATACGACTTCTTACACCAACATTGAAAATTGGTAATTGCCATGTTAAAGTAGCTAAATTATCACCAGAATCTAATATGAATTGTAAATCAACAGTAGTATCTACATTACTATTAAATGGACCAAATTCTCCAGATTCACCTAAAACCGTAGTATAAGCTATAAAATAATTTGCATTTGTTGGTAAATTAATTTCAGAAATATAGAAAATACCAGTTCTAAATCTATAGTAATCAATTTCATCAGGTAATGTTTCTAATAAAGTAACATCAAATAATGGTTGATTTCCAACATTGGCTATATTAAATTCATAAGCTAAATGTTCATTTGGTAAAGTATATTCAGGACCATAAGCAGAAATTGTAGCACTTGATTCTAAATCATTTAATGTTATTGTATTAACATCTGTAGTTTCAGGAATAGAGTCAATACTCCAATCAAGAAGTGTTACTAATTCAGTACCAATTTCTAAATTTTCATTTATTATAGCCTTATAAATAAATTCATATTTTTCACCACGATATGCAGGTAATGTGAATTCAACAGTATTTCCATTAAAAATCCCAATAGTGCCATCATATCTAGTATCTTTAAAATTAGAAGGAGAAACATCAGAACCAATTACTTCAAAAGTTGGATCAATTGTTATAGAATCAGAACCTTCAGAAATGATTTGAATATTTTCTATCTCTCCACCTAAATCACCAAAGTTTTCTAAAGTGACTTTATAATATATTTCACTTCCAGGAGCAGGATCTAATAATGGTAGAACCATTTCTCTGGAAATTTCAAAACGTGTATTAACAATAAGTTCTATTTCTTCGTTTGTATATTCTAATTGTAATTCGTCATTTATATACATTTGAGAATTTAAGGCAAAAGTTTGGCCGTTAACAGCATTTTGATTGAAAAACAATCCAAACCCTATACGAACAGCAATACCTAAATCTTCAAGTGTACCAAAATCGAAAACTACATTTCGACCCCCAGGAACTTCTTCTTCAAATGTGTTTTGTACTGGAAATTCGACGTCACCTAAGAAAATATCAAAATACTCTGGAATAAAAACTTTAATTTGAGCACTATTGATATCACCAGTAACTCCGTTAAAACTAGCATTTAGAGAATATATGAATGTTGATTCATAATTTCCTGTTAGTCTATCGACTTGTGTTATCATTGTAACCATTTAATCACCTCTTAAATATATTTTTACTATATATTATATTCACAATAAAAAATATAGTGAACCAAAAATAGAACTAATAAAAGAAAATAAAATAGCAAATACATTAAGTAATAATTAGATTCATATTAACTAACTTTGTTTATTGAAATTAATCAAAATAGAGTGTAAATGTGTTAAAAAATTAGTATTTAATTTAATTTCATCAATACTAAACAATTTGTTATCAGTAGAAAGGTTTTTAATGGTATTTGTTAATTCTTCAGCTTTATCATCTAAATATATTAATAGTAACTCGAAAAATTCATAAAATTCATTAAGAGATTCATAAATTTTATCATATTCACCAATTAAATAATTATTTACCAATTCTTCTTTCTTAACCAAAACTTCACGTTTTTTCACTAAGTTAGAATGCATAGTAGAAAGACCATTTATTTTTTGTTGCATGACAACTTTGCCTTGAGCTTTTGTTGCTTTTAAAGTATTAGAAAAAGTTTGTATTTCTTTTTTTAAGTCCTCACATTCGGCAGAAAAAGTAGAAAGTTCTTTTTGTTTAGAAAGTAATTCTTTGTATTTAGTATTAGACTTTGTACTAAGTTCAGTAATAGAGACATCTAAATTTGTATCAATAAATTTTTTGATATCAGCAATATTTGAAGATTTAAAAAACTCATTGAATTTTTGAATTTTAATAAAACCTTTAGAAGTAAAAAAATTCTCATAAGTAATTTCTGTTTCATTTTCAAATTTTTCTATGAGTTGATTAACTTCAGAAAAAAGATTTTTAACATCTTCTAATTCTGTTTCCTTTATAGGAATTGTAGAATTAATTTCATTTAAATTAATTAATTTCACTTTTTCAACATTTGTTTCAAATTCAATTTTTTGAACTAATGCATTAATACTTTCTGTTGAAATGTTAGAACTATTTAAAGTGTTTTCTAAACTAGTTATTAAATTAGTGTGAGTTATTTTAAAATTTTCTTGATTAGAAATACTTGATAACCAAGATTGTAAAGATTGTTTTAATGTATTAAAATCTGATGAAGTAAGATTAGTAGAATCAGGCATATCATCCAGACTATTAATGCTATCTGTAGCATCTGATACTGTCACATCTTGAGCTGTTTGAATATTAATTCCAGTTAAAGATGAGTTTGAATTAGAAGATGAAATTTCGTTAGTTAATGTTTCTTTATTTATACTAACTTCTGTATTAGATTCAGGTATGATAATTGGATCAGTAACAGATTCGGATTGTGTTACTGATTTTTTTAAAGTTTCTGTTTGTTGTTCTTCAGGTTTGATTTCTTTAGTGTTTTTGTCATTAATGTTAAATAATTTTTTAAATATATTCATTAATAGATCCTCCTTAAAAAAATTGAATAAATATTCATATATATAATATTTTTGTATAAGAAAGCATATATTGTACAAGACAGGAGGTAATGGAATGGGAATGCCACAAATACCAGAAGGAACTAATAGACCAAGTGCAGAGGAACTGCTAATTGATTTATTAGAGTCAATAGCCCTTGAAGAAATGGCTATAAGCCATATATTAAATGCAGAGGGTGAAAAGTTACAAGCAGTAGTTGCAAGTTACAAAAATGAAATAGCTGACTTATGCGCAGTAGACAAAATGACAGAAAGCATACATACAACAATTTCAGATTTAATAATAAAAGAATGGTTATTATTAAACAAATTTAATAACATTAAAGATTATGCTGTTTACATAGATAACACTAAAAAAACTAAAGAATGTTTGCCAAAATGTAATCATGAATGTAAATGTAAGAAAAATGAATGTGATTAAATAATTATTAATGAAATTAAAGTTGAATGTAATGCGTCAATAGTCCTAATAAAATATATATGATTATGATTATTATTAATAATATAGTACGATATAAAAAATAAAATGTTACTTTAAAAAGTAACACAAATGCAAATAAAACATATTATAAAGTGAGAATGATAACTCAAATAATATTATTAGGAGGAAAAAAACATGTCAATGCCAAATATTCCGGATTTAGATCCGAATGTAACAATTTCAAGAGATGACGCATTAAACGTAATACTTTCATCAATAGGGATGGAAGAATTAAGTATGGCGCATTTAGTTAATGCTGAAGCAGAAAAAATACAATTTGCTTTAGGTACTTTAGAAACAGCAGGGGGAACTGCTGCTAGTATAGAAGACATAATGGAAATAAATAACTCTTCAAACAAAATGTTAAGAGATGTTATTAAAAACCAAATGTTAATAGGAATGAAAATGGAAGATGTTGTAGCTTTAGCTATAAATGTTGAAGAAGTAACACCAGAACCAGAACCAACTCCTTAGTTTAATTTAAATTTAAATTAAAAATAATGTATTAATATGATAAAAGTATTAGTGCATTAAACATAGAAATATAAATAAAATTAGAGTAAACTAAAAAACTAAAATAAGAAATTAAAAAACTAAAATTAAACAACCAAACTTAAGAATGTGAAAACATACTTAAGTTTGGTTGTTAAAATATAAATAAAACTTTTTAAAATTACAAAATTGCAAAAAGTAATAGAAAATGATATAATAGAATATAGATTTATTTTTAAGGAGACATAAAATAATGTTTCTTAATATAGGTAATCTAAATATTAGAGCAGTTTATTTTAATTTAAAGATAATACATAAAGGTATGTATTGAAACATTATGACAGAAAGAAAGAGGACAAGCATGGAAAAAGTAATAAGCGAAATATTATCAGATGAAAAATTAATAAGAGAATACACAAACTATATGGAGCGGTATGATTTAGAAGACACAAAAATACTACTAAAATATGAACACACACTTAGAGTTTATGATATTGCAGTTCAAATAGCTGAAAGCGAAAAATGTACAGAAATAGAGATTGAACTTGTTAAAAAATGTGCAATTTTACACGATATAGCTAGAGCAGAACAAGTAGTTAGGTATAGAACGTTTTCAGATAATGATAGCATAGATCATGCACTATTAGGTAATCAAATTTTATTTGATGAAAATTTGAACGATAATTTTGTAGAAGAACAAGAATATTATCAATTAATCAAAGATGTTATATATTATCACAATAAAGATGTATCTAAAATACCGGAAGAGTTATCAGATATAACTAAAAAAATATTAAAAATTATCAGAGATGCTGATAAAATTGATATTTGCTATGTGATGCTAACAGCTAAATTTGAAGATACATATGAGTGTACAACATTTAGCGGTCTTCAAATTACACCAAAAATTTATGATAAATTCGTAAATGAAAATGTAATGCTATTTGGTGAAATGAAAAATGCACTAGATAAATTGGTAGGACAATTAGCATTTGTATTTGATTTAAATTTTGAAACTTCATATCAAATATTTGATAATGAAGGATATTTATTAAAACTATATGAACTATATGATGAAAGAAAAATAGAAAATAGAGAGAAGTTTGATAAGATATTTAAAGTTGCTAAAACATACTTAGAAGGAAGAATAAAATAAAGAAGGAAGAATAAAATAAACAAAGCTAAAAAAGAAGAGGTATTACCTCTTCTTTTTTTATTAATGTATAGTAGACAAGAATGAAAGAATTAAAACAGTAAAATTTGCAGAGTTATGCGGAATATGATATAATAAAGTATAGTTTAATTTTAAATAGAAATAAAAATATTATTTCTAGAAAAGAAAGGAGTTTATTTGTAAAACAAAAAAGTAGTAATTAACAAAAAGATAAGAAAGCATGTTTATATGAACAGAATGAAAAAGGTAGGCAGAATGAAAGAACAAGGCAAAGCATTATTAATATATGAAAAATATATGATGAAATTTGATTTAACAAATATCAACATTTTAAGAAAATACGAACATACAAAGAGAGTTTTAGAATTAGCAATTAGAATTGCTGAACTAGAAGAATTAACAGAACATGAAAAATGTTTAACTGAAACATGTGCTATATTACACGATATAGGACGAGCAGAACAAATGAAACGGTATAATACATACTCAGATTTGAATAGCATAGATCATGGTAAGTTAGGTATTATTATATTATTTGAAGAAATGTTGATAAATGAATTTACAGACAGAGAAGAAGACTATAGTATAATCAAAGATGTTATATATTATCACAATAAGGATTTATCAGAAATTCCTAAGGAATTGAATGAAGAGACAACAAAAATTCTTAAAATAATTCGTGATGCAGATAAAATAGATATTTTTTATACAATGCTAATATCAAATGTACAAGATACATATAGATGTAGAACATTTGATGGCTTTAAGATTAATCCATTAATTTATAAGACTTTAATAGAAGAAAAAACGATGCTATATAAAGAAATTAAAAATCCTTTAGATAAATTAATTTCACACATATCATTTATGTTTGACTTTAACTTTAAAGTATCTTACGAAATAATGGAAGAAGAGAAATATTTAGATAAAATGTATGAATTATATGATGGGAAAGATAAAACAACAACACAACAATTTGATGATATATTTTTAGTAGTGAAAACAGTTTTGCAAAATAAACTTACAAACAGATAAAAAGAAGAGGTATTACCTCTTCTTTTTTTATTAATGTATAGTACATAAAAGACATTAATAAGTGGCATTAATAAAAAGTAGAAAAATAATTTGAAAATAATTGGAAAATAAAAAATAAAAAAGTAAGAAAAAATAAAAGACAAAAGGTTACATAAAACCAACAGAGAGAAGGGAAAGAGTATATGCATATTTTATAAATATAGAATAAAATGATGTGAAAAAAATTGACTGAGTAGTACAAAAAAATAAAAAAATATGAGCAAAAGTAAAAAAAAATAAGTGAGTTTATGATTGCTAATTTAAAATTAGAAAAATTATATTAAAATAATTGTAAAATAATGTAGAAAACTTGTATATAAAAAGGGATAGTGATATAATCAGCAAAGAGGTGTTTAAAATCAAAAATACAAGTATACATAAAGAGGGAAAGCGTGAGAAATATAAAGGAAAAACGGAAAAAAAGAATATAATAATAAAGTAAAAACACATATTTTAAGGATAATATTATTTACCATGTTAATAGCTACACTTTTAATGATTTTTGGGTTTTCTAGTCAAGATGCAGAACAATCATCAGGTATCAGTGAATTGGTAACAGAAATGATATTTGGAAATATAATAGAAAAACAAGATATGTCACAATATGAAAAAATAGAAATAATGAACAACATAGAAAGTGTTGTCAGGAAACTAGCACATTTTGGTATATATGCAATAATAGGAATGATATTAATAGGTATACACTTAACCTATGGAATTAAAGATAAAAGAAAAATAATACAAACATTAATTATAGGATTTGTATACGCAACAACAGACGAAATACACCAACTGTTTGTCCCCGGAAGAAGTGGGCAAATATCAGACATATTTTTAGATTTTACAGGTGTTTTATTTGGTACATATGTAATATATATATTAACAAAAGTACTATATAGAAAGAAAAAATAAAAGACAGAAAAGCAAAACAACTAAACTTTATATATAGAAGGGGAAAAAAGGATGAAAAAAATTAAGAAATACAGAAATTTTATGTTGAGGTTAATAGATATAGTTATAATAATAGCTGCATATTATTTAGCAGAAGCAGTTATAAATAATAATTTTGGTTTAGGACAAAACATATTTGATAATTTAACAAATACAATAATAATAGCAATAGTTATTTACCAAATAGTTTTAACAATATCAAATTCATATAGAAACATTACAAGATATGAAAACGGAAATGACTATATTGTATATGTATTAGCATGTTTAGTATCATATACTATAGTTACAATAACTAAATTGTTTGTACCAATAGAAACAGTTGGTATGAATACAAGTTTAATAGCAGCATTAATAATTGTTGTAAGTATAATTGGTTATAGAGTTGTACTTAGATTTGTTCTTGTAAATAACACAATAGCAAGAAGTGAAAAGAGCAGAAAAAATGCAATAGATAACAATAACAGTGATAATATAGAAACAGAAATTAAAAATATATTAATAATAGGAGCAGGTGAAGCTTCTAAAGAAATAATAAAAGCAATAAAAACAACAATGAGAAATAGATATAACATTGTAGGTATAATAGATGATAATTCAAACAAATGGAAGTATTCAATATCAGGTGTTAACATATTAGGTGGAAGAAAGAAAATATTAGAAATAGCTGAAAAAGAAGAAGTTGATGAAATATTTTTCTCTATCACAAAAATAGATAATAAAAATAGAAAAGATATATTAGCAATTTGCCAAGAAACAAATGCAAAGGTAAGAGTATTACCTTCAACAGAAGAATTAATAAAAAACAAATCATTACTAGAAAACTTTAAAGAAGTAGAAATAGAAGACTTATTAGGTAGAGATCCTATAGTTTTAGATAATAACAACATAGAAAATGTTATTAAAGGAAAAACAGTCTTAGTTACTGGTGGTGGTGGTTCAATAGGATCAGAACTTTGTAGACAAATAATAACATATGAACCAAAAGAATTATTAATATTAGATAATTATGAAAATAATTTATATGAAATAGAATTAGAATTAAAAGAAAAATATTTTAATACAAAAGTTATAGCAATAGTTGCAAGTGTTAGAGATAAAGAAAAATTAGAAACAGTATTTAACACATATGAGCCTAAATTAGTATTCCATGCTGCAGCTCATAAACATGTGCCGTTAATGGAAGCTAACCCGTTAGAAGCGATTAAAAATAACGTTTTAGGAACTAAAAATGTAGCAGATTTAGCAGATAAATATCAATTAGAAAAATTTATACTTGTTTCAACAGATAAAGCAGTAAACCCAACAAATATAATGGGTGCAACTAAAAGATTATGTGAAATGATAATACAAACTAAAAACAAGAACAGTAAAACAGAATATGCAGCAGTTAGATTTGGTAATGTATTAGGAAGTAATGGGTCTGTAGTTCCAGTATTTAAAAAACAAATTAAAAATGGAGGACCAATAACTTTAACACATAAAGAAATAACTAGATTTTTCATGACAATACCAGAAGCAGTAGGATTAATACTTCAAGCAATGACATATGCAAATGGTGGAGAAATATTTGTATTAGATATGGGAGAACCAGTTAAAATATATGATTTAGCTGTGTCATTGATTAAATTATCAGGGTTTAGACCAGATATAGATATTCCTATAGAAATAACAGGATTAAGACCTGGAGAAAAATTGTATGAAGAATTATTAATGAGTGAAGAGGGATTAGATCAAACAGCACATAAAAAGATATTTATAGCTGAACCTTTAGAATTAGAAGAAGCGGAAGTTAATAAAAGAATTGGTACTTTAGAAGAATTAATAAGAACAAAAAACTATAATAGGAAAGTAGTTAAAGATACAATGAAAAAAGCTGTTCCTACTTATGTAGAACCAGAAGAAATGAATAAAAAACACAAAATAGACTAAAATTAAAGGATAAACAAGGAGAAAAGAAATGAAAAAAAGAATATTTTTAGCATCACCACATATGTCAAAAGAAAAACATGAAGAAGCGTTTGTACAAGAAGCATTTGATACAAATTGGATAGCACCACTTGGGAAAAATGTAAATGAATTTGAAAACGAATTAGCTAGTTATGTTGGTTCAAAAACAGGAGCTGCACTTTCAGCAGGAACAGCAGCACTGCATTTGGCTTTAAAATCATTAGGAGTAAAACAAGGTGATATAGTTCTTTGTTCATCACTTACATTTTCAGCAACAGCAAATCCAATAATGTATGAAAAAGCTATACCGGTATTTGTAGATAGCGAAAAAGATACATGGAATATGTGTCCAGAAGCATTAGAAAAAGCTTTACAAAAATATCCTCAAGCAAAAGCAGTTATGTTAGTTCATCTATATGGTGTTCCAGCACAATTAGATAAAATAGTAGAAATTTGTAAAAAATATAATGTAGCAATAATAGAAGATGCAGCAGAAAGTTTAGGATCTACGTATAATGGTAAACATACAGGAACTTTTGGTGAATTAGGAGTATATTCATTTAATGGGAATAAAATAATTACTACTAGTGGTGGCGGAATGTTAGTAAGCAATGATGAAGAAAAAATTGCTAAAGCAAGATTCTGGGCAACACAATCAAGAGAGCAAGAAAGACATTATGAGCATAAAGATATAGGATATAATTACAGAATGAGTAATATTTCAGCAGGAATAGGTAGAGGGCAATTAAAAGTATTAGAAGAAAGAATAGCTAAGAAAACAGAAATATACAATTTATATAAAAAAGAATTAGAAAAAGTAAATGATATAAAAATGCAACCACAAGAAGAAGATACAAGATGCAATAATTGGTTATCATGCTTTACATTAGACAAAAACTCTAAAGTAAAAGCATTAGATATAATAATAGCATTAGAAAATGAAAATATAGAAGCAAGACCAGTATGGAAACCAATGCATATGCAACCAGTATTTGATAAATATGACTTTATAACTATTGAACAAAATGGAAGCACATCAGAAGATTTATTTAATTATGGAGTATGTTTACCAAGTGATACAAAAATGACTACAGAAGAGCAAATGAGAGTTATAGAAATAATAATGAACTTATTTAAATAATTTAGCAGAAAGGAATAGCATAATGTATAAAAAGTTTTTTAAAAGATTATTTGATATCATATTTAGTTTAATAGCAATAATTTCATTAAGTGGTATATTAATTATAACAGCAATATTAGTTAGAATAAAATTGGGAAGTCCAGTAATATTCAAACAAAAAAGACCAGGTAAAAATGAAAAAATATTTACCATGAAGAAATTCAGAACAATGACTGATAAAAAAGATGAAAATGGAAATCTTTTACCAGATGAAGAAAGACTTACTAAGTTTGGAAAAATGCTTAGAAGTACTAGTTTAGATGAACTACCAGAATTATTTAATATATTAAGTGGTGAAATGAGTTTTATAGGACCTAGACCGTTGTTAGTCGAGTATCTGGGATTATATAATGAAGAACAAAAACACAGACATGATGTTAGACCGGGATTGACGGGGTTAGCGCAAATAAGTGGACGAAATGCAATATCATGGGAGAAGAAATTTGAAAAGGATATTGAGTACGTTAATAAGATTACACTAATTGGAGATCTTAAAATATTTTTCTTAACAATAAAAAAAGTATTTGTAAAAGAAGGTATTTCACAAGAAGGAAATGTAACAATGGATAGATTTACAGGAACAGAAAAAGGAGATTAATTATGTCAAAAAAACAAGTCATAATAATTGGTGCAGGAGGGCATGCAAAAGTAGTTGCAGATATAGTATTAAAAAATAATGACATATTATTAGGTTTTTTAGATGATAATAAACCTATTGGAACAAAAGTTATATCTAATTATGAAGTTATAGGAAATTTAAACTATATAAATCAAACTGATAAAGAAGTGAAATATGTTATAGCGATAGGAAGTAATAAAATAAGAAAAGAAATTTCAAAGAAATATGATTTAGATTATTATATTGCAATACATCCATCATCTCAAATAGCTGTTGACGTAAATATAGCAGAAGGTACAACTATAATGGCTAATTCAGTTATAAACCCATGTTCTAAAATAGGAAAACATGTAATAGTTAATACTGGAGTAATAATTGAACATGATAATATAGTTGAAGATTTTGTTCATATTTCACCTAACGCTAGTTTAGGTGGAACGGTACATATAAAAGAATTGACTCATATTGGTATTGGGGCAACGATAAAGAATAATATAACAATTACAAATAATGTGACAATAGGAGCAGGAACAGTAGTTGTAAAAGATATAACAAAAGAAGGTACATATATAGGTGTACCCGCAAGATTAAAATAAAGGAAGATAAAAATGAAAAAAGTATTGTTCGTAGCTACAGTAACTCACCATATAAATACATTTCATATACCGTATTTAAAAATGTTTAAAGAAAATGGATATGAGGTTCATGTGGCGAGCAAAGGAAATGAAAAAATAGAATTTTGTGATAAACATTATGATATTAAGTTTGAAAGATTTCCAATAAAATCACAAAATATAAAAGCATATAAAGAGCTTAAAGCAATAATTAGTGAAAATGAATATGAAATAATACATTGCCATACACCAGTAGGTGGGGTACTTACAAGATTGGCAGCGAAAAAAGCAAGAAAAAAAGGAACAAGAGTAATCTATACAGCACACGGTTTCCACTTTTATAAAGGTGCTCCAAAAATAAATTGGTTAATATATTATCCATTAGAAAAAATTCTTTCTAAATATACTGATACTCTTATAACTATTTGCAAAGAGGATTTTGAATTCGCTAAGAAAAAGTTCAAAAAGTGTAAGAGTATTAAACATGTTCATGGTGTAGGATTCGACACAGAGAGATTACAGATAAATATGAATTTAGAAGAAAAAGTTGAATACAGAAAAAACTTGAACATAGGAAAAGATGATTTAGTATTATCTTATGTAGCAGAATTAAATAAAAATAAAAATCAAATACTTCTAATTAATGCAATAAAAGAGATAAAACAAACAATACCTGACATTAAATTATTATTAATAGGTGATGGAATATTAAAAGAGTATTATAGAGAAGTAATAAAAAAGGAAAACCTAGAAAATAATATTCAATTACTTGGAAAAAGAAAAGATATAGGCGAGTTATTAAGTATTACAGATATATATGTAGCCTCAAGTTTAAGGGAAGGCTTACCAGTAAATATAATGGAAGCCATGTATATGGGGTTGCCAATAATTGCAGTTGATAATAGAGGACATAGAGAATTAGTAGAAAATGGTGTTAATGGATATATTGTTAAAAGCAAAGAAGAAATATTATCATGTATAACAATGTTTTATGGAAAAGAAATAGAAGTAAATAAAATTTTAATAAAAAATAAGGAAAAAGCTGAAAAATATAGTGTAGAGACAATTAAAAATCAAATGAAAGAGATGTATCAAAAAATACATATTAAAAAAGTAATACATATATTAAATTCAAATAAATATTCAGGTGCAGAAAATGTTGTTTGTACAATAATAGAAAATCTAAAAGAGGAATATGAAATGATATATGTGTCACCTGAAGGCGCTATAAAAAAAATGCTCAATAACAAAGAAATAAAATATGATTTAGTGGAAAAACTATCAATTTATTCATTGGTTAAAATAGTTAATAAGCATAAACCAGAAATAATACATGCACATGATTTTAAGGCAAGTATTCTATCAAGTGTATTCAGTTATAAAAAAATTAAAATTATTGCACATATACACAAGAATGATGATGCTATGAAAAAAAAATCATTTAAAAGTATATGTTTTAGATTTGTAACAAACCTATTCGATAGTATTATAGTGGTTTCAAAATCGATATATGATGAATATATATATAAAGAAAGTATTAAAGATAAATATAAAGTTATATATAATTATATAAATAAAGAAAATGTATTAAAAAATTCATTAAAATATACTATAGAAAAAGAATATGATTTGTATTATATAGGGCGATTATCTAACGAAAAAAATCCTATACAATTTATAGAAATAGTAGCTGAAATAAAAAAACATAATAATAAAATAAGAGCTATTATGATAGGTGATGGAATTTTATATGAAAACTGCAAGGAGTTAATAAAGGAAAAATCATTGGAAGCTAATATAGAAATGCTTGGTTTCTTAGAAAATCCATATCCGTATATTAAAGCATCGAAAGTAGGAATAATACCGTCTAAATACGAAGGATTTGGACTAGTTGCAATTGAAGGTAGTATACTTGGAAAAAAAATATTAAACAGTGGGGTTGGCGGTTTAAAAGAAATATATAAGAATAATGAAGATTTAATTTGCAAAGAAACCATAGAATATGTAGAAAAATATTTTAATATAGATCAAATTAGGTTTAATAAAATAATCTTGAAAAACAAGCAAGAATGGAGGAATTTAATAATTGATGAATATGAAAAAAAATAGAATGACAGTTATAAGTATATATATACACTTGTTTTTATTAATATATACGCCATTACCGATTCAAAATGGATATATTAATAATTTCACATTTTTAGTATTTTTATTTTGTATTAATATATTACCATATATATTAAGGCAAGAAGTTGATATAGTAAAATTATTTAAAAATAAATATGTCATGGTTACTATGGGATTAATTTTTTTATCTAGTATATATACAATAATTATAATGTTGATACAAAATGTTCCAATAAATTCTATAATGGATACGAGAATAGTTCAAGGTAATGTTATAAATTTAGTTATACTAAATATAGCTATAATTATATATAAATGTAAAAAAATCAACATGAAAAAAGAAAATGTAGTTGATATGTTAATTAATTTAGCAGTTATTCAGGGAATTATATGTCTTTTACAAGTTATTATTCCAACATTAAAGCAGGTTTCAGAATATATATACCTATTATCTGCACAAGAAAATTCATATATTTTAAGAAAAAGAATATATGGATTAAGTGGAGAATATACATTTGGAACACAGATTTATCATGGATTTATTGCTGGTATAGCAATGTATAGTAAAATAGTTGAAAAAAGAGGAAATTTTATAAAAATAGGACTAATAGTTATAGCCGTATTATTAAATGGAAGAACAGGTATAATTCCACTAATTATATTTACTATATATTCAATAACAAAAAATGCATTTATTATGAATAAATATTTATCTACATTGAGAACAACAATTATAGGTACTATTTGTATAATAATAGTAATGAATGTTTTACAAAATTTTGTTCCGGATACATATAAATTTATAATGGATTTTGTGTATGAAACTATAAATTTAATTTTATATAGTGAAGCTACAGGGAATTATGAAGTATTATTAGATTCATATGTATTTTTCCCGGAAGGAATAGGATTAATATTTGGAGAAGGACATAATGTTTATGATGATTATGCTAAGACATTAGGATATACCCATTCGGATATTGGATTTGTAAATGATATATTTCAAGGTGGTATAATATATATAACATTGTTATATGGAAGTATATTGTATTTAATAAAGAAATCAAAATTGGAATATGGAATAATATTATACATATTATTGTTAATTGTAAATTATAAAGGAGAAATATTTAAATCCATTCCAAACATAGTATTAATGGTCGTGCTACCATTTATTATGTTGTTCTTGGAATCAAATAAAAAAAGCAAGCATATTAAGGAAATAGGTGATAATAATGAATAAAAAATTGATTTCGGTAGTAATGTCTACATATAATACTGATGAAAAATATTTAAAAAAAGCAGTTGAAAGTATTTTGAAGCAAACATATCAGTTATTTGAATTCATAATAGTAATAGATGGTGTGTGTAAAGATGGAGAAATAATCGAAGAATATAAAGATGAAAGAATAAAAATTTTGTATAACGATGAAAATATGGGATTACCATATTCATTAAATAAAGCTATTGATTTTTCAAATGGAGAATATATTGCCAGAATGGATAGTGATGATATTTCAATTGATTCGAGATTAAAATGCCAACTGGAATATATGGAAAAAAATAATGAAATCATGATAACAGGAATGTATGCAAATATGATAGGTGATATGACTGGAACTATTGGATTAGAGTTTATAAAAAAAGAAGAGCTATATATACAATTGTTATACAGATCAATTTTTACACATCCGACAGTAATGATTAACAAAAAATATTTACAAGAAAATACTTATAAATACAATGAAAAATATTTATGTGCACAAGATTATGAATTATGGACTAGAATATCTACACCACAAAATATAGCTATTATACCTAAAGTAGGTTTATTGTATAGGGTACATAGTAAACAAATTTCAAGTAGGAAGCAAGAATTACAGAAAGAGTATTCAGAAATAATATTTAGAAAAAATTTAAAAAATGCACAAATAGAAGAAAATGAAGAAAATGTATGGCTTTTAATGGTATTAGGTGGAAAACAGAATATTAAAGAAAATGATATAGGAAAACTTTGCAAAATAGTAGAAAAATTAAGAAAATATGAGCATGGCTATAATGAAAAAAATTTTAAAAAAATATTATATAATCGAGTGTTTGTGATAATTTGTATGAATAAATTATTTAATTTCAAAAACATAAACAAATATAGCTTATATAAATATATATTAAACGTTGCTAATTTATATTATATTTTACAAAAAGTTAAAAGAAAAATTTTGATAAAATAAGCTAAAATATAAATAATATTTAAAATGAAATTGAAGGAGAATGAGTAGTGTTAAAAAAAGTTGTGTGCAAGATACTTGCTTATCAAGAAAGAACAAAAAAAATATACAGACTATACAAAAAAGCAAGAAGATTTAATCGTGGAATATTTAAAATTTCTTCTTTATTTTATGAAGAAAAAATATATAAAAGATATCATTGTATAATATCTTCTAAAGCAGAGATTAAAGAAAACTTTAAATTACCACATCCTATTGGTGTTATTATAGGTACAGGCGTTAAAATAGGAAAAAATGTGACAATATATCAAAATGTCACTTTAGGTAGGAAGAATAAGGATTTAGAAGAATATCCAATAATAGAAGATGATGTTATTATTTATTCTAATTCTGTCATATTAGGTAATGTAACAATAGGGCAAGGTACTGTTATTGGAGCTAACTCTGTTGTTACTACAAACACAGAAAAAAACAGTGTATATGCAGGAGTGCCAGCTAAAAGAATTAATAAAAGGAAAGATAATAATGAAAAAGAAAAAAATAATTGTTAATATAGCAAGTTCTTTATTATTACAATGTGTAGCAATAATATATGGATTAATTATACCTAGATTAATTATAGAAACATATGGTTCAAATGT
The DNA here is from genome assembly GCA_964370265.1 of uncultured Clostridium sp. GTDB lineage: Bacteria > Bacillota > Clostridia > TANB77 > CAG-508 > CAG-269. The sequence goes on along the minus strand of CAYJIP010000006.1, from coordinate 3,393 downwards.
AAATGGATTAATCGTATCAATAACTCAATTTTTAGGGTATATTGTATTACTAGAAGCAGGAATAGGTCCAGTAATAAAATCTGCATTATATAAACCAATTATAGAAAATAATAAAGAAAAAATAGAGCAAATAATGAGAAGTGGACAAAGATTTTTTAGAAAAATAGCCATAATTTTTATTATATATATTGGTGCGTTGATTATATTATTACCAAATATAATTGGCTCAGAATACGAAACTGTATTTTTGATTAGTTTAATAGTAGTAATGTCAATAAGTAAGGCAAGTGAATATTTCTTTGGAATGTTATATAACCTATACTTACAAGCAAAACAAAAAAACTATGTTGTAGATAGTATAAGAATAATTACATATATATTAAATTTGATAATAATAATGATAATTATTAGATTAGAATTAAGTATATTAATAGTTCAATTAGTTTTAGCACTAACATTTTTATTAAAACCTTTAATTCAATATATATACATTAAGAAAAAATATAAATTATCTATTAATAAGAATACAGAACCGTATAAATTAACTCAAAAATGGAATGCCTTAAATCATCATATAGCATTTGTTATAAATTGGAATACTGATGTAGTAATATTGGCAATTTTAACGAATTTACAGAGTGTATCTATATATTCAGTGTATACTTTAGTGTTAACAGGGATAAGAACTATTATTACTTCTGTTGCAAGCACTATTGAATCACCATTAGGACAATTGTGGGCTAAAGGAAATGTAGAAAATGTGGCAAAATATTTTAGGAAATTTGAAATAGTATATTGTACTATAATTACATTAATATATGGAATAATGTATGTAACTATAGTACCATTTATAAAAGTATATACAGATGGAATTACAGATGCTAATTATATACAACCATTATTTGCAATGCTCATAGTTACAGCATATTTTATTCATTCTATTAGAATACTATATTCAACTTTAATTTTTCCAGTAGGACACTTTAAAGAAACATCTAAAGGAGCATGGGTAGAAGCTTCGGTAAATATTATAATATCAATAATATTAGTTATTAATTTTGGAATAATAGGTGTGGCAATAGGAACTTGTGTAGCTTTAGGTATAAGGGCAATTGAATTCATGAGATATGTATCTAAAAAACTTTTAATGAAGTCGATGAAAGACTCTGTGAAGTCAATTATAGTCGCTATAATGCAAATTAGTACTATTATAATAGTATGTAATTTTTTAATAGCATTTAAAGAAATTTCATATGCAGGATGGATAATTTATGCGCTAAAAACGGGAATAATATCATTAGTAATTATAAGTTTATCAAATTTAGTAGTATATAACAAACAAATGGTAGAAATATTTGGAGTATTAAAAAATAAAATAACTAATTTTAAAAGAATAGGAGAATAATTATGAAAACATATTTTATAACAGGTGGAGCAGGATTTATAGGATCTACTCTAAGTAAAAGATTATTAAAAGAAGGAAACAAAGTTGTAGTAATTGATAATTTTTGTGAATTTTATGATGTTAAATTAAAAGAAGAAAATGTAGCAGAATTGTTAAATTATGAAAATTTCAAATTATATAGAGGTGATATTAGAGATAGAGAAATATTATCAAAAATATTTACTGAGAATAAAATAGATGTTGTAATGCATTTAGCTGCAATGGCTGGAGTAAGACCGTCAATAGAAAACCCAATCCTATATCAAGATGTAAATTGTATGGGAACACAAAATATTTTGGAAGAAATGAGAATTCATAATGTGAAAAATGGAGCATTTGCATCATCAAGTAGTGTGTATGGAAATTGTGATACAGTTCCTTTTAGAGAGGATATGGTGGTTGACTACGCAATTAGTCCATATGCAGCAACAAAAAAAGCAAATGAAGTTATGACACATGTATATCATAAATTATATGGATTCAATATGATAATGTTGAGATTCTTTACAGTGTACGGACCAAAACAAAGACCAGATTTAGCAATAAATAAATTTACAAGATTAATGTTAAACGGTGAAGAAATACCAATGTTTGGAGATGGAAGTACATCAAGAGACTATACATATGTGGATGACATTGTAGATGGTGTTATTAAATCTTGTGAATATGTTATGAACAATGAAAATGTTTATGAATTATTAAATATAGGAAATTCATCACCATTATCACTAATGGAAATGATTAAAATAATAGGTAATGTAATTGGTGTAGAACCAAAAATTAAACAATTACCAATGCAACCAGGGGATGTAGAAAGAACTTATGCAGATGTTAGTAAAGCAAAAAAATTATTAGGATATGAACCAAAAACTACATTTGAAGACGGAGTTAAAAACTTTGTCGAATGGTACAAAAATAAATAGATTAGAAAGGATTGTTGAATATGAAAATAGCAGTAGCAGGAACAGGATATGTTGGATTAGTAGCAGGTGTTTGTTTTGCAGAAAAAGGACATGATGTAATTTGTGTTGACATTAATCAAGAAAAAGTTGATTTAATGAAAAGTGGTAAATCACCAATTTATGAAGCAGGATTAGAAGATTTAATGATTAAAAATTATAAAGAGGGAAGATTAGACTATACTGTAGATTATCAATCAGCATATAAACAAGCAGATGCAATATTTATAGGTGTAGGAACTCCAGAATTAAAAGATGGATCTGCTAATTTAGCATATGTTGCTACAGTATCAAGACAAATAGCAGAAACTGTAGAAAAGGACTGTTTAGTAGTTGTTAAATCAACAGTTCCAGTAGGGACTAATGATAAAGTAGAACAATTTATAAAAGATTCTCTTGTGAATAATGTTAAAGTAGAAGTTGCGAGTAATCCGGAATTTTTAGCACAAGGAAATGCTGTTAAAGATACGCTAGAAGCAAAAAGAGTTGTAATAGGAACTGAAAGTGAATGGGCTGAAAGTATATTAAAAGAAATATATGAACCATTTAACATACCAATAGTTTCAGTTTCAAGAAGAAGTAGCGAAATGATTAAGTATGCGGCAAATGATTTTCTAGCTTTAAAAATATCATATATGAATGAAATTGCTAATTTATGTGAATTAGTAGGTGCAAATGTAGAAGATATTGCTGAAGGAATGAGTTATGATGATAGGATAGGTGCAAATTTCTTAAAGGCAGGTATTGGTTATGGAGGAAGTTGTTTTCCAAAAGATACCAAAGCTTTAAAATATATTGCTAAGCAATATGGATTTAATATGAAAACTATTGATGCTGCAATACAAATAAATACTAATCAAAAGACAAGACTTTATGAGAAAGCATCAGATCGATTAATTACTTTTAATGGATTAAAGATTGCAGTATTAGGTTTAGCTTTTAAACCAGGAACAGATGATTTAAGAGAAGCACCATCGATAGATAATATTA
>CAYJIP010000005.1:0-100675 GCA_964370265.1 uncultured Clostridium sp. | reverse complement strand
AACTTTTGCTGTATTTCAATTTTATTTAAAAATACATCAACAGATTTTATAAATTCCTCATTTTCTTTTTCATCTATTATAACAATCGACTCTATTAAAATTTTCCGTAAAGCTGTTAAGTATCCTATTGTTTCGTTATTTTCCATGATGTTTGTCCTTTCATTACCTTATACATAATATTACAAACTCATCTTAACACCATATATTGTTATTGTCAATTATATTATTTTTCCTTTATTTTTTCAAATACTTTTATCATTCTAGTCCTATTATATCTTTGTACTATAACAAAAATCAAATCAATCATTCCTGCTAATATTCCTGTTGCCAAAAATACTGGTAACATACCAAACCATATACTTGCTATTACTGTTAATATACTGAATACACAATTTAATTGATGTACTATTTCAGCTTGACACATAGCCATTATAACTTTATCCAATGTTTTATCCCTTAAAGAAAATAGCTCTGGATAATATGTAGGTAATTTATCTTTCCATTTCTTTACACCTATTAATTTATATATTTTCATCTCCATTTTGGTTGTTTTAAAGCATTTTTTCTTATAATTTATAACATTATCGAATAAACCATCAATAGTATTTCCTATAACTATTCTTATAGTAAAATGATAACAAATGGTTCCAAATACAATAGCAAATATTTCAAAAGTTTCTATTTTTAATATATATAGTGATATTACACAAATCATTGTTAATATACATGTAATTTGGGCTATATTTTTCATAATTTTAGGATACATATTTACTCCTCTTAATTTATTGTTATTCTTCAATTGTCTTTTCTCTTTTATTAATTACTTATTCATTATTCAAATACTATCACTATATATTTTTATTGTCAATTACTATATATTGTCTCTTCTAATTGTTTCTATTATATTTTGTTTGTTAATTTTACTTATACTATATTTCATAGTCATACCTATTATTATAAATACAAATATAGTTGATATTAATATCGGTACTATTGGCAAACTATATCCATAATCTATTCCACCTGCTGTTCCCATATATATTAAATAAGAACCACCTATACCTAAAGGTATACCTATTAAAAGTGATTTCATTCCATATAGCAAACTTTCAAACCTAATCATTTTATTAAATTCTTTTTCTGTCATACCTATTGATTTTAAATTAGCAAACTCTTTACTTCTTAAATTCATATTTGTTGTTATTGTATTAAATATGTTTGTTACTCCTATTAATGTTATAACAGTAATAAATCCATATAGGAAAATCCCTATTACCAACATTATATTTTTATTTGCTTCCATTACATCGTTAATATTATATATTATTGCTTTTGAAAAGATTTCATCAGTTTCAACTTTTAAATTTAAATTTTCTTCTAATTCGTCTGGATTTGATGAATTAACAGCAATACTTTGATACTTCACTTCTTCATTGCGTCTTATTAAAATTTCTTCTTCTAATAATTTACTAATTAGTTCAGTATTATTTTCAGAAACAAATATCCATCCATACTCCGAATAAGAATTTTCTAATCCCATAGGATTTGTTTCTGCTTTTTTGTCTATAGTAATTTCTATATTGTTATTTCCTGATTCTAATTGTATGTTTTCTCCTTCTTTTACATTTGATACATTTGAATATGTATATTTACCGCTCTCTTCTGTAAACACAACTATATCTGAGATTACTACAATTTCATCTGGATTTTCATTTTCCATTCCTAATTCTTCGGTATATCTTTTAAACTCCTCTGAATTTATTATTACAAATCCTATTGTTGCTACATACTCTTCTCCTATATTTTCTTCATATTGTTCGAATTTTTCTTTTCCATCATCTGAAAGTTCACTTTTAGGAATATTACATGTATATTCTTCCCAATATGAATAAGTATCTACATATTCCATCTTTTCTAGTTCTTCTACTAATTTTAATGTTTCTTCTGTTTCCATTTCACTTGTACTAATATTTATATTATACTTTATTTCACCATAAAACGATTCATATGATTGCATTCCTAATTCAAAAAAAGTTGATATTGATATAAAAGTAAAAATACTTACTACTATTGATATCACTGTTGTTCTATATTTTTTTCTACTTCTTTTTAAGTTTTTGCTAGCAATTACTCCACCAATTCCAAATAGCTTTTTAGTTAATTTAGATGTTTTTAATTTCTTTCTCTTTATTTTTATATCATCATTTCCTCTAATCAACTCTATTGCTGGCTTTTTTGATGCTCTTATTGCTGGAATTAATGCTGAAAAATATATTGTTATAACTGCAAGTACTGTTGCTGCTACAATTGCAAGTATTGGTACATTAAATAGAAAATCCAATTCAGATACTGAATCTCCCAATAAGTGATTTACAACTATTATTAATACCCATGTTGCAAATATACCCGAAATTATACCTATTGGTATTGCTATTATTCCCAAATATTTTCCTTCATTTATTACTGTTTGTTTTATTTGTTTTTTTGTAGCTCCTACTGATTTCAACATTCCATATTGTCTCATTTTTTCTGATGTTGAAATACTAAAACTATTTCTTATTACAAAAATACTTGTTCCTACTATTATAACTATTACTATTGCTATTACTGCATATAAAGAATTAGTGATTGCGTTATTACCACCACCTTGATATGATATTAAATCTCTATTTGGTGTCATCAAAACAGTTTCACCTGTATTTTCTAAAATTATATTTTTTATTTCTTTTTCTATTTCGTATGAGTCTGCTGGCTTTTTATATATAACACCTATATCTTTTGAACCAAGGTTTTCATATGTATTTTCATCTAAATATGTTATTAATACATATCCCGGTGCTGAATAATCTTCTACCGCATAATTCATTCTTTCCATTATACCAACAACAGTATATGTTTTTGTTTCTTTATTAACAATATTTTCTTCTTCATCTAAATATGGATTATTTTGTGTTAATTCTTCTCCTGTTAATAACTGTCTGTCTCCTATATCAAATGTGATTTCATCTCCAATACTATATTCAACTTTACCATTTGATTCCACATGTTCTGGTATTAATATTTCATTACTATTTTCAGGCATTCTACCTTCTAAAATATCTATTGCCATGTTATCCATAGCAGATTCATCATACCCTTTTATATATACATATGGCTTATCCTCGTTTTTTCCTCCTTCAAGCTCTGCATATCCTAAATTCATCATTTCAAAAGATGTTTCTACATTGATATTTTCTGTCACATATTTATTAGCTTCTTCTGACACATCTTCAAATATCATATGATAATTTCCATTTAATTCTATTGTTCCTTGTAACATTGTTTCATAGAAACTTGTTCCTAATGTACTTGTAGAAACAATTAATGCTGTAGATAATATTATACCTACTATTGTTAATATTGTTCTTTTTTTGTTTAAAACCAATCCTCGTAAGGAAAAAAAATCTAATATTTTCATTTTCCAATCTCCCTCTTCTTTTCTTAATTTCTACTAGTATCACTAATTATTTTTCCATCTTCAATCTTTATAACTCTATCTGCTTCTTTTGCAATTTCTAAATCGTGTGTGATTACAATTATAGTTTGATTGAATTTCTTATTAGATAATTTTAATAAAGAAACTATTTCTTCTCCTGTTTTAGAGTCTAAGTTTCCTGTAGGCTCATCTGCAAGCAATATTGCTGGTTCATTTATCATCGCTCTTCCAATTGATACTCTTTGTTGTTGTCCTCCTGATAATTCATTAGGTAGATTGTTTAACCTTTTTTCTAATCCTAATGTTTTAATTAAACTATCAAATTTTTCTTTATTTATTTCTTTCTTATCTAAATCACATGGTAATGTAATATTTTCGCCTGCTGTCAATATTGGTAATAGATTGTAGAATTGATATATTAATCCTATTTGTCTTCTTCTGAATATAGCTAGATTTTCATCATTTAACCTAGAAATATCTTTCCCCTCTATAAATATATTCCCTGATGTTGGCCTATCTACACCACCAATCATATGTAATAGTGTTGATTTACCACTACCACTTGCACCTATAATTGCAACAAACTCTCCTTTTTTTACAGAAAAACTAATATCATCAACTGCTTTAATTACATTGTCACCTTTTCCATATATTTTACTTAATTTTTCAACTTTTAAAATTTCCATCTTAAAATTCCTTTCTTCTAATTAATTTATTTTGTTTTATTATTTAACTTATTCATATTATACAACTTCAAAGTGACAATAAGATGACAATTTATATATTATTTTATTTTCACTAAAATCTATCTTATTTAATTTTTTTGTTTTTTATATCTTTACATACATTTTTATATCTTTAAATACATTTTTATATCTTTAAATACATTTTTATATTTTTAAATACATTTAATCAAAAAAAACAAGCCAATTGGCTTGTTTCTTTTAAGGTTTCCCTACATCAAGTTTAGATCTTGTTCAAGAGTTCTAATTAGTGATGTGATTGCATTTGCTTTTTCTTCGTCATTTTCCCATCTGATTTCCTTGATTTTATGCAAGGTTATTTCTAGTTTTGCTTTTTCTTGATTTTTGATAAGAATTGATGTATCTTTCATAATCTCTTCTGGGATTTTGATCGTTTCAGCTCTATCAATAATATAGTTTTTAAGCTCCAATAAATAATCTTTCGAATTATTACCAGAAGGATTTTTCAAATTTTCTAGAATTTTTAATAATTCTAGGTTTTTGAAAACAATTTCTACTTCTTTTAACAATTCAACAATTTTAGAAATATATTCTTTTTTAACATTTTCCATTATTGTATGAAGATTTGAAATGATCAGAGTGATTTCTGCATCTTTTTCAATTTTTTGTTCATCCAAAGATGGTAATTGAATAAATGCTAAAATTTGTTCAAATTGCTCTACCTCACGCAGTGAAGTACAAATTTTAACATTATCCTCATTTAGGAAATTAAATTTAAATTCAATTTGTAAAATTTGTTCGATTTTTTCAACAGCCGCTTTTAATTCAGCAACATCATTAGGAGATTTATCCATTTTATACGTTTTAATAACTTCAATAATTGGACTCAACCTCTCTAATTGCGCAAATAAGCTTTTTGAAACATAATCATCATTTAAAATCAAATCTGACTTTAATCGATCAATATTTTCAATTACTGAAAAAATATTGATTGCTTCAAAGTCTAATGAATCTAAGTTGCTTGCTTCATGCAGTCCTTTAGGGTTTAAGGCAGTAATAATTGCCTCAATTTTTGTGTTTAATTCGTTCTGTTGTCTCATGTCATCATGTCCTTTCAAAATAAAAAATTTAGGATTTCATTTTACCATATATTTGAACTGATGTCAATTATTTTTAACATATTATGTATTTCAATAACTTTTAAAAATACCTTACATTAAAAAATTTATATATATTTCCCATAAAAATAAATGTTAGTATATTACTACTAACATTTATTTTTAATTATAATATTAAGAATTTAATTTTAAATATAATTTAATTAAATTCTTTCAATTATTTTTTCTAGCTTATTGATGATTTCTGTATATTTTTGTTGAATACCAATAATCCATGTTTCAAAACTATATGTATTTTCAAAATCTTCATATGTTTTTACTTTTATAAACTCATACATATTTTTAATGTGAGTCATATACTGATTAACAGCATATTTCTCTAATCTTCGAATTACATCTTGTTTATTTACTGGAATTTTTAGATTTTCTTGTCCATTCCATATTTTTTGGATTTGATATACATCATCTTTTAGATTTTCCTCTGATTCTTTTAATTGTTCTTCTAGAAAAGATAATAAGATTTCAAAGTTTTTTGGTGTATCATATACACCATTATCATTTTCATCATCATCAGTTTTTTGAGAATATCTTAAAAGTTCATTCTCAATCCGTACATGTTTTGCTGTTAAAATTGGATATTTATCCATAATCTCTTTCATAAAATGTCTCCTTTTAGGTTATTTTCTAGTATTTTAACATTTTATATTAAATATGTCAATTATGTAATCCTTAACTTATTTAGCTTTATATAATCCTATTATATTTTTTAAACTTAATTTTGTTCCTGTATTTAATATTGCATTTGAATATATTTTAATAGATATAAATGCTGTTATTGCTGTTGTTAATATTAATAACACAATTGATAATATTATATCTGTAGTTGTTGCTGCTCCCATTAATATTCTTGAAGGCATTGAAAACGGTGATGATAATGGGAATATTGATGCAAATTGGTTTATAGCACTTGTAGGATTAAATATTGTAAAATATGCTAAATAAAATCCTATTATTGCAAGTATCGCAACAGGTCCATTAGCTGATTGAACATCTTCTGGTTTTGTTACTGTTGATCCTGTTAAAGCATACATAAAAGCATACATAAAGTATCCTAATATAAAATAAATTATAACATATATTAATATTATTGGATTTATAGTTTCTATGCTTAAAAACGATTCTAACATTCCTGGTTCTAAGAATATATTAGCAGATATTGCTGCTGTAGCTAATATTAATACTATTTGAAATAATCCAACAATTCCCATTCCTAATGTTTTACCAATTACAATAACTCGTGGTGAAGTAGATGTTACTAATGTTTCCATTATCTTTGATGTTTTTTCTGTTGTAATTGACATTGATACTTGAACTGCAAACATATATATTGCCATAAACAGCACAAAAGATACCATCATTCCTATAAATGGGTTTGATTCAACTTCAATTTCTTCTGCTTGTGATACACTAAACTCTAATATTGGTGTTATACTTTTTAATTGCTCTTCTGATAATCCTAATTCAGATATTTTGATTGTTTTATACATTTCATTTAATGTATTTACTAATGCCTCTGGAGGAGCCATAATTGAATTCATATTTTTAACCATATATTCAATTTTTATCACTTCATTTTCTTCTTTAATTATTAAAGCTTCATCAACCTCACCATTATTTATCATTGATTTTAAATCTTCAATTTTTACTTCTTCATTTTTAACTTGTATTTCATATCCTAATTCCATATCATTTATATTTGATAAACTATCTTTATATATGTTTTCACTATCAATTATTAGTGTATTTGTCATAAATGATGATTCATTCACATCAAAAGCTTCTAAAATTGATGGAATATTAAAACCTGCTACTATTAATACTAAAAATATTACTGTTGTTATTATAAATGCTGGTCTTGTTATTGCATCTTTTATTGTAAATTTTATTACTGTTTTTAAATTATCTAAATTTTTCATATTACACACCTACCTTTTCTATAAATATATCATTTAATGTAGGTTTTTTGATATCAAAACTATTTATTTCCATATCATTTTGAATTAATGTTTTTAATAATTTTCTTGCTTTTTCATCTCCATCAATTTTAATTGAATATATATCATTTTTTACATTTTCTAAAACTAAATTTGCTTCTTCAATATATTTTCTTATATCAATATTTGTACTTATTTCTAATCTATTTGATTTGTATGTATTTTTAATTTCTTTTAAATTTCCTTTTAGAACTGTTTTTCCTCTATTTAATATAACTATATCTGTACAAAATTCTTCTATTGAAGTCATTTGATGACTTGACATTATTATATATTTACCTTGATTTACTAAATCTATCATAACATTTTTTAATATTTCCGCATTTACGGGATCTAACCCACTAAATGGTTCATCTAAAATTATCAAATCTGGATTATGTACTAATGCTGTTATTAATTGTATTTTTTGTTGGTTACCTTTAGAAAGTTTTTCCGCTTTCATCTGTAAATATTCTTCCACCTTTAATATTTTTGCCCATTTATTTATCTCATCCATTGCTTTGGCTTTTTTCATACCTTTTAATTCAGCAAAATATATTAATTGATCTATTATTTTTACTTTTTGATATACTCCTCTTTCTTCTGGTAAATATCCAAAGTTCACAGTTTGTCTTGAAACTTCTTTACCGTTCCAAGTAATTGTACCTTCATCTTTTCGTATAATACCTAAAATCATTCTAATTGTAGTTGTTTTACCAGCACCATTTGTTCCTAGTAGTCCAAACACTCCTGGTTTTTCAAGTGAGAATGATATTTGATCTACTGCTTTTTTTTCTGCGAAGTTTTTACTTACATCTTTAATAATTAAACTCATCTCAATTTCCCCTTTCAAATACATTTTATACCTTTTTACATTTTTTCACAATATTTTTACTAATTTTTATATATTTTTTTATTAATTTTTTATTAATTTTTTAATTTCTCATATAATTATTAAATATTTTTTAATACCGGTAGACAATTTCATTTTTCTTATGATATTATATGTGTATATATAATACATAGGAGGAAAACATGTATCAAACATTAAAAAATTCAAAAAAAATAAAAATGCTTAAGATTTTATCAACATTTATATTACTTATTCTTTTTCTAGGAGTAACTAATTCATTTGCTGTAGATTTAAATTTACCTGATGAAGATGATGATTCTTCAAACTCTTCAAACTCTTCAAGCTCATCTTCAAGCTCATCTTCAAGCTCATCTTCAAGCGAAGATGATAATGAAAACACTTCAAACAATGAAGATACTGAAAATGAAGATTCAGATACAAACAACAACCAAGAATCTTCTACTAATAAAGTTAGTTCTGTAACCCAAACTTCTAATGAAGAAAATGAATTAACATTATCTAATATTTTAAATATCGCTATAATTGTTATTGGAATATTACTTGTATTATTATCAATTGCAATTTTAATAAGATTAAATTCCTAATATATATTACTTTCAAATTTATTTTGAAAGTTTTTTATTTTACTTTATTTTTTTATTTTAGTTTATTTTTTTACTCTCTTTTAGATTTTTTAAATCATTTGTTCTAATTTTGTTTTCTACTTATTTTTTATTATCATACAAATTTTTCAAGTATATTATATGTATTTTTTCCTAATACTATATATAAATAAATATATTTTCATTTATTTGAATTAAATTATATCTATTTATTTTAATTTATATTTTTTATAGGAGGACCATATGTTTAAAAAAATATCACTTTCATTCGTCTCAATTTTCTTATTATTTTCTCTTTTTTCCTTTTGTTTTGCTAATGATATGATGACAAATTTAGAAAATGACTTTAATACAATGACTGAAGATGCAAAAGATGGTATTGATAATACTATAGATAATATCAATACTACAACTGAAGATATGATGAACAATGCAGAAGAAAAAATGGATAATATGACAAATGACATCTCAAGCACAATGTCGACAACACCTTCGCCTAGTACTTATACAACTGAAAGAACATCTACTACTACTGATACAACTTTAATGGGTATGACAGGAAATATGTGGACATGGCTTATTGTTGCAGCAGCTGCTTTAGTTGTTTTTGGTTTAGTTTGGTACTATATTGCTCAAAGAAGAGAAATTAATCATTATCATGATAATGATTAATATTGTTAATTATTTAATCGTTTATTCGTTTATTGACTTAGTTATTTCCCCTTTTCTTTTATAATAGTTTTTACTTCATAAGAAAAAGTATAATTCATTGAATTATACTTTTAACTTTATTTAATTTTATTGTATTTATTAAAACTTGTTATTTACCTTATACCTCTTGGAATTGACTTAATATGAGACCCTTTCATTCTATACATATATTGTGTGTCCATTACTATTATTTTACTGGTTGATTTTTCTGAAAAATGATTTTGTATAAAATCTTTGTCTTGAATTAAATATTTCCCAAATTCATTTTTAGATTCTATTGTTCCATGATTTATAAAAATGGTTTCTATATTATTGAATTTTCTTAAAAGTTTTTTCAATCCATCACATTTTGCGTGTGCTGAAAATTCAGAAGTATATTCAATTTTTGCTCTTTTAATTTTCATTTGCCCATAAATATTTATAGGTTGCCCATCAACTGTATTTTTTAATCTATGTCCTAAAGTACCTTCTGCACAATATCCCATAAAATGAATTAATGCATTTGGATTTTCAATATATGATAATATATATTGCTGTATTGGTCCATATGATCCCATTCCTGATGATGAGAAAATTATTGCATTTGTATTCATATTTAAATACATACTCCTATTTTCTCTGCTAGCTTTGTGTGAGTTTTGGGGTTTGAATAGTTTCATTTCTTCTTTTATTCCTAGATTATCATTATTGATGAATAACTCATCATAATTATGCCCTAAATTACCATCCACTATTATAGGAATTTCTAAAGATAATTCACCTTCATTTTGCCACATTTTTGTAGCATATTCACCTTCTTGCCTTCTCCCAAATGAAAATGCGGGACAAATAACTACTCCTTCTGGATTTTCTAAATGTTTCAATATGTTTTCTTTAAAGCAAATTTTTATTTCATCTGATTTCATTTTGCCATATGTTGCTTCACAAAATATTCTAATTGGTAAATCCAATATCTTTTTTGGAATTTCTGGTATATCCAAAAATATATTTTCTTCACAATAATCTCCTGTAAACAATAGGTTTACTGATTCGCAACCTTCATATGCTATTTCAATCAAAATCATTGCAGCTCCAACTACATGTCCATTCATTAAAAATGTAACATCAACACCTTCAAACGGTGAAAATTTTTGATAAAAAGGCATTCCTTGTGTATGCATAAAAACAGATTCAACATCTTCCATTTCATATAATGGTTCTTGTTCTTCTTCCCTGTTTTCTTTTAATTTTTCTTTTAATAAATATGATGCCTTTTGTTCAAAAGCTTTCCGAAGTGCTTTAAAAACTTTGTCCTGTCTCTTTTTGTTTTTAATCTTATTGCTAATATCTCTAATATATACACCTGTTTTTAAAGCTTCTGATATGAGATTATCAGTTTGACTGTATTTACCAAATACTTTTGCTAAATCCTCTTCAGAGAAAAGTCCTATATTTCTTTGTTTTGCTTTTTTAGGTAAATACTTCGAAATATCTCCGATATCTCCAATCATTTTTTCTAATTCTTTTACAGTATACAATTTAGCATTTTTTCTAGGCTTACGTCTATTTCTAACAATTCTACATGAATCAATTAATGCTGGCTTCATTAGTTCTTGAGTTGGTATTGAAGTATATATCGTACAATCTCCACCATCTCGATAAAACTTAGGAACCCTTCCATAATGGTCATTGTGATTATGTGTTATAAATATAGCGTCATAGTTTTTTGGGTCAAAATCCAAATAATCATTATAATGATCATATTCTTGTTCTTGAATTAATCCTAAATCTACTATAAACCGTTTTTCTACACCGTTTGGAAATTTAATAGTATTTTTAAAACATGATCCTGTTACTTCTTGGTGAATAGCTTCTGTTGTTACAGCAATTTCTTTTAGCATAATGAACCTCCATAACTGTTAATTATTTTGAATAGGTTTAAGCCATATTCTTTATTAAATAAAATTAAATAAATTCCCCCTTAAAAAATATTATTTTTTTCGATTCTATACTACTCTTTAGTATATATTTTCATTGTACCACCTTGATTTTTTTAAGTCAATGGCAATCGATTAATTTCCACTACAATTCCCCATGTTCTTCTTTCCTTGTCTTTGAATTTTTTCAAAATTGCGCACTTAGAATTGAACAAAAAAACTATATAAATATCTAATGAGTCAATTAAGACTAACACCAATTATCTATATAGCTTTTTATCTCTAATTTTTTATAGTTTTAAATTCATTTTAAACTAATTTGTTTCCTGCTGCATCTGTATCGATTTTTCCAGTAAATAAGAATATTGCATCTACAAATCCCCATACTGAACCAATACCACATGTAACTATAGTTACTACTATTTGCATAACTGCTTTTTTAGAATTACCTAAATAAAAATTATGTATTCCAAAATACCCTAAAAATAATGCTAATAATGCTGCTATCATTTTTGATTTATTACCTGCCATGTTTTGCCTCCTTTTTTATGTATTTATTAGTATTTATAAATTATAACATAAAACATCTTTATTTTTATCAACCTAAAGTATGATTTTGTTCACTTTTTCACTCTACTTGCTTTACTTCCTTGCTTACTACTCTTATACTTTGTCTTCTTTCTCATATAATTCTTTGTATATTTCTGATTTTTCTAATAAACCTTTATGTGTATCACTATTTACTACATTTCCACCATCTACAACATGTATTATATTTGCATTTTCTATAGTGCTTAATCTATGTGCTATTACGATAATTGTGTGGTTTTTAGCTAAATTTGCTATTGCTACTTTTATTTTTTCTTGATTTTTATTATCAAGCGCTGATGTAGCTTCATCAAATAATATTATTTTACTTTTTCTAAGTAATGCTCTTGCTATTGCTAATCTTTGTTTTTGTCCTCCTGAAAGATTAACTCCACCTTCACCAATTAAAGTATTGTATTGTTCAGGTAAACTCATTATATATTCGTCAATTTCTGCTTCTTTACAACTTTCTCTTATTTCTTCAATTGTAAATTTATCATCAATTATTTTGAAGTTTTCTAATATTGTTTTATTAAATACAAATGGGTCTTGTCGTATTATTGAAATATTTTTTCTTAAGCTTTGTTCTGTAAAATCTTTTATATTTATATCGTCAATTAAAACTTCTCCATTTTCTGTATCAAAATATCTTAATAGTAGATTAAATAAACTTGTCTTACCTTGACCACTTCTTCCTACTATCGCAGTTACTGAGTTCGGCTCTATTTCTAGGTTTAATTTTTCGAATATATTTTTTTCTTGATCTGAATATTTAAAAGTTATATTATTATATTTGACTCTTCCTGTTATTTCTGTTTTATCAATTGCGCCAAATTCTTGATCTTTGTATAATTTATTATCAGTAATTTCATTTATTCTTTGTATAGATACATTCATTTTTTGATAGCTTTTTGTTATGTTCATTAATGATTGAACAGTAAATGTAAATCTATATATGTAATATGTCATTGCTACAAAAAAACCAAAACTATTTTGATTGAAAAATACTAGTAAAATACATGTAATAAATACTGATGTTTCAAGTAAAGTTGATAATGAATATATTAATGAGTTATACTTATTTTCAATTGAAGATTGTCTTTTACTCTTAGAGTACATTAATTGTAATATATCTTTTACTCTTGTTGTTAATTTATCTACAATACCTAATGCTTTAACTTCACGTATTCCTCTTATTGTTTCATTTACTTCTGCTACTATTACATCATTATCTATAGTTATTTTTTCTTGTTCTGCTCTTATTTTTGGTAAATAAACTTTAGATATTATATATGCTAAAAACATATATATAATTATTTCTAATGCAACTATCCAAGAATTAAAAATTATATATATAAACACCATTAATGATGAAAATAACTGTAAAAATGTTGTGATAACTTGTCCTAAAGTATCTGATATGTTAGATGAATCTGTATTTATTCTATTTATTAACTCTCCACTTGTTTTTTCTTCAAATGCTCTAGTCGGTAATTTAGTAACTTTTCTAAATACATCAAAGCTCATTTTTTCCATTAAATTATTTGTTAAATGTGCCACTTTAATATTTCCAATTCTTGTAAAAAACATAACATCTATTATAGCAAATACAAAATATATTACCAATGTTATAATTGCTGTTTTATACACTCCATCTATTGCATATTGTGTTGCATTTCCAACTAACATTCCATAAAACACATTACTAAAAGCTGATAAAAATAGTAATATAAATGCTGTTATAAATAGCTTTTTTTCCTTTTTAAAATATTTCTTAAAAAACTTTAATGTTTCTTTTAATTTCATATATATTTCCTCCGTCATAAAATTATACCAAATATCTGACAATAAAACAACTAGTACATATTAAATATTAAATATTAAGATAGTATAGATGTTAGAGTACTACTTAAAAAGCTATGGGAAATTCCCATAGCTTTAAGGTAAGTTTATTCTTCATTTAATCCGTTTAGTATTGCTGCTTTTTCTTCATCTGACAAATTGTCCCATTCTAAATCCATTTCCTCTGTCGGTTTAACTTCAATAATAGTATTTTGTTTTGAATCTTCTGTTTCAACTTCAGCCTCTTCTACCATTTCATCTTTAATTTCTTGATTTTCAGACTTAATTGTTAGAATATCTAAATTGTCAAAATCGCTGATATTAACAATATTAGCACCACTTTCAACATATGTTAAATTAACTTCATCTCCTGGTTCAGTTATTGTAACTTCTTCTGAAACCAATGAAGATATTGTATATATATTTACATCATCAATTAATGTTAGTATATATGTTGTTTCACCACTTTCAACTTTTGAATTAATTCTATCAACAATGCCTGTTATATCTTTTTGATACACACTTTGTTCAAATGCTACATTATTTCCTGTTGTATATAACATATTTGTATAATTACGCATTGCTTGTTGGATAGTATCACCAGTTGCCGCAATGTCATATGAATCAATGTTTACAAACCCATATGATTTAATCAAACCTTCTTTGTCTTTCAATTTAAGGAAATATGATGGTATACCATCTATATTTACTGGTATTGGGAATGTGGCAACATATCCTAGGTCTTGTACTTTTCCTTCTATACTTTTCATAGCTGCATTTTCATGAGCACCTTTCATAGTATATGAAAATACTTCTTTTGTTCTAGTATCTACTAAATAGAATCCCATGATTGATTCATCGCTCCCTATAGATGTTAAACCAGTATAATAGTAACAACGACCTTCATTATAGATTACTGCCATTCCATTTGTAGGCATAAATTTATCACTATTTGACCAGTTAAATGGACCTTTGATGTATTCCCCTTGATTAGCAATTTGATTGTATACAAAATTCATTGGTTGTATTCTATCAACCCATTCAGGCGTCTCAGAAATACTATAACCTTTTGTTTCTCCAGTTTGAGCATTTACAACGGCTACACCTGTTGCTTCAGCAGTTCCATATAATGTTTTATTCTCATAAGTTGTAATGACCCAGTATGGATTTCCACTATCATCTAATTCAAATGAATAATCTGTAGTTCCTGTAGTTCCATATCCATTGGCATAAATATGTCGTTTTAAATCTTCTCCCCAATACGCTTCTGGTTGATATTTAATTTTAATATCTTCTCCATTAATTTCCTGAACCAATCTAACATCTTGTGGATTTGAAGCACTAACAGTGATATATCCTGGTGTTCCTCCACTATTATTTGACCATTCAAAAAATCCTGAATGCACTAATGGAGCTACTAATATTAATTCACCATTAACATTTTGCATAACAAATTCACCAACATTTACTTGACTTCCTAAACTAGGATTTTCCCCTAATTTTTTGTCTGCCAACTTAATAGCATATTCTTCATCAACAATTGGTACTTGTGTTAAATCCATATATGCTATATCATCAGTAAAATCCCTAACTTCTGCTTCTGGTAACTGTTCTTGCATTGTGTTAGCGTTAAACCATGGTGCCCCTATAATTGCACATATTATACCAATTACAATTACTATACCAAATGTTACACCTGCTGGCATTCCAAAATCAACTAATATTTCATCTTCTGCACCGTACCACATACCAATATTTCCTATTAGAATAATTAGTATAAATGCAAAAAAGATAAAACCTGATAAGAATCCAATATTTAATACAGGTAATGTAAATAAATACACTAACCATATAAATATTATTGAGCATATACTCATAATAACTTTACCTATAGACATAATAACCTCCTATGTCTCCTGTGATATGAAAATTCTTTCATATCTATTCATAAAAACTCACATATATATTATACCATAAATTTACATAATTTCAAATAAAAAATAATAACTACCATATGTAATTATTATTTTTTACTAAATTTTTTTCAAATTATCTTTTTTATACATTTTCACTTTTCAACTTATCAAGTAATTCTTTTATATCTTGATAATTTTCTGTATCTTCATCTATTTCTAGAAATTCTTCATTTAAATGTTCTAAAACTGTTTCTCCATAATAATCTTTTGCATTTACATCTAAGCCGTTTTCTAATAAAATTTGTAACATTTCATAATGTTCTGTTCCAAATTCAAAAAATATATTGTGACCTGCTGTTTGTTTATATTGTGGATAATTTGTATTATTTGGATCTCCTCCATGTTTTAAAATTATTTCAACTGCTTTTACATTCTCTTGTCCTACTGCATACTGAAGTATTGACATTTCCTTATCACCTACTTGTTCTGGACTGTTTGGATTTACTCCATACTCTAATAATAAATCAAGTATTTTCAAATTTGCTTCATCTTTTTCTTTATCATCTTCTAATGGTAATATATCTTCAAATATATATTCTGATTCTTCAGGTTTCCATCCATCTTTTAAGTATTCTTCAAGTTTTTCATAATCTAAATATTCTATTGCTGTTAATTCTTTTCCTATCACCATATTTGTAAAAAATCTAAAATATGTATCTGGTGTGAAGAAAAATCCCCATATCGCTGCTAACAATAATCCTAATGTTAGAAATAATGTTAAACATGCTATAAATCCATTTTTAACTTTCTTTTTAATTATTGCTCTTATTCCAAGAATTACAGTTGTGATCCCAAGTGCTGCTACAACTATATTAAATACTATAAATATAATACCCATCATTACTATTATTGGTAAAAGTATTACTGCTAATGCTGCCATTTAAATTCCCCCCTTTTTCTCCATATATCTATTATACTATATTTCTAATATATTTGAAATGATTATTTTTATAATATTATATTCTTTATAGTCATACTTTTCTTTAATTTATTTTAGTGTATTTCTAGCAATTAGTAAAATTGTTAGGTACAAATACTAAATCTTTATTATCTATTTCGTTATGTTTTATTATATCAAAGCTGTCATATTCATATATTATTATATCTTTATCTTCTATTTCTCTTATTTTTACATAACCATATTCTTCATCTAACTTAATTTGATTATATATTTCATCAAAATTTATAGTTTTTAATAATTCATTTTTATTAATATTTGCAAAAACCATATCCTCTTCCACAATAATAGATAAATCCCCACCTATTGTTTTTATATTATATTTATAATCTGTATTTTCATTTTTATTAAATATTATTTCTTCCCCTAAATCTTTTCTTTCTTCAAAATTGAACTCTATTTTTCTTGTGTAGCCACTACTTTTTAATAAATACTCACATATAATTGGAATTTCTGCTAAATCATAATCTTCTCCACTATCTAAATATATTTGTACTATATCTCCTATCACTCTTCTTTTTAATGTCCATTTTTCACTTTCATAAACATGTACCTCTCCATCATTTTTTATAACTTGATACACCAATTTTATTCCGTCTATCTCTTGTATCTCAAAATATTTGACTATTACAACTTCTTCATTAATATCTACAGTCAAAACTATTTCTGCTTCTTTTCCATCTTCAATTTTTGCTATAAATTCATTAATTAGATATTCATTCTGTATTACTTGATTTTCAATTTTTACTACATCTGTTTCTTCAAAAGTATTTGCTGTGTTTTCCTGATTAATATTTTGTTGTATGTCATTGTTTTGGTTTTGTCTATTCTCCTCATTATATCTTATTCCTAATAAAAAACTAGTTATAACTAAAATTGTAACAATAACTATAGTAATTATAATTATTAAAACTTTTCTTTTCATTTTAACCACCTATCCTTTCTATTATTTAGACTATTTTAATCTATTAAATAGTTGGTTTTTTAGAAAATTTCACAATATATTTTAAAATTAATACTATTGAAATTAATATGAAAACTATTGCTATAATGATTAGACCTATTCCTTCATTTGAAATCTCTGTTGTATTAACGACTTTTTCTTCTGTTATTATAATAGTTTTTGGTATTAATATTTCTTCCTGTTCATCATTCATATCTTCTTTAAATTCTTCATCTGGGTTTTCTTCAACATCTATATATTCTGGATTAGGTATTTCTTTTTCTATATATTCGGTAATTTGAATTTCTTTATATAACATTTTCCATCCTAAAATAAAAGCTATTAATCCTATACTTAAATTTCCTAGTATTATTTTTAATTTATGTATTGCATTATAGTATTTCCATTTTATAGTACCTTCAGGTTTTTTCAACATATGTGCTATCTCTGCAAATGAAAATTCTGATATTATTTTTAATGTTATAATTTCTTTTTCTGTTTCATTTAGTCTTTTTATAAGTTTTTCATATTTATCTTTTTCTATAAATTCTTCGATTTCATTATTTTGGTTGATGATTTCTTTTTGTTCTTCTAAACTAGATTGTTTATTATTCAAATTTTTTTTAATATATGTTAGTGATTCATTTTTTGTAATCTGATATATCCAGCTCAAATAATATTTCGAAGGTAAATTTTCTTTTTTTAAATTATATATTTTCAAAAAAATAATTTGTACTACATCTTCTGAATTATCTTTATTTTTCAATATTGTAAAAGCTATCTTAAATACTAATTGCCTATATTTACTATATATATCTCTTCAAATACTTCTTTATTTTTATCACTTTTTTTATATTTTTCGAATAGATCTTTTAATCTTTTTTCATCAAATTCTTTCATAACAAAATTCCTCTACTGATTTTTCTACATTTTACCACTACTATTTTAATATTACAAATTATATTTACTATCATTCTAAAAAAACTAGTACCCCAAATTTGAAGTACTAGTTTATACATTATCATTTTTATTTTGAATCTGCTTGTTTATCACTATAATATGAAGCCATTAACAGTAATATCGCATCATGATTTAAAGTGCAATTCTCTGTTATTCTAACAGTGTAATCTAATCCACCCATACGAGAAGTGTAATCTGCTAACAGGGTCCCTTCCATATCATAAAATTCTCCTTCTGTGTCGATAGAATTAAAATCTACAACCCCAATTTGATTTCCTTCTTCGTCATATATTTCATATTTTTCACCTAAAAAATCTACTAAACCTACTACTTCAAATTGAAATTTCTCACCTACAAAAACTGCATGTGAATCTTGAGCAATGAAATGATATGTATCATCTGCATAAGCAATGATTTCTGATTCAGAATTATACATTTTAAGTGGTTCAACTACAAATCGAATTATATCTCCTTGTATTTTTGCATAGTGTTTTGAATCTTTCGATATTTCTATCTCTGTATTCCGCAATGTTAATACTTTACCATCACAGTGGTATGTTATATATTCTTCATCAATTTGTTTTGGCGTTCCTGTAATAAAATATCCTACAATTAAACAAATTATTACAATTACTCCTATTATTCCTTGTATGTCTTTTGTTTTCTTCATGTCTTAATCCTCTTTTCTGTTGTTTTAATGATAATGTAATTAATTATATAAACATAACTATATATATTATACTCTATTCTATAATAAAATGTCAAAATTATGTCAATCAGAATAAAACAACTCTAAATCCATATATATTTTTAAAGTTGTTTCATTTTATTTTCTATATTTAATTTTTTAAAATGTTAATAAATCTGGATTATCTATAAATAATTGTTCAAATCCTTTTTCTATATATTGTTCCCATACAAAGTCAACTTTTTCAGGTCTTATTATTTTGTCAAAACAATTATATGGCTTGCAATCTTTTTCTTCTATTTCTAGTATGTCGAATTTATCTTTAATTTCTTCAATAATTTCTTGTCCTTTTTTAGAATTTATTAATATTAAAGATACTGATTTTTTATTTGCAAATTCTTTATTTTCTAAATTTTGTATTCCCCAAAAATCTGCTAATGTTATATCACTAATTCTTTCTATATTCTTAAATTTACAATTATAGCAACTTTCACGTAGTGTATAGTCTTTTAAAAATAAATTGTAGTATGGATCTCCCTCTCTATATGAACATATATATGTTTGTCCATTTGCAAAATCTACTTTTACATTTTGTGTACCTTTTTCATTTTTGTGCCTAAAGTTAAAATTGATTATTTTAGAATTATATTTCTTTTCTAAAAACTTTTTATACTCTTCAAAAATTTCTGGTGCCATTACACCATGGCATACAAAGTCTATTACTATAAGATTTTCCTTATTTGGTAAATTCATATTTTTTAATGCTTGCATTTGACACGGTGTTCCTGATGCTAAAACTAATTTATTTTGTTTTAATTCATTTTTAATTTCTATATACATCAGTTTTGTATCACTTTGCACATATTTTGATCTTTTTATTTTTTCTAATTCTTCTAATGTTTCTGCTTTTTTATGAATTACTTTAAATTCATCATCAAAAATTGCTCCAAAAACCACTCCACCATTATTGATAACTTTTGTTGCTACTTCTCCAAAGAATCCACCTGAAGAGCTTACTTCTATTTTTTTAAGGTCTTTATTTTTACATGCATATATATTTAATGATTTTTCAAATTTAGTACCATCTTTGTATGGACACACTCTTATACATTGCTTACAATCAATACATTTATCTTGTTCTATCACTGGGTAACTATATCCTTTTTTGTCTGCTTGCATTACTATAGCTTTTGTAGGACAAATATTGCTACAAATTCTACAACCTGAACACAATTGTTCAGTACTATATACTTTTTCCATTTATATCCTCCTAAGATATTATTTTACTCTAAATGTGAAAAATATCTTTGCTTATATTGATTCTTTCAAATATGTTTTTGCTATTTCAACATCTTTTTCTAATAATTTTTCTGCATCTTTAAAGTTAATTGTTTTATTAATATCAATATCAATATTTTGATCTAATAATCTGTCTCCTAGACCAATATTTCCTAATAATGATTTCATTCTTGAATTTCTATTTAATCTTGTTAATGTATAAAACTCTTTATTGAATATTATTGAGAATATTGTTCCATGGAAAGAATTTGTTATAACGAAATCTGCGTTGTATATTAAACTTAAGAAATCACTTGGTCCTGCATTTGAAACTTGTTCAAATTGGTAGTTTTCTTTTTTACAATCATTTAATTCTACAATTTTTAGATTTTTTTCTTTAGCAATATAGTTTGCTAATTTTGTCAACCTGCTATCTGGTCCTAATGCATATATTAAAATATATTTTTCAAATTTCACTTCTGTTAATAGGTCTTCATAATCTTTTTTTTCTAGTAAGAATGTAGGGTCCAATGTTTTTGTTACTTTTTTATCTGTGAATTTTTCAGAATATTCTTTTAATGAATCTTCCCTTACACCTATTGAATCTAAATTATTTATATATTTTTTAAAATCCGCTTCTTCATCTTCTCTTAAAGCATCAATCCCCATACTTGCAGCATAAGATATTTTTTTAGCTTTTGTGTTGAAATATAGGAAGAATCCTTTATTTAATTCACCAGTAATATCACTATTCCATATTTGATCACTACCACATATGAATACATCTATATCTTGAATTTTTTCTAATTCTTCTTCTGAATCATATACATATGAATTATTATCAATTAATTGTTTGATAAAACTATCGAATTTAATCCATCTTTCGTCATGGTCTTTTGCTGAATATTCCATTTCTTTTAAAAAAATGTCTAATTCTTCTTTAGTTTCACATTTTTTCATTTTTCTTTCTCTTGGGAAACCGTCTGGTACATCTTTATGATGATAATTAACTAATGTTGCATCATGTCCTTGTTTATTTAAATATGTTTTTAAAGCATATGCTTGTAATACTGCACCATAATTATGTGCATCATGGTATGTTAAAATTCCTATTTTCATTTTTTACCTCTTTCTATATTTAAATTTGATATATATCTATACTCTTAAATAAAACAATATCAAATTATTCTTAATAAGTTATAATTCAATATTGTTTTATCTTTTTTCTTTAATTCTATATTATCTCTATATTTGTAATGAAAAATTTCCGTCTTCTCTTAATTTTTTACATTCTATATATAATTCTTTTATTGCATTATGTGTTGTTTTTCTATCTAATAATATCATAGATAACATCGCTTTATTATAGTGATCTAATTCTTTGTTTAATAAGTCCGAATTTTTCTCTGTAAGTTTTTTTAATAACGGGAAAATTTCATCTATTTTACTTTCCAAATCATTTATTTCAAATGCTACTATTATTGTATATACCCATATCATTGATATTATAAAATTATATTCATTATATACATCTAGTTCTTTATATTTTCCTTCCAGATATTCATATTTAGATAACAATACTTCAATATAATCTGCATATGTTTTATAATTTCTTACACCTACTATACTATCATTTCTTCTTAAATAATAATATTTTGGTTCTTCTAATCTAACAATCTTATTTGCTTTTTCAAATAATAATAATGTTGTTGCTATATCTTCGAAATTCTTTCCTACTGGGAAATCTATATCTAAAAATAATTCTCTCTTAAACAACTTATTCCATGCATAACTTTGTATTTTGGTATCTATTAAAAGTTCTTTTATTGCCGTTTCTTTATCCATCACATCTAATTCACCAGATCGTTGAACACTTAATAATCTATTATCCATCATCTCATAAAATGAAACAATTGAAATTTCACAATTATGTTTTTCTGCTAATTCATATAATGTTGAAAACATATCTTCTGCAATATAATCATCACTATCTACAAATCCTATATAATCACCTGTAGCTATTTTCATTCCTGCATTTCTAGCATCTGATAACCCACCATTTATTTTATGAATGACTTTAATTCTATCATCTTTTTTGGCAAATATATCACATATATCACCTGATGTATCTTTTGACCCATCATTTACAACAATTATTTCTAAATTTTTATATGTTTGGTTTATAACACTTTCTAAACATTTCTCTAAGTATTTTTCCACATTGTATACTGGAATTATTACACTTATTTTTTTCATACATCAATTTTCCTTTCAGTATTAATCTTATTCTGATAACATTTTTTCTTTAATCTTATTCCAAACTTCTGTTGTTTTTAAATATTCTTCATAATGTTTTTCAACATTTTTATCATATTCATTTAATTCATTTAATAATATATCAAAATTATAGTTAGGAAACACTTTATTAATTTTTGAGATTGTTTCTTCTAAATATGCTCTTACTTTAATTATAATTTCTTCATATTTTTCTCTTTCTGTTATGTATATTAATAATGGTTTATATTTCATCCATCCAATACATGCTTTTCTAAACCTAATAACTAAGTCGCCATCTTTATGGTTTAGTCTCTTAAAGTTTTTAGGATATTTCTCTTTAAGAATATTTGTATAACGTAAAAAACTATCATGGAAATGATATGTTGGAACTTGTACAACTTTAGCATTCTCTTTTGCTAATGCTGTTGCAAAAAATGCATCTTCCCCTCTTGCTCCTTCTGGATTATAGAAAGCTGGTAGTATTTCTAACTTTTTCAAGTTTAATGCTAATCCTGATCCTAATACCCATGTATCTTTTCCTATTCCTAATAATTCATTTGCACTAGCTTTTGCTGTTGCTATATCTTCACTAGCATATGATATACTACTTGGATTTACTTTCATTTCACAAACAGTATCCCAGTTAAATGCTTCATTACTTACTGCATATATGAATTTTTTAAAATCTTCTTCATTTAAATCTTCTGTATATTCAAACATTGGTAATGGTGCCATGAATCCACATCTGAAACCAGTAGTTACATTTGCATTTTTTAATCCTTTAAAATGCTCTAATAAATTATTTTGTTTAATCCACGAAACATCTCCGTTTTCGTCTTTTATATTAGCTACTGGGTACTCGTCATCATCCCAGAATAATAAATAATCCATTTTTGCTCTCAATGCATAATACATTATTGTATTTCTTGCTTTAGCATAATTATTTCCTAAAATTAAATTTGCTTCATATTCAGAAAGTTCGAACCTTGTCATGAACTTCTTTCTTTCTTCATCTATATTTTCTGGAGATATATATTTAATATTAATATTTTTATATACTTCAGGCTCTATATTATAAAATTCTTTTCTTTCTGTTGATAAATATTCCATATCAAATAAAATAAAACAAGTAATCTTGACTTCATATTTAGATTCCTCAAATTGTTCTAATAATAAATTGTAATAACTATTAATTATTGAACAAACATTTGGCCTTCCAGTAAAGAATCCAATTCCAAAATTCACAACTTCTTTCATAACATTCCTCCATTTCACATATAACTGCGTATAATACATATTTTACTGTATTTATTTCAAAAAAATATAACATTTACTAAATTCAGTTATTTAATAAATATTATTTTCGTTTAAACATAATAGTATTATACTATATTTTAATACATTTTGTCAAATTTTATATACTTTCTAAATTTCTCTAATAATTATTATTCTACATGAAAATTCCAATCACAAATTTTAGTTATACTGTTTATCTTTTATCCTTCGTTTATATTTTAAACTCCACACATTTTCTAACTAAATAAAACCAATAATATTAAATATTTAATATTATTGGTTTTATCTTCTTTTTTATATCTTAATTTTATTCTAATCTCAATTTTATTCTAATCTTAATTTTATTCTAATCTTAATTTTATTTTTGATTTTATTTTTGATTTTATTTTTAATCTCATTTTCTTGCTGTCAATTGCATTCAAACTATATACAATCATTCATTCCTGTCATATAATTCTTTTTCATTGATAGTTTTTCTTGAACTCCATTTAAAGCTTCACCAAATCTTTGGAAATGCACTACTTCTCTTTCTCTTAAGAATCTCAATGGATCTAATACATCTGGATAGTTTCTACATAAATCTATTAACTTTTCATATGTTACTCTTGCTTTAGCTTCTGCTGCTAAATCTTCTTGTAAATTAGCTATTGGGTCTCCTTTACATGCAAATGCTATTGCATTAAATGCTGAACCACCTGCACTTTGAGGAAATACACCTAATGCATGATCTGTATAGTATTCTGATAATCCATATTTTTCAATTTCTTCAATATTTGCATTTCTGATTAGTTGATGTACCATAGTTCCTACCATCTCTAGATGGCCCAGCTCCTCTGTTCCTACATCATTTAATATAGCTTTGGCTTTTTGATCTGGCATTTCAAATCTTTGAGATAAGTATCTAAGTGCTGCTCCTATTTCACCATCTGGACCTCCGTATTGTGTTATTATACATTTAGCTATCATTGGATTTGTTTCTTTTATATTTATTGGATATTGTAAGCATTTATTATATGTCCACATTAGTTACACTCTCCTTCCCATGGCCACGGTTCTTCAATCCATCTCCATGAATTACATGGATAATCAATCGAAAGTGGTCCATACATTTTTTGATACATTGTTTTGACATTATTTAAGTCGTTACAATATTTATTGTGAAGTGCTAATGCTTTTTGGTCTTCTGGGTGATTATCTAAGTATAGGGTTAATTCTGTTATTGCAAATTCATCAGACATTATTTGATTCATTAACTCTTCTTTATTCATTATATTGTTTGTTTCACATTCATTATTTAAAAACATGTATTATCACCTGCTTTCATAGAATTTCTTGTTCTTAAAAATTCATTTTGCATCATAGCTTGGCATGGTACATATGGACTAACCAACTCTGGAAATATTGTCCCCATTTTTAATCCCACACATGGTACAAAAGTTTTATCCATTTTTTGATATGGTACATAACTTTGAGCTAATGATACATTATTTGGAAAATAGTTTTCTGTTTGATTGAATCCACATTCTAGCTTTTCCATTTTTGACATACATTCATATTGATCATCAATATTTTCAGTATCTTGTAATATCATTTCATTTATAACTTCTTTATTTTGACAATTACATTTATCATATTTTTTATACATATTACATTCTCCTTTCTTTTTATAATATGAAGTTTTTATGTAAAATGTAACTATTTCTTTTCTTTACAGCACATCAAAAACTATGATTTATCGTCTAGTATGTATTTTAAAACCTTTTTTTAATATTTGCTTTAACACGTGTTTTAAATTTTATTTTTATATCTACTATTATTTCTAAATTGATATATTTTCATATATCAAAAAAGTATAAATATTAAATATAATTTAATATTTATACTTTTAACTTATTTCACTTTTAGTTTTAATTTTAGTTTTAATTTTAGTTTTAATTTTAATTTTAATTTTAGTTTTAATTTTAGTTTTTCTTTTAGTTTTTCTTTTTCTTTTATATTTTAATTAGCTTTTTTCATGAATATTATATTAGCTATAACATCAATTATACCGTAAATAACTATTACTATTCCTAATGTTTGTACTATAGCATTTGAATTAATTAATACAAATAATCCTATACCAAATAATATAACAGATAATATTAAAGATACTATCCATAACTTTGATGTATATTCTCTCCATTTAATTACTTTGATTAATCCCATAATTCCTGCATATATAATCCAAGTTCCAATTAAAATTCTTAAAAACTCTAATATTATATGTGTAAAAAACATTACCACAATCCCTGACACAATACATAGTATTGCAGTTGTAAATAGTGAACCATCTGTTTTATTAGTTGAATTATAACCAAATAGTTTTATTATTCCTAATAATATTAATAATGCTCCTAATATTATTGAAATAATTGATGTTATAGCCTCAGGATTTGTTGCTAAAATTAAACCTAATGCTATACATATTCCTGGTAATATCAAGTTTGTAGTTCCTTTTTCAGAAAAAATTTTTACTCCCATTATAACCACCCCTATTTTTACATATTTTAGTATTAATATATCCAATATATCATATAATATTTTTTTTGTATAGTAAAAAATAAAAATCCCCAAATAAGTTCACCTTATTTAGAGATATTTATTTATGCATTTTCGTTTTCTTTTACAGCTATTACTTCTTTCCCAGCATAGTGTCCACAGTTTTTACAAACTCTATGTGGCATTACTGGTTCTTGACATTTTGGACAATTTGAAAATGTTGGTTTTTCTTTTTTCCAATTTGCTCTTTTTGAATGTGTTCTTGCTTTCGACCATCTTCTTTTTGGTTGTGCCATCGTTATCCCTCCTTAGACCAAGATATGTTTTATATATCTATTTGTTTTTTAACCATTTTAGTACCTTAAAATTATACAAGTAATTTAGTTTTTTGTCAATAGCTCTTGTAATTATTCCATAATCTTTTTATTTTTTTTATTCAATAAGTTCATAAAACCTAGAAAATCATATAAAACTCTACTTTGAATATATTTAAAAAATACGTTTCATTATTTAAAATTACTATTTTTATATAATTTGCATATACTTTAGTTATATCTAATTTATTCTAGGAGGATATTATGTGTGGTTTTGTAGGTTTTACTGATTTTAAAAATAATATATCAAACAAAAGAAATATTTTAACAAATATGAATAACTCTATTTTTAGAAGAGGTCCTGATGAAGAAGGATTTCATATAACAGACACTATCGCTTTAGGACATAAAAGACTAATCGTTATCGATGCTGATGGTGGAAAACAACCAATGACAACTATACACAATGAAAATAATTATACACTTATATATAATGGTCAATTATATAATACAGAAGAATTAAGATCAATTCTATTAGAAAATAATTTTACTTTTATTGGTTATTCAGACACAGAAGTTTTATTAAAATCTTATCTTCATTTTGGAAAAAATGTATGCAATTATTTAAATGGTATTTTTTCTTTTGCTATTTGGAATGAAAATAAAAATGAACTATTTTTCGCAAGAGATCATTTTGGTGTAAAACCATTTTTTTATACAGAATATAATAATAACCTGATTTTTTCTTCAGAATTAAAGGGGATTTTTGAATATCCACTTATTGAAAAAAACATTGATAATCAAGGAATATCAGAACTCTTTGGCTTAGGTCCTGCACATACGCCTGGAACTACGATATTCAAAGATATATTTGAATTAAAACCTGGACATTCGGGTATTTTTAACAAATATGGATTGGATATTCAAAAATATTGGTCATTATCTAGCAAAGAACATACTGAAAATTTCGCTCAAACATGCACTGATATTAAGGAACTATTAAATGATTCTATCAAAAGACAATTAACTTCTGATGTTCCTCTTTGTACTTTTTTATCTGGTGGTTTAGACTCTAGTATAATAACTAAATTCGCCTCTGATCACTATAAAAACAATAACTTAGGAATTTTAAACACATATTCAGTTGATTATATAGATAATGACAAAAATTTCATTAAAAGTGATTTTCAGCCAAATTCAGATAACTACTACATTAACTTAGTTACCAATTCTTGTAATACAAATCATCATAAAATAGTACTCGACACACCTGAGTTATATGATTATTTAGAAGAATCCATGGTAGCTCGTGATATGCCTGGAATGGCTGATATCGATTCCTCTCTACTCCTATTTTGTAAAAATGTAAAAAAAGATATGACAGTTGCACTAAGTGGAGAATGTGCAGATGAAATTTTCGGTGGTTATCCTTGGTTTTTTAGAAATGATGCTTTAAATAGTAACACTTTTCCTTGGTCTATTTCAATTCCTGAAAGACAAAATCTTTTAAATACTGATTTACAAAATAAGATTAACTTAAAAGAATATGTTGATTTCAGGTATAATGAAAGTTTAAGTAATGTAGATATATTGGATACTGATTCTGATGAAACATCAGACAAACGAAATATTTCGTATTTGACAATGACGTGGTTTATGCAAACATTATTAGATCGTTCCGACAGAATGGCTATGTATAATGGATTAGAAATACGTGTTCCTTTTTGTGATTACAGGTTAGCTCAATATATGTGGAATGTTCCTTGGGAGTGGAAAGCCTTGAAAAATAGAGAAAAAGGATTACTTAGATATATTTCTAAAGATTTCCTTCCTTCTGAAATTATTGATAGAAAAAAATCTCCATATCCCAAAACTCATAACCCTTCTTATTTAGCTAAGGTGAAAAATATTTTCGCTTCAATTATAGAAGATTCAAATTCACCTATCACTACTTTGTTAAATAAATCTGTTCTTCAAGAAATTTTAGATACAAATGGCGTATCTTTTACTAGACCGTGGTTTGGTCAACTAATGACAGGACCTCAGCTACTGGCATATTTAATTCAAGTAAATATGTGGCTAAGTATTTATAAACCAAATTTAATTATTAAATAACCTAATAATAACTAAAAAAGAAAGAGTGTACAATATTTATTGTTTACTCTTTCTTTTTTAGTTATAGACTATATATCACATACAATAATATTATTGAAAATATATAAGCTATATTTGTCATTATTTCACTTTTATCTTTGTCTTTTGTAACAATCAAATAAATTATATTTATGATATAGTTTAAAATACTAATAATACATAATATTAATACCATATAATTTATAAATTCTGATTTCCCATCAAAATATGGTTTGTATACTATTGTTATTACTATACAACATATAAATAGCATATTTACCCAAGAACATAATGATTTAATTGTTTCTTGATTCTTATTTTTTTCACTCCGTTGATTTTCCTTTTTCATTACGATTCCTTCTTCCTTATTGTTTCTTTCTTTAATCATTATACTCTTGAATTTTAATATTCATATATCATAAAATTAATTTTACTGTGTGCGACAACTTTAAATTTATTAATAACTTGGATAGATATAGATTAAAATCCACACCTATTTTTTTACCACATACATAATTCTTCAGAAAAAGTATCCGCACAAATTTCTTCCATCAGAACTGTTTCTTTTTCAATTTTATTATTTTGCTCTTTTATGGCCTGCTCAAATCTTTGAAGATATATTTGCAAATCTTTCTTGCGTACACTTTTTGCATACTCTATTTGCGCTTCTAAAAAATTTATAAAATCTTGAATTATCCTACTAGTGTATCCTTCTACTACCATATCTCTTTTATGGTTTAATAATTCAAATTGACTGACTTCTGTTATTTTAATATTTATATTCGAACTTACATTCCGTTCTATTTCAATCAATTTTTCACTGTCAACTAGTAAATTTAATTTAGATTTCTTGTGATTTAGTTTAGTTATAAAAAATTTAAATTTTATAAAATCTTTCACATCTCCTTTTTCAATAACTGGAATTTCTTTTTCAATCATTTGTACTTTTTTCAAAAAATCAGTAATTACTTTATTTTTCGGCTCAGTTGTCGTCATTTTGACTCCACCTTTCTTTAATTTTAATACCTATATATTACTCCTTATCAAATAATCTGTCAAGTTTTACTTAAGTTTTACTTAAGTTTTACTAATGATATATAAAAAGACCTCCATATTTATTGGAGGTCTTTAAAGATGTTTTTTAGTTTTAGTTTTGAGTTTTAACTTTCAGCATTTTTTAACTTTATTTTTAAATTTTCTTTTCTTCTTCATTTTGTAAAATTTGTAATTTAAACTTAAAAATTTGTTGATAAAATTCTTTTTCAAAATTCTTAATTTCACCTTGGTTGTGTAAATCTATTTTCTCTAGTTCTACTATTGCAGTATTCAAAATTTTTTGATATTCCTTTAATTTTTGAACATCACTATCTTTTATACATTCACAATATTGAATTTTAGACGAAATTAATTTAGATTTTCCTTTTAATCTGCGATTAAATAATTTCCAGGTTAAAATTGGCATCCGTGCATAAATTTTCAATCTTAACTCTCTACGTAATTCATCTATTGAATATAGTATCCAACCTACTGTCTTCCCCATAAAAAACCTTCTTTCAATTATTTTATGTACTCTATATTATCACATTTATCACAGTAATTCAATTATTTTTGGATTTTACATACAAAAATATGTCCAAATATTAATATATTACTTAATATTTGGACATCTAATTTTTTTTAATATTAATTAAATTAATCTAACTGTTTCTTTTGCTATTACTAACTCTTCATTTGTAGGAATTACATATGCACCTACTTTTGATTTACTAGAAGAAATTTCTATTTCTTCACCTCTTATTTTATTGTTTTCTTCATTCATTTCTAAACCAATAAAACTTAAGTTGTCACAAATAGCTTTTCTTATTGTTATTTGATTTTCTCCGATTCCACCAGTGAATACTATATAGTCAACACCTTTTAAAGCAACACAATATTTAGCAATATATCCTGAAACTGAATATACAAAATTTTCTACTGCTATTTTAGCTTGTTGATTACCATTTCTCGCTTCTTCTTCGATTTCTCTAAAATCTGGTGCTAATCCTGAAATTCCTGCAACACCTGATTCTTTGTTCAACTTATCTTCCATTTCTTTTGCTGTTTTTTGTTCTTTATTCATTAAATATGTAATAACAGATGGATCGATATCTCCTGAACGAGTTACCATTGTTACACCTGCAAGAGGTGTTAATCCCATACTTGTATCTATTGATTTCCCACCTTCAACAGCACAAATACTTGCACCTTGTCCAATGTGGCATGTAATAATTTTAAGATCTTTAATATCTTTTCCCACTATTTCTGCTAATCTATTCGATACATACATATGAGATGTTCCATGAAATCCATATTTTCTTACTCCATATTTTTCATAATATTCATAAGGAATTGAATATATAAATTTTTCTTTAGCTATAGTTTGATGGAAAGTAGTATCAAATACTGCTACCATTTTTTTACCTGGCATAACTTTTTTACAAGCTTCCATTCCTAATATAGCTGCTGGATTATGTAATGGTGCAAATTCACTGTACTCAGATATTTTTTGCATAACTTCATCTGTTATAACTACTGATTCTTTGAAAAATTCTCCACCATGTACAACTCTATGTCCTGTTGCTGTTATTTCATCCAATGATGTTACTACTGCATATTCAGGATTCACTAATTGTTTTAATGTGAATTCTATTGCTTCTGCATGATTTAATGCTGTGTTCTCTAATTTTATTTTTTTCCCTTGTGTTTCTACTTTGTGTACTAGAAAAGATGCTTTTTCTCCAATTCTTTCATATTTTCCTGATGCTAAACATTCTTCTGTATTCATATCAATTACTTGATATTTTAAAGATGAACTTCCTGAATTCAATACTAATATTTTCATATTCATTTCCTTTCTCTTATAATTGTAATTGTTGAAAATAGTATCAAATTATACTTTTGTATCTTTTTACATATTTATATTTTGCTTTTGTCTATATTATTATTTAGATTAATCCCTCCTACTAATATATTCTTACAAAATTCAAGTATAATTTTGTGTACTTTTTCACTATTACAATAGTGTTTTTCTTGATTTTTTCTAGTTGATAATACCATATTTCTACATTTTATGCAATATAATTATATGATAAAAAACTTTAATCTATATCTAGATTAAAGTTTTTTATTACTTTTATTACTTTTATTATGCTTATTCTATAATATCATATATTATATTAAATTACTTGTTTCTTGAGCTATCATTAATTCTTCATTTGTTGGTATTATAAATGCTCTAACTTTAGAATTTTCAGTTGTGATTTCTCTTTCTTTTCCTCTTACATCATTTTTTTCTTCATCGAAATCAATTCCTAAGAATTTTAATCTTTCACAAATGTCTTTTCTTGAAGCTTTACCATTTTCACCAACACCTGCTGTAAATGTTATAATATCAACACCACCCATTGCAACTGCACATTTAGCAACATGTGATGCAACTATGTAATGGAATACATCTAAAGATAATCTTGCTTTTTCATCACCTTTAGCATCAGCATCTTCGATATCTCTCATATCTACTGATATTTCTGACATTCCGAATAAACCTGATTCTTTATTTAATATATTTTCAACTTCTGCTACTGTTAAGTTTTCTTTTTTCATTAAATATGTAACTACAGATGGATCTAAATCTCCTGATCTACTTCCCATAGCTAAACCTGCAAGAGGTGTTAATCCCATACTTGTTTCAACTGAAACTCCACCATCGATAGCACAAACACTACATCCTTGTCCTAAGTGGCAATTTATTATTTTCAATTTAGATATATCTTCATTTATAAATTCTGCTACTCTTTTTGATACATAACTATGAGATGTTCCATGGAATCCATATTTTCTTACTCCATATTTTTCATAATATTTATGTGGTATTGGATATATAAATTGTTCTTTTTTTAATGTTTGATGGAATGCTGTATCAAATACTGCTACCATTGACATTTCTGGAGCTATTTTTTTACAAGCTTCTATTCCTAATACTGCTGCTGGATTATGTAATGGTGCTAACTCTGCACATCTTCTAATTTCTTCTATAACTTCATCTGTTATTACTACTGAACTAGTGAATTTTTCTCCACCATGAACAACTCTATGTCCAATTCCAGCTAAGTCATTTAAATTAGAAATAACTCCACATTCTTCACTTGTTAATTTTTCCATAACAACTTTAATTGCTTCTTCATGATTTTGTACTGGTACTTCAAATTTAAATTTTTCTCCTCTTTTATGTGTTAAGAATGCTGTTGGTTGTCCTATTCTTTCATAATATCCTTCAACTAAACTTTCTTTTGTTTCCATATCTATTACTTGATATTTTAATGATGAACTTCCTGAATTTAATACTAATATTTTCATTTTAACTCTCCTTGTTATGTTTTAATTTATTTTTATTTTTTTTATTTTTTATTAATTATGTATATTACATATATTATTATAATCTTTATTTCTTTTATTTCTCTATATTTGTGCTTGAACTGCAGTTATTGCAACAACTCCTGCAACATCTTCACTACTACATCCTCTTGAAAGATCATTTACTGGTCTTGCAATACCTTGACAAAGTGGTCCATAAGCTTCTGCTTTTGCCAATCTTTGTGTTAATTTATATCCGATATTCCCTGAATTTAAATCTGGGAATATTAATACATTTGCTCCACCTTTTAATGGGCTTTCTGGCGCTTTAAATGCTGCTACTTCTGGTACTATTGCTGCATCTAATTGTAATTCACCATCTATTTTTAATTCTGGTAATTTTTCTCTTACTATTCCTGTTGCTTTAACAACTTTATCAATTGTTGCAGATGATGCACTTCCATATGTAGAATATGACATCATTCCAACTTTTGGTTCTTTTTGTACTAATTGTTTAAAACTTATACTTGACGATATTGCTATTTCTGCTAATGCTAATGCTCCTGGATCTTCATTTAATCCACAATCTCCAAAGACAAATACACCATCTTCCCCATATTCACAATCAGGTACTACCATTATGAAAAATGCTGATACCAATTTAGTTCCTGGTGCTGTTTTTAATATTTGTAATGCTGGTCTTAACGTATCTGCTGTTGAATGTGCTGCTCCTGAAACCAATCCATCTGCATGTACAGATTCATCTTTTAACATAAGCATTCCATAATATACTGGATCTTTAGCTAATTCTCTTGCTTCTTCTATTTCCATACCTTTTGCTTTTCTTAATTCATATAATCTATTTGCATATTCTTCTAATTTTCCACTTGTTAATGGGTTAACTATTTGTGCATTACCTAAATCAATATTATTTTCTTTTGCTTTTTTAGTAACTACTTCTTCATCTCCTACTAAAATTATTTTAGCATAACCTTCTTTCATTACTGATTGAGTAGCTTCTAATATTCTTATATCTTCTGCCTCTGGTAATACGATTGTTTTTATATCACTTTTTGCTCTTTCTTTTATATCTCTAATAAATTTTGACATTTCGTTTCCTCCTAAAATTTTGAACACATCTATTATATAGCTTATGTACTAAAAGTACAAGTCTTTTAGATTTTTTTCTTATATTACTGAATTAATTCTTTTATTTTACCATCATTTTTAATTGCATCTGCTATAAAATTATATGCTTTCTTATCTTTTTTAATTGCAATTGTTGCAAACTCTATATTTTTTCTTAGCCTATCACTGGCGAATTTTATAATTAACCCTTTATTTTCTATTGCAACTTTTACAACCTCTTCATCATCTCTTAAATCTTCTGAAGCATAGTATAGAGCTTGTCCATACTGTGAACATACTTCTAAAAATAATTCTTTATCATTTCTCAAATTATCAGTTATATAGCATATTGTCCAAGGCGCTGTTTTAGTTGCTAATCTTACAACTTCTATATCGCCTTTAAGTTTTTTTGATGCAAATTCTAATAATTCTCCGTTCTTATTAATTACTTCTAACATATATTCTTTATTATCTGAATTTTTAATAACTTCATTTATATCCATTACTAATCCTTCTTTCTTGCAATTAATGCTTTAATTTTGATTCCTTGCTCTGTAAACATTTTTTCATGTTCTGTGATAATATTTGTTTCAAATATTGGTTCTTTATGTAAGTCATATGTAAGTTTTTCGATTTCAAACCCTGATTCTTTAAAATATCCAATACTTGCATCAAATAAACTATCATCATCAGTTTTGAAATATATTTCCCCATTATCATTTAAAAATTCTTTATATTTTTCTAATTGTCTTGTATGTGTTAATCTTTTTTTACGATGTTGACCTTTTGGCCATGGATTACAAAAATTGATATATATTCTTTCAACCTTATCTGCTTTTTCTAGTATTAAAAATATTCTCTCTATATCAAACCTTGTTAACATCACATTTGATATATCTACCTTTTTTTCTGCATAAACTTCTTCTACTGTTCGTTTAGCTAATCCTAACATTGCATCTACCAAATCTATTGCAATATAGTTTGTTTCTAGATTTTGTACTGCTAAATTAGATATAAACTGACCTTTACCACATCCTAATTCTAAATGTAATGGTAATTCACTTTTTTTATATTGCTCTCTCCACTTACCTTTAATCTCTTCTGGATTGTCTATATAGAACGGGCTTGCTTCCAACTCTGGCCTAGCCCATTTTTTAAATCTTATTCTCATATTACCTCCATGTTTACGATATAATCTATACAATTCTAACAAAAAAAGCAATAAATATCAAGTATATAGACCATATATACTAATTTATGTTGTAAATTTCGTATAAAACGTAAAAAAATCCTATAATTAAACCAAAAAAGACAAGAAAATATCTTGTCCTTTTTGATTTTTTGATTTGCATGCTTGTTAATATGTTAATTTAGTAACTTATATGTTTATTTAGGTCACTATTCTCCAATTAAATTTTCAGCAGCAGCTTCACATAGTTTATTGACTAATTCTTTAGGTACTTCTCCAATTTTTCTTTCAATTTGATAAAATGGTATTGACTTCAAATCCCTAAAATCAATATATCCTAATGACTTAATCTTTTCATTTGGTAAAAATTTAATCTCATCATTATGAATAGATGTCCATCGTTCTTCGTCCTTCACAACATCTTCAAGAACTATTGGTAAGACTTTGATGTCATCTTTAGAAACTTTTATTACTATTACTTTTTTTGTTTCATCTCCTAGTTTTTTTGATAATTCTGAATTAAATTTTAATGATAAAATATCTCCTTTTCTTATATCTTTCATATGTGTCTTAGTCATAGATTCTTTCATCATATCTGTGAATTGTTTAATATATAATTCAACAACTCTAATATCTTTGTTCATGATTAATGCTTTTGAAATTTGTTCTGTAAATAAGCTGAGTGCATAATCAATAGAAATATTCGTATGTTCTAAGTATTTTTTTAGGAATTCATATAATATTTCTTCATTTAAATTAATTTCCTCAACATCTTGAGTCTCAATTTCAGATATTTTCATTTCCTTATTCAAGTATATAATAATATCTGAAACGTCATCATTCTTACATATCAAACTAATCACTCGTTCTTGTTTTTCTGCATACAATGAATATATACAATATTTTTCTTGAAGTGCTGCTAGTATTCTTATAAAACCAACTTCTGTTGCAACGATTGCTGTAATTTTTTTCATAATGTTACTCCCTTAATTAATTAATTTTAATCGTTTGCTATAACTCTTTTACATCTAATATATTAACATAACACTCATTCTATGTCAATCTCATGATTTCTTACACTATACAACAATTTTATTAAATCTATTTTTTTACTAATACTTCTATTTTTCATAGCATTTTTATGTATTTTGATATATAATATTTATACATTTTGAAAGGATATAAATTTAATAATGATTTTAAAATATATAGTAGAGAATAAAAACTATTTAACAATTAATGATGTGTTATCCAATGAATTTAATTTTTCAACAAGACAAAGATTGAAATTAATTAAAATGAATCGTATTTATCTTAATAATATAATTACTGATACTCGTTTACCTGTATCGATTAACGATATAGTAACAATTGACTTAGGGTATGAAGAAGATAATTCTAATATATTACCAACTAATATGAAAGTAGATATTATTTTCGAAGATGATTGGCTACTTATAGTAAACAAACCTCACGGTATTGCAATCCATCCTTCAATTAGACATTTAGAAACATCACTATCTAATGGTATTAAGTATTAT
This sequence comes from uncultured Clostridium sp., assembly GCA_964370265.1. GTDB lineage: Bacteria > Bacillota > Clostridia > TANB77 > CAG-508 > CAG-269. The sequence continues at coordinate 63,201 of CAYJIP010000005.1, read as the reverse complement.
TTTGATAGTATCAATCTAAAAAAGAAAATACGCCCTGTTAATAGGTTAGATATAGATACTTCTGGTATTGTTATATTTGCAAAATGTGAATACATACAAGAATCTTTAAGTAAACAGATGACAACTAATATATTCAAAAAAGAATATCTATGTATTGTTGAAGGTCATTTAAAAAATACGAATGGGATTATCAATTTACCTATTGGACGAAGAAATGGTAGTATTATTGAAAGATGCATAGATCAAAAAGGACAAAATTCGATTACACATTTTACTGTTATACAAAAATTTCCTAATTATTCACTTGTACAATGCTCTTTAGAAACCGGACGAACTCATCAAATACGTGTACACATGAAAGCAATTGGTCATCCTTTATTAGGTGATACACTTTATTCAAATCCATCTGATTTAATTTCTAGACAAGCACTACATAGTTGCTTACTTAATTTTGTTCATCCTGTAACAAAAGAAAATTTAAGTATTTCATGTGAATTACCTCAGGATATGCAACAATTAATTTAATATACAAAGAGTATGATATTTACATCATACTCTTTTTTATATACTAATAATATTGATATCTAGCGTTCATAGGTGGTATTGGTCCAGGTATAATTGTTATAAATTTAATTGCATAAATATCACAAAAAATTATATTGTCATTTTCAACTGCTCTCAATAATATATAGCTTGCACCTACTTCTTCTAATATTCCTGATTTATCAGTTAGTATATTTGTTCCAATTAAAAATTCTACTCTCATTATTTTTCCAATTTGTTGTTTTAAAAAACCTGGTGTATATATTGGATTTGATAGTATTTCAGGTGTTAGTCTTGGATCTTGAGCTTCTCTATTTTCTCTATTTTCTCTTTTGTCTTGTCTTTCATCATAATTTGCCATATTTCCTCCTTTTATGTTCTAGTATATTTTGAAGTAGGTCTATAGAAACAATGATCTCCTACTTGTGTATGGAAAACTCCTGATCCATTTCTAGGAAATTCATTGTCACACTTCGGTTTAAATGGATTAAGAAACCATAAACTTTCTCCTATTTCATTAATTTTATTCCCACTAATTGCCCAATCTGCAATTTGGTAATGTATTTCTGTTGGATTCATATTATATATATTTTGACTATTATACATATTATCTAGTGTTTCCATTGTACAATCAAATTGCCCTTTTTGAAATATAATGTTTCTAATACTTCCACCGTTTGAAATTCGTGAATATTCACCTATTGTTGCATTTACCCTGTTCATCACAACTGTCGCAACTGCTTTCATTCCATTATCGCCTTCTCCACCTGCTTCGCACTGCACAATTCTAGCTAATAATTCTCTATCTGAATACCCCATATTGTTTCTCCCCTATTAAATACTATTCTCTATTTTTTTTAATATTCTTAACATTTTTAATATTTTTAATATTTTTATTTTTTCGTTTTTTATTAATATTTAAATTGAAATTTAAACTTTATACATATTTCTTTATTTCCTCTTTTATGTTATACTTATTTGGGTGATAAAATGAAAATCTTATTTAAAAATACAACAACATATAGTGAAAAAATATATCAAAACTTTTTACATTTTCATAAAGAAAAATTCGGACTAATATATACCGTTTTCACGGCAAGTATATTTTTCTTTATTCTACTATTAATAATACTCCAAATAAATAGTAATAATTACTCCCTTGCTACATTAACAATCGCTTCATTACTGAGCTTTTTAGCATGGAGATACATTAGACCTTTATTTTTAGTAAAAAAAGATTATGAAAGTGATATGATTCAAAAACAAGAATCTGTAACATTTACTTTTTATGAAAATTACTTCCTTGTTGGAACACATAATGAATCTATTAAAACTTCATATAAACTTTTATATAAAGCTTATCAAACAAATAAGTATATATATCTTTATTTAAATAAAAAACACGCATATATATTAAATAAGGATTGCTTTGAAATAGGTACAAATGATGAATTTATATCTTTTTTATCTAATAAATTAAATAATAGGTTTAAGAAAAATAAAATCTATTCTGATTTAGATTAGAAGAAATATTAGAGATTTATTGAAAATAATTAACTAGAATAATTAACTAGATTTAACTAGAATAATTAATTCTAAAACAAGAATAAAACCAACCAATAATTATATTACTGGTTGGTTTTATTCTTGTTTTTTAATTTAAAGTTTAAAGTTATATTTTGCAGTTTACAGTTTGCAGTTTGTATTATGTTTTATAATTTATTTTATAGTATGTATTTTTTATTTTGTTCATCTTATTATCTTCTATTTTCCAAAATTAATCTCTATATTTCCTATTGTTGAATATGTGTCTATTGTCTTATAGCCATTTCCTATAGTTGTATTTGATTGTATTTCTTCACCATCTACCATTACATTTTTTCTATATGATTGAGCATAAATTTTATAATTATCTTTACTATCTCTAATATTTAATTCAATTTTAGCAACAGTATTATGAAGAGCTATTTTCTCTGTTATAAATATATTTTCTGTAATTATTGAACCTAATGTCGCATAAAGTTGTGCTTTTCCAAATGTTGAATCTTTTATGCTCATATTACCTTGTCCTGTTCCTGCATATATATATCCAACATCTAAATTTGATAATTCTGTTTTACCATCTTTTCCAATTACATATAGTTTTTCTAAATTAGTAATACCTTCTATTTTTACATTTCTATCTCCACTATTAATAGAGATTTCTTCAATCATACCTACTGGGATATATATTTGTACTTTTGGTATTGATTCATTATTTTTTCCTAAAAACCAATCTTCCTCTTCATATATTTTTATTCTATTATATTCTTTTTCAACTTCTATTCTTTTTTCTCCTGCTGTGTATGTTATAATTTTTATTTCATCATCTTGTATTTGATATATTTCCAATTCATATGAATCAACTAATATTTCAAGTGTATTTACAGAATCAAAAGTTTCTTCTTTTACTATATATGAATTACCATCTTCCATTTTTTCGTATTCATAAAAACTTGTTACATAATTCACCATTTCTGAAAAACCTAATAACATAAATGTTATTGTTGATATAATTACTGTTGCAAAAACAACTGCTATTATGTATGCTATGCTTTTAATAATTATTTTTACTGTTTGCATATTATATTAACACCTCCGAAAAGAGTTGTTGCGTTTATACAAATTGTTTTATTATTTTCTACATAATTTCTCTTAACTCTATCAGTAACTGTTCCAAATATTGATGTTGATATAATTTTTACATTTACATCTTCTGGCACATTAATTAAAATATTTCCAAATATTGCTCCAGATTCTATCATCATGTTATCTTTTAATTCCGCTTCTCTTAGATTTAATCTAATAGCTCCAAATACAACTTCTGTTTTAATTCTATTTGCATTTATTTCTTTTAATTCTATTTTTTGACTACTAAATACTGCTGAATAATTTTCTTTTTCTTTACCTTTTATTTCTACGTTTTTAAATTTTGTAAATGTATTTTTAAATATTAGATTTAATCCAATTATTAATAAAATACCTGGAACAACTAATTTGCTTAACAAGTCAAATGTTAATATTTCTCTTTGGTTTAATAGTAATAGTATTCCTGTCGATAATCCTATTAAATTTCCTAATTTAGATCTATTTTTTAGTAACCCTATAAAACAAGGTACTATTATTATTAAAGTCCACCATCCATCAAAAAATATTTGAATATCTGTTATTCCAAATGAATTTAATCCTAAAATAACTGCTAATGTAATTAATATAAGTCCCCATATTATATTTTCTATTTTTTTCATAAAACCTCTTTCTATTTTAATATTAAAATATTTATATTTAAGTTTTTCAACTTCTTTTTAGTATATCAATTTTTGGAATATTTGTCTACTCTATTCACTTGACCGTACATTCATTTTAATACTATTCATATAATAAAAAAGACATATAACAAAATTTTCAAAGTTACCTTCTATTATTTATTATATGTCTTAATATAAAATTAATATTAATTCTGATTCTAACTTAATTTTTTATATATTCTTTATTGTTTTTATTGTTTTATTATTTATCTATATTTTTATATCTCTTATATGAAAATATACCTATTATAGTAAGTATGATTGAAATAATCATTATTGTATTTCTAAGACCTGTCTCTGGTAATTCATTTGGTGCTACTGTTTCATCTTTTTCACCTTCCACGTCTTCAAGTTGTCCCACTAAAACATCATTAAAATATACTTCTATATCTAAATTACTATTTGAATTTAGTATTTCCATTTCCTTCATTTCTGTTAATACTGCATCTTGAGTAGTTACTACTTCTTTTATATAAATATATATTTCGTCAGATGCTGTATCTTGTAGTAGTTCACTCATATATGCTACTTCTCTCGAATCAAATGTAAGTATTAATTCATTTTTTCCATTTTCATCAATAGTGCTTATATTTTCTATTTTAGTCCATTCATCATCTTCTACACTTTTTCCAAGTTTTGTACTTACATAATAGTAATATTCATAATTAGCGTTTTGCGCATTTTGTTCAATATCATTTATTTTAAAATTATATATAAAATAATTTTTAGTATTGTCTTCATATCCATATATTTTACCACTTAAAAATATTGCATTTGCCTCTAATAAATCATTTTTAATTGTTTCATAAGTTATTTGTTCTTTCTCCACTATTACAGAAACATTTACTTCTTTTTTTATGTTATTCTCTGTATAGCTTATAGTTACAGTTTTATCTATTTCTTTTAAATCTTCTCCATTTTCTATTATATAATTAGTTATTTCTTTTACAGAATTATCTGAATAAATTGCTTTCACAATCATTCCTGTTTTATCAAAATTCTCACCTTCTACATAATTTGTCTTATCTGGATTTTGACTTATTTGAATTTCTAGAAGTATTACATTTTCTACATCTTCGCCTTTCTCAACTATTATTTCCACATTTATTTTTTTAGTTATAGATCCTTCTGAATATGTTATTGAAATACTTTCTTGGTTTTCTTGTAAATTTTCTCCATTTTCTACAGTGTAGTTTGTTATTTCTTTTTGGCTTCCATCTGAATATACTGCTTTTACAATCATTCCTGTTTTATCAAAATCTTCACTTTCTAGATAATTCGTCTTATCTGGATTTATTGATATAATTAGTCCTGCTAAATATACTGTATCTGCTTCTTTTTCATTTACAACAATATCAACTGTTGTTTCCTTACTTATCCCTGCTTCTGTATATTTTATTTTAACATTAGTTTGACCTTTAGTTAAATTTGTCCCATTTTCTACTGTATAACTAGTTATTTCTTTGTTATTATTATTTGAATATATTGCTTTTATGATCATTCCTGTTTTATCAAAATTCTCACCTTCTACATATATCACTTTATTAGGATTTGTTGATACTTCAATTTTTTCTAAAACTACTGGCATTGGATTTACTGTAATTGCTACGTTCTTTTCTTTTATTACTCCATTTTCTTCATATCTAATTATTACACTTGTTTGTCCTAGATTCAAATTACTTCCGTTCACTACTGTATAATTAGTTATATCTTTTTTAGTGTTGTTTGAATAAACAGCCTTTACTTCCATTCCTGTTTTATCAAAATTTTCTCCTTCAATATATATAACTTTATCCGGAGTTGTTGATATTTCTATTTCTTCTAATAATACTGAATTCGGGTTTACTGTGATGTTTACACTTACTTCTTTAGTAACTCCATTTTCAGTATATCTTATTACTACTGTCTCTTGTCCTTCAACTAAATTTTCTCCACTGATAACTTGGAAATTTGTTATTTCTTTCTCACTGTACGTATTATAGTTTGCCATTATCCTAAGTCCTGTTTTATCAAAATTTTCTCCCTCATAATATATACTTTTAGTTGGACTTGATATTATTTCTATTGAAGTTAGTATTGGCTCTACATCTATTGTAAATGCTTTTATTGGTAAATTTCCAATTGTATCAACATTTGCTGAATCTCCTATATCTATCCATTTTTTGTTTATTTCATCATATACAAAGCTTTCGTTTTTATTAACTTCACCCATATGATTACTCTCGAAATAATATATTGCATTTTCGGCTTCATTTGATATTTCTATAACGACTGTAAATGTATCACTACTTACTTCTACTGGATTCGTAAATTCTATTGTTGTGAACCCAGGTTCAATATCTACTGTATTATTTGATTTTGGTGTTACTATATCTATTTCTATTAAATCTTCTTCATTTTTACTACTTCCATTCGGGTTCATATATACTTTACAATTTTGTGCTTCTGATAATGATGAAATAGCAACTCTATCAATATATTCTACTTCAGTTGTATTTCGTGTAAACACATTTGCTAATTTAACATTTCTTGTATTAAGAACTTCCATATAGTCGTGTTCGTTGTATTCTAATTTATATATGTTATTGTAGTCTTTTTCATTTACTGCTTTTTCTATCCCCCATGTGTTTCCGGAATATATTGATGGATCTTGATATGAAACGTACATATATCCACTATCACCAATCTCAAGTTCTAATGTTCTTTTTTCTGCATTATATATATATCCATTATTTATAATTGTTTCTATTGTAATATCGTCTGGTATTTGAGAATAATTAGTATATCCTATTGATTGGAAATATGATGTATTTTGCTCATATAATATTTGTTTATATTCATCTATTGTACCAACTGTAATAGTTTCTCCCCATGAATTTTTTACAATCCAAGCTCCATCTATAGTTGGTTTATTTGTATCAACAAAATTTTCCTTACTATAGTTGTCATCATAACCAACTACTGTCACTGCATGATTTATAGGGTATAAATCGAGGCTTGGTGTATATAGGGCTCCTGTATCATTGTTATATATCTCCGAATCACCAAAGGGACTTGCTCCATGAATCCCCATATATAATGCTCCGCTTGTATTAAGAAATTGTTTAATCTCTTCTTTTATTTTTTCTACTTTTTCTGTTTCATGTATTTCTGCTGATTCTAAGAAAATTGTATCGTGAACTGTAGATTGTACATCTTTATTATATAAACTCTGGATATTTATATCTTCTTGTGAATCAATAAATGGCATATCACTTTCTGATATTGCACCTTTACCATTTGTTAAATAACTTTGTACATTTAACATTGTTCCTCCTGCACTCAAATCCTCAATAATACCTGTTTCATTTATTTCACCATTCAAAAACGAATTTTTAGCAGATGAATATACCATGTGTTTTTCAGAAAAATCATATACCTTTAGTGCACTGCTATTTACCATATCATTTAAAGCTAACCTTGTCTCTAACACTGCTATCCCTGTAAATGCCCAGCAAAAACCTGTTGAACCTTGATTTTTTACATTTAAGTTTTCTGGTATAATTGTTCTTAAATCATATTTTACTAATGTATTTGAATATACTGTATTTGCTCTTGTAAAAACATTATCTATCACATTACTTTCTTCATCATCTTCAAAATATATTGGTTTAAGAACACTTGGAATAAACCCATTATTCATTTCTTTACTAGGCATTTCTACCTTCAATTCGATTTCTTCTGCATACACTTTTGCATTAAATAATACTATAAATAATATTAAAATTCCTATACACAGTTTTAGTTTCCCCTTTTTATTTTTCATTTTTCCCCCTACTTATTTTTCTTCTGTTTTCTTTATTCTATATATAATATTTTTTTTAGTCAATAGAAATACAAATAAAATTAGAATGAAATATTAATGAAATAAGAATAAAAATAAAACTGCTATTTTTTTACTAACTGGATTTTTGTGATTCTTTTCTATATTTTCTCAAATAACTTTACATCATTTTTTAGTCTATGATATAATCAGGTAACTATATAAACTAAAATAATTATATAGATTTGAAAGGACAAAACATATGAAAAATTTCTTTATATTATTAATAATGAAAATATTAAATATTATTTTAAAAATAGCTGGTAAAAAAGGTGGTAATTTTTTAGGAAAAATTGCTTTTGACTGGAATCCTGAAATTTTTAAATATTTTAAAATAGATTGCCCTGTTATTGCTGTAAGTGCTACCAATGGTAAAACTATGACAAATAATGTAATTGGACATATTTTTAAAACAGCTGGTAAAAAAGTAATTAGTAATACAGAAGGTAACAACATGGAAACTGGAATATTATCAACCCTTATAAAAAATTCTTCTTTAACTGGTAAAATAAAGGCTGATTACTTAGTTTTTGAAGTTGATGAAGGATATATTCCTATACTATTTAAAGACTTCCCCTTATCAACTCTTGTTATATTAAATTTCTTTAGAGATCAATTAGATAGAAATGGTGAAGTAGAATCTTTAATATTAAAAATAAATAAATTTTTAAAAACATATAATGGTAATTTAATATTAAATGCTGATGACCCTAATGTTGCTAGGTTAGCATCAAGTAACCCTAATAATCAAAATATTCATTTCTTCAGTGTTGAGAAATATGAATTTGCTACAACAGATATGAAAGAAGCTGGTGAAGGTAAATTTTGTCCATTTTGCAATTCACGTCTTGAATATGAATATTATCAATATTCCCATATAGGTGATTTCAATTGCCCTAATTGCGGATATGGTAATAATCCAATATATAAATTAGCAACTAATGTTGATTTGAAAAATAAAACTTTTACTATCGATAATACAAAATATAATATACGCTTTAATAGTATATATAATATATATAATTTTACGGCTGCAATATCATGCGCAACTATTCACAATGTACCAGAAGACTTTATAAAACAGTCTGTATCTGAATTTGTATTAAATAATGGTAGACACGAAGATATTTTAATTAATAATGTAACAACAATAATTAATCTTGCTAAAAACCCTACTGGTGCGAATGTAAGTCTTCGAATATTAAATGAAGATAATGATGAAAAAGAATTATTTTTTGTTTTAAATGATAATATTGCTGATGGTAAAGATGTTTCATGGATTTGGGATATTGACTTTTCTAGTTTAAATAATGTATCAAGAATAGTCACTGGTGGAACACGTGGATATGATATTGCTATACGAATTAAAACTGCTGGTTTTAATCCATCTAAAATACACGCTTTTTTAAATTTAGAAGAAGCTACTAAAAAACTCTATGAAACTGATGTAAAAAAATATGTAATTGCAAATTATACCTCTTTACAACCTACTAGAGCAGAATTATTTAAATTAAACAATAAATAAAGGAGAAATTATGAAAGAATTAAAAATACTATATCTCTACCCTGATATTTTAGAACTTTATGGTGATTTTGGTAATATGCAAGTTTTAAAATATAGATTGGAGCAACGAAACATAACTACAAATATAACTCCATATTCAATTGGAGACCCTATTCCTAATTTCAGTGACTTTGACTTAGTCTTCGCTGGTGGTGGTGCTGATCAAGAACAAGGTATACTTGCTTCTGATTTACTCAAACTTAAAGATAATATTAAAACTGCTGTTGACAATGGCGTATTTTTCTTATTAATCTGTGGTGCTTATCAATTATTTGGTAAATACTACAAAGATGTGGATGGAAATATAATTCCAGGACTTGAAATATTTGATTACTACACAGAAGCTATTAATGATAGAAAAAAAAGATGTATTGGAAATATAGTTATTGAAACAAATTTAAATAATACTTTAGAAACACCAATAAAAATAATTGGATTTGAAAATCATGGTGGACAAACATTTAATATTAATAATCCATTTGGAAAAGTATTATCTGGAAATGGAAATAAATTTGAAGATACTGAAGAAGGCTTTTTTAACAAGAATGTCCTAGCAACATATTTACATGGTCCCCTTCTTTCAAAAAATCCTGTTTTAACAGACTATATTATAAAATATTGTTTAGATAAAAAATATAATGAAGATATGAAATTAAATGAATTAGATGACACTTTTGAAAATCTTTGCAGAGAACAATTAATAGCTCAATTCTGTAATCCTAAATAGTCAGTAAATTAATATTAATACTCTAATATACTCTAAATACTTTGTGCTATATAATTAATATTCAAAAAAATAAAAACAACATTTTATAAATAAAATATTGTTTTTATTTTTTATTTTTGTTATCTTTTTTCTTTTCTCTTTTTCTATCTATTAATAACATCTATCATATCTTGATAACCTTTTTGGTTTAACTCTTCACTTGAACTATTTTCTATAAACCAAACATGATTTGCTTTTTCATATTCTTTTATCTCTATTTCTACACCTTGTGATTTTGCTTTTTCTACTATAATATCTATATCCGCATTCAATATGTCATATGTTCCGGTAAAAATAGTTAAATTTTCTATTCCATCCATAGAACCTAGTATAGGATTAACTAAATGTGATTCCATTCCGTCTTCACCTGCATAAAACCAACCTGCTAGTTGTAATACTTCTTTATTTAATATATCATCATTTTTCTCTATTTCTTTTATTTCTGAATTTTCTAACCTTACATCTAAAAGTGGCGAAACTAGTATTGTTTTATCTGGCATATATTCATTTTTATTGTTTTCACTCAATTCTTGTAATAGTCCTAGTGCCATTCCTCCTGCTGATGAATCTCCCAGCAAGATTACTTCTATTTCAATTCCTTTTGAAACTTCCTCTTTATTTACTTCTGATAGAATACTTTCATACATTGGTATTAGCATGTTAAATACATCTTCATAATCATGTTTTGGTGCTAAAGGATAATCAGGAAATATTACTATCGCATTAGTATCTTTAATCATTTTTTCAATTAATTCAAAATGATCTTCTGTTCCATTTCCAAAATATGAGCCACCATGAAAATATATTATTATTTTTTCTGTTTGACCTATATATTTCATATTTTCTAAATTAATGTTTTTATCATCTGATATTACAAACACATTTCTGCCCATGATATTTTCTGTTACAATATTATGATTAGCTGAAAATTTCTTTGGTATAGTTGTAGTAATATCTATTATATTTATATATATAGCTAATCCAATTATTAGTGCAACAATTATTGTTAAAATGATTATACTAATTACATTTACTACTTTTTTTATTTTTATACTCACTATATATTCTCTCCAATTATTGTTTTTCAATATTATTTTTACTTTATCAATATATCATTATATTAATTAATATTCAATAAAATAGTAGGGTGATTTTAATAAATCCTCCTACTATTCTATATTATTAATATATTATTCCATTTTCTTTTTTATATTTTTCAAATGTTTTTATACATTCTTCTCTATCAATTTGTTTTAAATCTAATAAGTCATTTTGTTTACCTTCTAAGTATTTATATATCATATCATCTCTAAAACCAATTTCTGCTGCATCTTTTTTTGTATTACCAAAATATACAGTTTTAATATTGGCCCATATTATAGCTGATAAACACATTGGACAAGGCTCACATGATGTATATAATGTACAACCTGACAAATCATATGTACCTAATTTTTCACAAGCATTTCTTATTGCAACTATTTCTGCATGTGCTGTAGGATCATTGTTTTTCAAAACTCTGTTATTACCATTTGCGATAATTATTCCTTTTTCATCAACAATTACAGCTCCAAAAGGTCCACCTTCTTGCTTTTCGATTCCATTATCTGCATTTTGTTTTGCTATTTGCATATATTTGTTCATATTAAATTTTCCTTTTCTTATAAGTGAAGTACTCTTTGTTTAATTTCTTTTGTTTTACCAACATTCCAGAAATTTTCTCCTAAATACCCACAAGTTCTTCTTGTTACATTCATTTTGTTTTTATCTTTATTTTTGCAATTTGGACATTCCCATTCTAAATCATCGTTTATTTTAATTTCTCCATCGAATCCACATACATGGCAGAAATCTGATTTAGTATTAAATTCTGCATAAGGAATATTTTCATATATAAACTGTACTATTGCTTCCATTGCTTCTAAATTATGTGCCATATTTGGTATTTCAACATATGATATTGCTCCACCTGTTGATAATGCTTGGAATGAACTTTCAAATCCTAATTTATCAAAAGCTGTTATTTTTTCTCTAACATCAACATGATATGAATTTGTATAATACCCTTTATCTGTAATATCTTTAATTTCTCCATATTTTTCTTTATCTATTCTTGCAAATCTATAACATAAACTTTCAGCTGGTGTACCATAAACTGCAAACCCTATATTAGTTTCTGCTTTCCACTTTGCTGTAATTTCATTTAAGTAATTTAATAATTTTTTAGCAAATTCTTCTCCTATTTTATCTGTATGAGAAACACCTCTCATTAATTTTGTAACTTCATATATTCCAATATATCCAAGAGAAATTGTTGAATATCCACCTTTTAATAGATGATCTATTTTTTCTCCTTTTTTAAGTCTTGCTATTGCTCCATATTGCCAATGAACAGGACTTATATCAGAACTTGTTCCAAGTAATGCATAATGTCTACACATTAATGCTTCAAAACATAATTCTAATCTTTCGTCTAATATTTGCCAGAATTTTTCTTCATCACCATCTGCTACTATTGCTATTTGTGGTAAATTCAAGCTAACAACACCTTGATTAAATCTTCCTTCAAATTTAAAGTTTCCGTTTTCATCTTTATATGGTGACAAGAAACTTCTACATCCCATTGGGCTAAATACATTTCCTTGATAATTTTCTTTCATTTTTTTAGCTGATATATAATCTGGATATAATCTTTTTGATGAACACTTAACCGCTAATTTAGTTAAGTAATCATATTTACCACCTTTTAAAACATTGTGTTCGTCTAAAACATATATTAATTTTGGGAATGCCGGTGTTACATATATACCCTTTTCATTTTTTATACCTTTATATCTTTGCTCTAATACTTCTTGAATTATTAATGCATTTTCTTCTATGTATTCATCTTCTTTGTCTAAATTCAAGAATATTGTAACAAATGGTGATTGTCCGTTAGTTGTCATTAATGTATTTATTTGATATTGAATTGTTTGAACACCTGCTGATAACTCTTTTTTTATTCTTTCTTCAACTATTTCATTAATAATTTCTTCTGAAAGTCTACCTGCATATGATTCTTCTAATTCTTTTCTGAATTTTTCTTTACTTTTTCTTAGATATTTTCCTAAATGTCTAATATCTACTGATTGACCTCCATATTGACTGCTTGCCACAGCTGCTATGATTTGTGTCATAACTGTACATGCCACTTGGAAGCTTTTTGGAGTTTCTATTAATTTACCATTCATAACTGTTCCATTATCTAACATATCAGCTATATCAATTAGGCAACAGTTAAATATAGGTTGTAGGAAATAGTCCATGTCGTGAAAGTGGAAAACACCTTCTTCATGAGCCTTTGTGATTTTTTCTGGAAGTAACATTCTTTTTGTTAGATCTTTTGATACTTCTCCAGCTATTAAATCTCTTTGAGTTGAAGCTATTACTGCATTTTTATTTGAATTTTCTTCCATTACATCTTTATTAGTTGTTTTTATCAATCCTAATATTGATTCATCTGTAGTGTTTTGTTTTCTTACTAATGCTCTTGTGTATCTGTATACAATATATCTTTTTGCTAATTCAAATTTTTGAATTTCCATTAATTTTTCTTCTATTATATCTTGAATATCTTCTACTAATATTCTTTTTTTACCCATTTCTTCTATGTATAATATTATACTTTTAATGTCGTCCTTAGTTGCTCTTTCTTTAGCTCTTACTTCTCTGTTAGCTTTACTTATTGCTACTTCAATTTTTTCTCTATTGTAATCTACTGCACGTCCGTCTCTTTTAATAATTTTCATCTCAATTCTTCCTCCCCTGTATTTTTGAATATCAACATTATATCTATATTTTCCTTTTTTTCCGTTGCATTTGCAACAAATTATTTGTCACAATAGTGTAATCCGTCTTATTGTAGGTTTTTGTCGATTATTACAAATTTATTACAATTTTTATATAATTTTCCTTCACCTATTTTTATTTTGTTGATGTACTTATTATTATATATTTTAATAATATTTTCTGTTGCAAAAATCACAATTTTGATATATAATTTAAAAATATTTAAAACACTTATATTACATTATAATTATTCGAAAAGAGGTTTATATGAATTTAAATTTTGATATACGAAAATTTATTAATGACTTCCAAAACAGTTGTCATAGAGTACAAAAGAAAACCTTTTCAAAAGATCAAGTTATAACAAGCTATATCGCAAAAAGAAATCAGTTTTGCATCCTTTTAGATGGTGATGCTGATTTAGTAAGATATGATTTAAATGGTAATAGAACCATTGTTGAACATTTTTCAAAAAATGATACATTTGGAGAAGTTTTTTATCATATTACAATTAACAATGAATTATTAGTTGAAGCTAGAAAAAAATGTACAGTATTATTCTATAATTATGATGATATTCATACTAAATGTACTTCTAATTGCAAATTTCACTCTGTGCTTTCTGAAGACTTACCAGAATTAATATTAAATAAAGTAACTAGTTTAAATATGAGAATAGAATTACTTACAAAAAGATCTACAAGAGATAAATTGTTGAGTTATTTAACCTTTCTATCTTCTATAAATTTTAGTAATAAATTAGTCCTACCATTTTCTTTAACTGATTTAGCTGATTATTTAAGTGTAGATAGAAGTGCTATGATGAGAGAGTTAAAGTTATTAAAGGATGATGGATTAATTGAAAAAAATGGGAATGTTATTACTCTTTTATATAAATAAAACTTATAATAAAATAGATAAGAGTCAAAAAAATAAAATATAAACTACTTGTTTTCAATAAAAGTAATCGTATACTAACAAGAAAAAGGTTTTTAGCAAATTTAACATTTGCTAAAAACCTTTTTGTAATTACTTTGTACTTATTCAATTGCTCTATATTCATTTAATTCTAACTTCTAACTTCTATCAATACATAATTTATTTTACTTTCCTAAAATACTAGAAATTTTTATCGAATCTAATTCTACTTCAGTTTCATTTCCTGTTTCCATATTTTTAACTTTAACTTTATTATTTTTCACTTCATCTTCACCAATTAATATTATGTATGGAATTTTTAATTTATCTGCATATTTTAATTTATTTTTCAATTTTTTATTATTCAAATATACTTCTACATTTACATCTTCTTTTCTTAGATCTGCTGCTAATTTTAGCGGAACTGATAAATCTTCTAACATTGGTATTATTAATACATCTGCTATTGATTTTTTATTTGCTTGTATTAATTTCAATTCATTTAATTTATAGAATAATCTTGTAAGGCCTATTGATATTCCTACACCAGGTAATTTTTTATCTGTATAATATTCTGCTAATTCTTCATATCTTCCTCCAGAACATACACTTCCTAATTCTCTGTATTCAGTTAAAAAAGTCTCATAAACAGTTCCTGTATAGTAATCCAAACCTCTTGCTATAGTTAAGTCTATTTTATAGTTTTCTACTGGAACACCTAATACATTTACATATTTATTTACTATTTCTAATTCTTCTAATCCTTTTTTAAATGTTTCATTATTTATATTTAATTGTTTTAATTTTTCTATTTTTTCATCATTTGATCCGTTTAATAGTATAAAATTCATTATTGTTTCAATAGATTTATCATCAATAGCTATTTTTTTCAATTCTTCAATTACTTTTTCACTACCTATTTTATCTATTTTATCTATAATTCTTATTATATCAACAGATTTTTCTTTTTCATTAATACTTTCAAATAATCCATTTAATATTTTTCTATTATTAATTCTTATTACAAACTTATCAAATCCTAATTTTTTAAATATTGTATATATTATACTTGGTAATTCTGCGTCATTTATAACGTCTAATTCTCCATCACCTATTACATCTATATCACATTGATAAAATTCTCTATAACGGCCTTTTTGAACTTTTTCTCCTCTATATACTTTTCCTATTTGATACCTTCTGAAAGGAAAACTTAATGTTCCATAATTTTTTGATACGTATTTCGCAAGCGGCACTGTCAAATCAAATCTTAATGATAAATCATTATCACCTTTCATAAATCTATATATCTGTTGCTCTGTTTCACCACCTGCTTTTGCAAGTAGTACTTCTGAATATTCTAAAGCTGGTGTATCAAGTGGCAAAAATCCAAATTTTTCATATGTTTCTTGTATTGTCTTTTTCATATCATTAAATAATATTTGCTCATCTGGCATTAATTCCATGAACCCTGGTAAAGTTCTTGGTTCTACTCTATTTTTATCCATACTAATCCTCTTTCTATTTTTTCAGTTTACTCAATATTTATTAATATAATTTTGGTTTTAATTCCAAATATATTGGTTTTTCTTCTTTTATCATAGTCATCATTCCATGACCTGGGTATACTATTGTATCTTCTGGTAATATCATTAATTTTTTTTCAATTGAATACATTATATCCTCTAAACTTGATGTTGGTAAATCAGTTCTTCCCCATGTACCTCTAAAGATTGTATCTCCCGAAAACAGACACTTTTCTTTTTCACAATATATACATATACCTCCTGAAGTATGTCCTGGTGTATGTATAACTTTAAATTGCAACTCACCTAAATGAATTATATCATTATCATCAAGTCTTGAGTCAGCTTCCAATTCAATATTCTTAACCCCTATATATGGTGATAGATTTATCTCTGGATTATTTAAATTTACTGCTTCTTGTCTATGAATCAATACTTTTCCACCTGCTATAGATTTCAATTCTTCTACACCTAAAATATGATCACTATGACAATGTGTTATTATTATATATTTCAATTTACCTTCTAATATATTTATCATTTCTGCTATTTTTTCTGCATCCCCTGCCGGATCAATTACCATAGTTTCTTTTGACTCTTCGTCTGTTATTATATAGCATTTTGTAGGGTCACCTACCCATGTTTGAATCTTTAGTTCTTTTAATATCATTAATTTCTCCTTTTTGCTATCTTCCTTAGACTTATCTTTTTCTCTGAACTTCATAAACACTATCGATTTTTCTCAGTAATTTTATGACTCTATTTAATTGTTCAATATCTTCCACTTCCAATGTTATTTCTATGTTTGCAATTTTATCTTTTGATGTTTTAGTATTTACACCTTGAATTTTTGCTTTTGTCGTACCTATTTCTTTTAAAATGTCTACTAATAGTCCACCTCTATCATTTGAAAATATTTTTATATCTGCGATATATGATGAATTTTTTTCTTTAAACCACTCTACATCTATCAATCTATTATCTTCTGAGAATAGTTCTGTTATATTGGCACAATCTGTACGATGTACTGAAACCCCTCTACCTTTTGTTATATATCCAATTATATTATCTCCTGGTAAAGGATTGCAACATTTTGATAATTTAACTAAACAATTATCTATTCCTTTTACAATAATCCCTGAACTTGATGGTCTAGGCTTTATTACTTTTTCTTCAGATAGTTGTTTTATTTTTTCTTCTATATTTATTTCTTCGTTTTCTTTTCTATACTCTTGCAACACTCTTGAAATTATTTTAACTGGTGAATTAGCTCCAAAACCTACTGATGCATACATTTCTTCAATAGTTTTATATTTATATTTTTCCAACATTGGATTTAAATACTGTACTTTAAATAATTCTGTGTGTGTTAATCCAATTCTTTTGATTTCTTTATCTATTAAATTTTTACCTTTTTCTATATTTTCTTCTTTATTTGCTTTTTTGAAAAATGCCATTATCTTATTTTTAGCACTACTACTTTTAACAAATTTAATCCAATCTCTACTTGGACCTTTTGCATTATCTGATGTTATTACTTCAACAATATCACCATTTTCAAGTGGTGTTATTATTGGCATCATTTTACTATTTATCTTGGCTCCTGTCATTCTGTTACCAATTTCAGCATGAATTGAATATGCGAAATCGATCGGTGTTGCATTACGTGGTAGAACTTTAATTGCTCCTTTTGGTGTAAACACATAAACTTCATCTTGAAACAATTCTGTTTTTAATGTGTTCAAAAACTCTTGTGGATCCTGCATATCTTTTTGCCATTCTAAAGTTTCTCTTAACCAAGCTAATTTATCTTCCTCTACTTTTACCAATTGTTTTTTTCCAAAATAGCTATTTTCTTTATATGCCCAATGTGCAGCAATACCAAACTCTGCTATTCTATGCATATCCCATGTACGAATTTGAACTTCAAATGGAGTTCCTTTTTGTCCTAATAATGTAGTGTGTATAGATTGATACATATTAGGTTTAGGAACAGCTATATAGTCTTTAAATCTTCCTGGCATAGGACTATATAAGTCATGAACTATACCTAAAGCTGAGTAACAATCCTTAACCGAATTAACTAATATTCTAAGTGCAAATAAATCATAAATTTGATCTATCGTTTTGTTATCTCTTTTCATTTTTCTATATATTGAATATAGGTGTTTTGCTCTACCTGTTACTTCTGCATCTATTCTTTGCTTTTTTAAATCACCTCTTATTGAATCCATTATTTTCTCAATAAAAGTTAATCTTTCTTCTCTTTTTTTGTTTATTCCATCTAATATCTCATGATAATCTTCTGGTTGCAAATATTTAAATGCTAGATCTTCTAATTCCCATTTTAGTGAGTATAAACCTAACCTATTTGCAAGTGGTGCATATAATTCCATTGTTTCTTTTGCTATAGCTATTTGTCTATCTCTTCTTAAGAATTTTAATGTTCTCATATTATGAAGTCTATCTGCTAATTTTATTAATATCACTCGTATGTCTTTACCCATAGCTAAAAACATTTTTCTATAATCTTCTACTTGTTGCTCTTCTATTGTTTCAAAATGCATACTTCCTAATTTTGTAACACCTGCTACTAATTGAGATACTTCTACACCAAATTCTTTTTCTACATCTGCTTGTGTAGTTGGAGTATCTTCAACTAAATCATGTAACAATGCTGCAATGATAGATGCATCATCTAACCCTATTTCAGCTAATATATATGCTACACTAAGTGGATGTATTATATATGGTTCTCCTGATTTTCTCAATTGATCTCCATGATGTATTTCTGCATATTTGTATGCTTTCATTATTGCCTTTGAATCTGCTTTTCTAGTTATCTCTTTTTTCTTTGCAATTACATCTTGAATTACTATTTTTTTTCCTTCTTTCGCCTGCATCTTGTCATCCCCCTCTTTTTCAAGATTCTTAAAATATTATTCAAATTAAATTATAATCAAATTAAATTATAATTCTACTAAGTTAATTAATATGATTTCATTATATCTCTAATTTTAATTTGTAAACTTTCAATATTATTAAATGAATTTACTTCTAACATTCCTGCTATATCTACCTTATCGCCAATCCTGTATTCATTAGCAAGTTGCCCAATGTTAAACCCTATTGCATTTATTATATGATTTTCATCTTTTAATGTAAGTTTTAAATGCTTACCTTCTGATAAAGCTCTTATTGAATCAATTTTTAAATTTTTAAATGCAAATATTGGTGTCTTATTTGCTTCTCCAAACGGTTCTAAACATTTAAGACTATGAATCATTTCTTTATTTAATTCTGATAAACATATTTTATCATCTATATTAATTATTGGTGTTATTTCACTTATTTTTTCCTTTTCAGCTATTTCCTCAAATTTTTCCTTAAACATCTCGAATTTTTCTTTTTGTACAGCGATTCCGACTGCCATAGAATGTCCACCAAATCTATCTATATATTCATTGCAATTTGTTAACGCACTATGTAAATCAAATCCTGGAATACTTCTTCCTGAACCTTTTCCTATTTCTGGTTCTTTATCTTCATAACTTAATAATATGCTAGGTTTAAAATACATTTCTGTTATTTTAGAAGCTACAATTCCAATTACTCCATGATGCCATTCTTCTCCAGCTACAATTATTGCTTGTTTTTGATCTAATCTATCTTTTTCAATTTGTTCTATTACACTGTTAAATATATTTTTTTCTGTTTCTTGTCTTATTTTATTATGATCATTTAAATTTTGTGTCAATTGTCTTACTTCTTCTAAATTATTTGAAAGTAATAATTGTAAAGCTTCTTCAGCCTTCCCCATTCTTCCACATGCATTTATTCTAGGTGCTACTCCAAATGATATTGTGTTAGAATCAATTACATTATACCCAGATGATTTAAGTATTGACTTTAATCCAATATTTCGTGTTTTTTCAACCAACATCATACCTAATTTTGTAATAACTCTATTTTCATCTACTAATGGGACTATATCTGATATTGTACCAACACAAACTATGTCCAAATATTTAAGATATTCTTCATCTCTCAATTCCATCTTTTTACTAATTGCTTGTACTACTTTAAATACAACACCGACACCTGCTAGTTCTCTAAAAGGATATGTGCTATCTTTTCTCTTATTATCAATAATCGCATACGCATTTGGTAATTCTTCTCCTGGCTCATGGTGATCTGTTACTATTGTTTCTAATCCTAAACTATTAGCATATTCAATCTCTTTATTTGCTGATATACCACAATCTACAGTTATTATTAAATCCGTACCATTTTCTTTAATTGTATCAATTGCTGATAAATTCAGACCATATCCTTCATCTATTCTATTTGGTATATATACATCTGTCTCTAACCCTCTGTCTTTTAGGAAACTTTTTAATACTGTTGTACTTGTAATTCCATCAACATCATAATCTCCATATATGGTTACTTTTTCTTGTTTGTTTATTGCATTTATTATTCTATCAACAGCTATTTCCATATCTGTTATTAAAAAAGGGTCATAAAAATCTGATCTTGTAGGTTTTAAAAATTGATTTATATCTTTTTCTTCTACTAAATTTCTATTTACTAATATTGTAGCTAATAACTTGTTAAAATTATATTTTTGCACTAATTCATCTACTTTTGTTTTATCACATTGTGATATTTGCCATTTTTTTTTCATATCCCTCTCCTAAAATATATATTTTTTATATTGTATAATATTTTCTGCACTTTTAAAAGGTTTTTAAGTAAATTTATATATAAATATGATTTAAGATCATTAATATATATTTAATCACTCAAAATATTATATATTTAGCCTATTTTCATTTTGTTTTTTATGTTAATTGTGATATAATATATGAAATTAGGTTATATAACCTTTCGATAATTCGGAAGGTTTAATTCTTCCGGATTATTATTTTATTATTTACATTATTAATTTTATGGAGGAACTTTATGACAAATGACAAAATACTTTTACCAGAAATACCGAATAACACTTTAAATTATTCACTAAAAACTTTTTGCTCTATTATATTAAAAAATATTCCGAGCAGATTTAGAAATACCGCTCAAAATAAATCAATTAATTATTGGTATGAAAATTGCTTAAATCATTTTAACACTATTAATGCAACTAGTGAAAAAGCACAAATAGAAAAAAAACAATTAAGTAAAGTTATCACTTTACTACATAATTTAAGCTTAGCTGGAGCTACAATTCAAAGTTTTGAATATATTCAAATAGGTAAGCGGAAACCTTATTATATTTTCAATTTATGTTTCAATACGATGTCTAGTTTTTTAAAACTATATAAAGAGTTAAAATTCACAAAATCAACCTATTTTTATTTTGAATTAGATACAAAATCAAATATTGAACACCTACCAAATCATTCAAATTTAAAAATCAAAATCTCTGATGAAATTACTCTTTTTTATGGTGATCTAGATACTTTGAAAAAAATTAATTTTGAAAAATACTCCGAATATATTATGATTATTAAAATTTTAAAAATATTTGAACATCATATTAAAACTTCTAGTTTTTCATATAAGAAAAATAGAAAAAAATTTAAGATAAATTTTTCTATAGAAGAATTTATTAATTCAAAAAATATTTGTAAATGTTTAACTACACTGAATATACAATTACTAACCCTTTGCCCAGATTTGGTTTAATACATTTATAAATATATATCATAAAATACAGACTCTTTTAATGTTGTTATAGATTAACATTTAATTAGAGTCTGTATTTTATTTTACTTTTTTACTTTTTTACTTTTTACATTTTTTTCAATTTTTCACTTCTATTTTTTGTAAATACTTTGTGTTTTCTTCTATTTTGTGTTATATTATATAAAGAAGGTTTTAATTATCCTTCCGATATATCGGAGGGGCATTACCTCTTATATATTAAAATATTACTATATTTTTTAAAGAGAGGTCTAAATATGAAAAAATACAAAGCGTCATCCTATGCTTTTACTTCGCAGTGCACTATTTATGTTCAAGAATCAAATCTACAAAATTGGATTAAATCTTTGTATGAATGCTATTTCACTGATGTAAAAAGAAATATACCCTTAGAAGTTCAAACACTTCTATCTTTTAAATCTTTAAACTTACATTCTGTAAAAATCACACTTTTAGAAAAAGTTGGTTTTAAATATAAATTTAATTTGCTTTTCACAGATATTGATTTTTTTTCAAAATTTGCGGAATATGAAAATAAATTCTATAATTTAATTTTAATTTTAAATCTATCTACTAATAGTCAAAGCATTTTACCTTCATACAAAAATATTCACGAAATTCATTATCTAATTAAATATTTTTCTCAACAACTTGAATTTTTGACTGAGAAAACTGTATCTTCACTCAAATTTGCATCTATTTCAAAAATAGAGTTAAGTACACATGCAGATGAGTATCGCTTTAATAAAAAAATTATTAAATTACTAACTTTTTTATCTGATTATACTAATACCTGTATGTTATATGAATCTTTTGGTAGTTTTAATTTACAAATAACAAAAAATGATTTAATTGAAAACATCAATTTAAATGATTTTTTAGTTAATTTAAAATCAGAAATAAGTAAGATTCATACTAGGGTTTAAAGTTTATAGTTGATAGTTGATAGTTTAATATTACTAGCTCAATAGGTATGATTAAGATAGTATGATTAGAATAGTATGTATAGAATAGTATGTATAGAATAGTGTGTATAGCATAAAAAAGAAACTGAATTTTAAAATTCAGTTTCTTTTTTATTTTTAATTTTTTCTCTTTTCTCTTTTGTTTTTTCATTTAAGTCTATATATTCTTTATTATTCCAGGTTATATTATACTCCTACAATCGAGAAACCATTATCTACGTGAATAGTTTCACCTGTTATAGCTGCTGACATATTACTAAATAAGAATGCTGTACTGTCTCCAACTTCTTTTATTGTTACATTTCTTTTTAATGGTGATCTTTCTTCAACTACATCTAATATAGTTCCAAAATCTTTTATTCCTTTTGCTGATAAAGTTTTAATTGGTCCTGCAGATATAGCGTTTATTCTATGTCCATCTTTCCCTAAATCTTTTGACAAGTATTTAACTGATGTTTCTAATGCTGCTTTTGCAACACCCATTATATTATATCCTTCTATAACTTTTTCAGCACCATAGTATGTATATGCAACTATACTTGAACCAGGATTTAACATATCTTTTTCTCTTGCCATTCTTACTATTGCAACTAAAGAATATGCACTAACATCATGAGCATGGCTAAATCCATCTCTTGAAGTTAATATGAAATCATTTCTTAAATCTTCAGTATATGCATGTGCTATTGCATGTAATATACCATCAATTTTCCCATGATCTTTTTTTATTTCTTCTAAACATGTATCTATATCTTCATCTTTACTAACATCTTGACATAAATATACTGTTGTCCCTGGTATTTCATTTACTAATTCTTTTACTTTTTCAAAACTATCTGATGCGCAAGTACAAATTACTTTCGCCCCTTGTTCATAAGCTGATTGTGCTGCTCCCCAAGCTATACTCCATTTATTTCTAACTCCCATAATCACTACTGTTTTATCTTTTAATATCATTTTTCTCATTTCCTTTCAAATTTATTTAATTATATATTTTTAATTTTTTACATACATCTAAATTTTTCATATCTTTTAGATACTAAATCTTCTTTAGATAATTTACTTAATATTTCAATATTTTCCTGTAAATATTTCTTTATATCATTAGATACTTTTTCAAAATCTGCTTGCGCACCTTCTTCTGGTTCTAATATTATATCATCAATTATTCCTAGCGTTTTCAAATCTTCTGCTGTCATTTTCATATTAGCTGCAGCATCTTTTGCTTTACTTGAATCTTTATATAAGATACTTGCAAAACCTTCTGGTGATAAAATTGAATATACTGCATTTTCCAACATTAAGATTTTATCTCCAACACCTATTGCTAATGCTCCCCCGCTTGATCCTTCTCCTATTATTACACATATTACTGGAACCTTTAAATTAGACATTTCCATTATGTTTCTTGCTATAGCTTCTCCTTGTCCTCTTTCCTCTGCTCCCATTCCCGGATATGCTCCTGGTGTATCTATAAAAGTTATTATTGGTCTTTCGAATTTTTCAGCTTGCTTCATTAATCTTAATGCTTTTCTATATCCCTCTGGACTTGGCATACCAAAATTAACTTCGATATTTTCTTTAGCATTTTTTCCTTTTTGTTCTCCAATTACTGTAACTGGAATTTTTCCTAATTTTGCTATACCACCAATAATTGCTTTGTCATCTCCAAAACTTCTATCACCATGAAATTCTATGAATTCATCAAATATTTTTTTTATATAATCTCCTGCTTTGGGTCTTTCAAACTGTCTTGCTAGAACAACTCTGTCCCATGCTTCTTTTTTAGCCATTTTTTCCTCCTTCTACTTATTTTATTATTTATGTAATCTTAGTATTTTAGCTAATGTTTTTCTCATATCTTTTCTATCAACTATTTTATCTATGAATCCATGTTCTAATAAAAATTCCGATCTTTGAAATCCTTCTGGAAGTTTTTGTTTTATTGTTGACTCAATTACTCTAGGACCTGCAAACCCAATTAATGCTTTCGGCTCTGCTATTATTATATCTCCTAAACTGGCAAACGAAGCTGTTACTCCTCCTGTTGTTGGATCTGTTAGCACAGATATATACAATATTCCTTCTTCATTCAATCTAGCTATTGCACTTGATGTTTTCGCCATTTGCATTAAAGAGACAATTCCTTCTTGCATTCTAGCTCCACCAGATACACAAAACATTATTAATGGTATTCTTTTTTCAATAGCTTTTTCCACTGCAAGTGTTATTCTTTCCCCTACTGCTGACCCCATGCTTCCCATCAAAAAGTTTCCATCCATCACACCTACTACTGCATCATTTCCTTCTATTTTGCATATTCCACATTGTACTGCTTCATCTATTTTTGTTTTTTCTTTTAATATATCTACTTTTTTCAAATAACCTGCAAATTCTAATGGATCTTTTGTCATTATATCTTTACCAATTTCTTCAAATGTATCTTTATCAACAATTTGTCTAATTCTTCTTCTTGCTGATAGCCTAAAATGTTTATTACAATTTGGACATGTACTATTATTATCATGTACTTCTTCTAAATGATGTATTTCTTTACAATTATCACACTTTACCCATCTGCCAACCATACTATCTGATGCTTGTTGATTTTTTATTCTATCTTCTTTACTATTTACTTTTTTTACTTTGTCTATTATCAATGATTTTCCTCCTCTCAAACTATCCACATTATATAGTTAAATCATTTTTTTTGCAAGTCTGTTAGTCTACTTGGTCAAATACCTATATACATTTCTTCTATATTAATCTACTAATATTAGATATTTACTAAAAATATTTTTCTTTATCCTATTTTTTACATTTTTCACTTGAATAAAATAGGATTTTAGTATAATATATATTAAGAAATAAAGAGAATACATAGGAGGAAGGAAAATGGCAAGAAAAACAATAGACGAAAAAGATTCAAAAGATCTTGTTACAAAAAAAGAAACTAAAACAAAAAAAGCTGAAAATAAATTACAACCTACTGAAAAGGTTGATACAAATATTAAAAAAACAAAAAAAGCTACAACTACAGTTTCTAAAAAAACTACTAAAACAACATCAAAAACTACTAAAAAAAATGACAGCGATGGTTTAGCTTCATCAAAATCAAAAACTGTTTCAAAAACAGTTAAATCTACTACCCCTTCGAAAACAACTAAAACAAAGAAAACTTCTACTAAAAAAACTACTACTAAAAAAGTTAGTACTGTTAAAAAATCAATTAAGTCAAACCCTATTTCTATTTTAGAATATTATGACTTACCATATACTTATGAAAAAACAGTTGTTAAAATTTTAGCTCAAACTCCAAATAATTTATTTATTTATTGGGAAATTTCTACTTCTGATAGAAAACTTTTAAAAGATCGCTATGGATATACTTTCTTCGAATCAACATACCCTGTTTTATTAATAACAAATACATCTAATGATTATACATTTGAAGTACAAATAGACGACTTTGCTAATAGTTGGTATTTAAACATTAATGACAGCAAATGTGATTACATAGTTAAATTAGGTAGAAAATATTATGAAAAACCTATTAATTCCGAAAATGATTACGTTGAGATTTACGCTTCTAATCAACTAGAAGTTCCTAATGATCATATTTTATTTAATACACCATTTAATTCAGTTCATTTTAAAAATACAAAAACAGGTAAATTATCTCATAAAAATTTATCAACACTAATTTCTAATGAACATCTAAAAAATGTATTTAAAGTTGATGATTTATATAGTTTAATTTATGAAAATACATCTATAATAAATGGAACTCATGATTTATCTAATCCATCTTCAGCTACATCACTATCTTTTACAAAGGAGATTAAATAATGAATCAAAAAAAAGGCTATGTTAGTTTTGTACTTCACGCACACCTTCCATTTATTCATCACCCTGAAAGTAATGATTACTTAGAAGAGTCTTGGTTATATGAAGCAATTTCAGAAACATACATTCCATTACTACAAAATTTCAAAAAATTAGTTGATGAAGGAGTCGATTTTAGAATTACAATGTCTATGACTCCTCCTTTATTATCTATGTTAGACAATAAGGTTTTACAAAAAAAATATATAAACTACTTAAAAAAATTAATTGAATTATCTAGAAAAGAAATTATTAGAACAGCATATGATCAAAAACTAAATAATTTATCAAAATATTATTTTGATCGTTATACTGAAGATTTAAGATTTTTCAAAGAAGAACATAATTGTAATTTGATAAATGCATTTAAACATTTTCAAGATTTAGGTGTTCTAGAAATTATAACATGTGGAGCAACACATGGATACTTCCCTATTTTGTATGTAAATGAAAAAACTGTTAAAGCTCAAATTGCGGTTGGTGTTCAAACTTATGAAAGATATTTCGGTAGAAAACCTAGAGGTATTTGGTTACCAGAATGTGGTTATGTTCCAGAATCTGACAAATATTTAAAAGAATTTGGAATAGATTATATCATTACAGAATCACACGGAATTTTATACGCTGATCCTACTCCTGTTTATGGTACTTTTGCAGCAATCGTTTCACCTGAAGGAGTTATTGCTTTCGGTCGTGATATCGAATCTTCTAAACAAGTTTGGAGCTCTATTGATGGATACCCAGGCGATTTTAATTATAGGGAATTTTATAGAGATCTTGGATACGAAGCTGATTATGAATATATCAAACCATATATTGCTCATAATGGTGTCAGAGTTCATACTGGTATTAAATATCATAGAATTACTGGTAAAACAGAACACAAAGATTATTATGATGTACAATGGGCTAAAGATTCTGCTGAAAGACAAGCAGGACACTTTTTAGACAGTAGAAATAAACAAATAGATCAATTATCACAACATATGCACACTCCACCTTTAGTTTTTTGTCCTTATGATGCTGAATTATATGGACATTGGTGGTATGAAGGTCCATATTGGCTTTATATCTTATTTAAAAAAGTATATTATGATAATTCTAATTTCGAATTAATAACACCTTCCGAATTTATTGATAAACATCCTACAATGCAAGTAGCATCACCTTGTAGATCTAGTTGGGGTGCTAATGGTTATAGTGAAGTTTGGCTTAACCCTACAAATGATTATGCACATAAACATTTACATGTTGCTGGTGATAGAATGTGTGAACTTGCCGCAAATTTTCCAAATGCTAAAGGATTACTAAAAAAAGCATTAAATCAATGCGCAAGAGAACTTTTACTTGCACAGAGTAGTGATTGGTTATTCATTATAACAAATGGTACAATGGTAGATTATGCTAAAAAACGAATTAAAGAACATATTGGTCGTTTTACTAAATTATATTATCAAATTAAAGAAAACACTATTGATGAAGGCTTTTTAAAAGATATTTCAAAAAAAGATTGTGTATTTCCTGATATTGATTATATGCTATATAGTGATAACTATGTAAACACAATAATGAATCCTATTATTAAAAATAAAACTATCAAGAAAAAATCCGAACTTAAAAAATCAGAAAAAATCATAAAGAGTATTACTTAATCTAATCAATACATAAAGTAGAAAGTTTTAAAACTTTCTACTTTTTTTGATGTATATTTATTTATATTTCTTTGACAAGTTTCTTTTAAAAACATTTAACATATTATAATGTATAAGTTTTATAACTTTAGTAGATAATAACTTTATTGAAAGGAGATATTTTATGAAATCACTATGCCTTAAAACAAATAATATAGATGTTTTAACATATTTATTTAATGAACTAAAAAATAGTGATTTTGAAAAAATCTTTTTTTCACTTAATTCTTTTAAATCTTATGATAATATTATCCTACATTTTGATAAATCTTTAAACAATGATAATGTAGAATCTCTATTATCAAAATTATTATCTATATATATTATTGATAATTATGAAGATAATTTATTACATCTTCTACTTTCTACAAATTATTCTTATTTTTCAAAATATGAATTATCAGAAATTATACGTAATTACTATAATATACTTTCAGAAGAATATGTATTTTTTTTCAATCAAAAATTTGATTTAATATACCCAAAACTCTATTCTCATTTAATATCAGATAAAAATATTTTTTTAGATGGTTTTATATACTTCAGATTGAAAGAATATTTAGATTTATTAGATAAACTACTTTCAAAGGCCGTAACTTCTTTTTTATTAGCACAAGAATATATTGAATTCACATCATTACTGAAATCATATATTTCTTCTCAACCTCCTACTGTAAATCTAATTCATCTGATCTATTCTTCTTCTGAATCAATTCTTTTAGATGAAAATAAAGAAATAATTATGAATATTTCAGATTTTTCAAATTCAAAATTTTTAAGTGATATATCTTTTTCAACAAATGATTACAGTTTAAATACATTGTTAAATCTTCTTCCAAAAAAAATTTATATTCATCTATTAGATGAATCAATTAGTGAGTTTGTTCAAACATTGCAAATAATTTTTGGAAATAAAGTTACATTATGTAACGACTGCGATATTTGTAGAATGTACAGTACTTCAAAAATAGAAAAGAACTAAAAACAAAAAAACTAAAAACAAAAAAACTAGACATGCAAAATCAAAAAAGAAAAACTAGACATTCAAAAATAGAAAAATAGAAATTGAATAAACAATTCCTATTTTTCTATTTTTATACTTAATATTATTTTTTATTACTATTTTTTTAAGATTTTATTATTATATTTTTATTTATATTTATATTTATATTTATATTTTTAATTATTGCATAGCTGATAATTGTTCAACTACATTTTGTAGACCTGGTAATAGATAATATACAAAATTAGGATCTGTTATCGTCCAAATTCCTTCATTTTTTGTTAACTGTACTTTATTAATTTCTGTTAATGTTCCTAGATTTTCATCTGATAGTTCTGCATAAAATATATCTGAAATCATTTGTTCTGTTACTTCTTCTCCTGAAATAGCTTTTGTAAACACTTCTGTTACAACATTTTCAAATGCTTTTCCAAAATCTTTATTTGTTATTTCAAGTTCAACTAATGCAGTTTCTCCAGTAATTTCTTCGCTTAAGATTTTATATTCTAATTCTCCAACAAATATTTGTAAACCATCTGAATTAATATCTCCTTCTATCAAAGATGTTGATTGTAGTACTTGTATTATTTCATCTGAATTTTCATTAGTTACAATTTCCAAACTTCTTTCTATTTGAACACTAGGAGTAGGATATATAAAATTATATATGTTTATTCCTGCTACAACTATTATTGCTACAATTGCTATAAGTACTATTAAGATGATTCCTATTATCACTCCTTTTGAAGTTTTTTTATTTTCCTTTTTAATTCCTGAATCTTGTACTTTTTCAAATTTTACTTCTTCTGTTTTTTTATTCTCTTCCATTTTTCTTCCCCCTTGTTTTACATGCAAATTATATTATAAACTTTTACTAAATACAAGGTTTTCTGAAAATATTATTTAATTCAACAATATTTTCATGTTGCATTATTTATTCCTGCTGCTACAATTTGAGACATATTTTCTATCAACTCATCAATCTCTTTTGGTGTAACAATTAAGTTATAATTATTTGGAGATAATGCCTCTTTTATTTCTTCATAATTGTCCTTTTCCTTCAAATCATTTAAATATTCGTTTGATTTTGCATTATCTTGTAGCTTTGTTATAAATAAATCTAAACTATCATTTACAATTACAGCCGTTTCGACTACTGTTGGAATACCAATTGCAATAACTGGTATTCCCAATGACTTTTGACTGATTTCTGCTCTTGTGTTTCCAACACCTGCTCCTGGTACTATTCCTGTATCTGAAATTTGAACTGTACTACTAATCCTACTAATACTTCTTGAAGCTAATGCATCTATAACAATTATCAGATTTGGATGTATATTATCCACTATTCCTTTTAATATTTCTACTGTTTCTATCCCTGTAGTTCCTAATACTCCTGGTGAAACTGCACTTATTTTTCTAGCACCTTCTTTTGCATATTCTGGCATATAATTAATAATATGTCTTGTTATTTCAATTTCATTAACAACTTTTGGACCTAAAGCATCTGGCGTTACATATATATTCCCTAAACCCACAACTAATATTTCACCTTGATTGTCTACATGTTTTTGTATTAAGTTTTTTAATTCTTTAGCAAGAACATCCGCAGATAATTGAATATCATCACTTTGCGCTATTTTCAAATCATTTATATCTATCGTAATATATGTTCCTATTGGTTTTTGTATTATTTGTTCTGCTTCCTCACTATTAATAAGCACTCTTTCTATTTTTAATTTTTCATTAATTTCCTCTTTTTCTGTTTCAATACCTGCAATATTTTCTAGTTTATTTATCTTTTGATATACATCTCTTCTTTCAGATGCTAAATCTGTTCTAAAATTATACATAATAATCACTCCTCTGATTTATTATGTATTAATTACATATAAAATATCACAAAAAAAGAAAATTACATTTCAAACTAAATTAAAGTTTTAATTTAAGCTTTAATTTGAAATATATTTTTCTTCTAAGTATTTATTTTATTCTATTTTTTATCAAATATTTTATATGTTTTTTTTATATTTATTGTTAAACTTCCTAAAAATGACATAAACTGATATTTTTTCCTATTTTTCTCTATTTGTGTTGTTATCTAAGTAAAAGTGTTATTTTTTAAACTTTTTTAATGTTTTCTACAAGTTTCGACAAACTTTTAATTACATAAATTGTATAATATTCTAAAGAGGTGATTTTATGCTAAATTTTTTAATCAGATTTCATAAATATATTTTAAACTACATGGTAAAGCATAACTTTAACTATAACTTTATTTTAAGACAAAGTCAGAAACTAGATAAATATTTATATTTACAACTAAAAGCTCAAATTAAAGTAAAACAAAAAATCAGTTTAAAGTATCAAAAAGCTCAATAATGTCTTAATAGTACATTAAATTATATTCAGATAACAAGTATAACAAATTACTTGTTATCTATTTTTATATATTTTTCAAAATAATATCTATTTCTATTTATTGTTCCTTTTCCATATTGAATTGCTTCTCTTGGACACCTATTTATACAAGATGTACATAACGAACATTTATTATACCATTTTGGTTTTCCTTCTACTATTTTTATTGAATTTACAGGACACACTCTTTCACATAAATAACATGTTGTACATTTATCATCTGCATAAAATGGTTTTGTCCTATTAATTAAAAATTTATTTGCTTTTTTGCCTAACATTGTCTTTAATTCTGGTAAAATTCCATTTTTAACATCTATTATTTTTTCTTTATTATTTATATTTTTTATTATAGCCTCAATTCTGTTCTCAGCTTTTTCTATAGTTTTAATTGCATCTATCTTATTACTTGCAGAAACATGGAATATATCATTGTTTGGCATTCTTATTGATGCTATAAAATCGAATTCCATTATTTCATTCAATACATTAGCTATTGCTGCAGGTTCACCTGCACATGTTATTATTGCAAATATATATCTATCCTTATCTGCGTTTTTATCTAATTCTTGTTTCAATTTATTTAAAAATTCTCTTATAATTTGTGGTACTGAAAATGCATATACAGGAAATATTATTCCTATATATTTTTCATTTTCTAATTCACTAAAATTTTCTATTTTTGCTAAATTTTCTACTTTTTCGTTTAAACTGTTTCCAATTTTTTCTGAAACCCATTTTGAATTACCTGTTCCCGAAAAATAATATATCATCAAATGACCTCCTACAAAATTTATATATGTTGTTTTAAAAACTTACCTGTGTAACTATTTTCATTTTCTACTATTTGCTCAGGTGTACCTATTGCAACAATTTCTCCACCTTTATCTCCACCTTCTGGACCGATATCAATAATATGGTCTGCTGTTTTTATTAAATCTAAATTGTGTTCTATAACTATTATAGTATTTCCTGTATCAACTAATCTTTGAAGTATTTCTACCAATTTATGGACATCTGCTATATGAAGACCTGTTGTAGGCTCATCTAATATATATACTGTTTTTCCCGTTGCTCTTTTTGATAATTCACTAGCTAATTTTATCCTTTGTGCTTCTCCTCCTGATAAAGTTGTTGATGGTTGTCCTAATTTAATATAACTTAAACCAACATCAAATAATGTCTGCATTTTTGTTTTAATTTTAGGTATATTTGAAAAGAATTCTAATGCTTCTTCTACTGTCATATCTAAAACATCTGCTATATTTTTACCTTTATACTTTACTTCTAATGTTTCCCTGTTATACCTTTTACCTTTACAAGTTTCACATGGTACATATATATCCGGTAAAAAATGCATTTCAATTTTATGCACACCATCTCCACCACACGCTTCACATCTACCACCTTCAACATTAAAACTAAACCTTCCTTTTGCATATCCTCTCAATTTAGCTTCTTCTGTTGCTGTAAATATATCTCGTATATGATCAAATACTCCTGTATATGTTGCTGGATTTGATCTAGGAGTTCTCCCTATTGGTGATTGATCTATATTTATTATTTTATCAATTTCTTTTAAACCTTTTACAGATTTACATTTTCCTGGTTTATCTGTCGCTCCATTAATTTCCTTTGCAATAGATTTATATAATACTTCATTTATTAATGATGATTTACCAGATCCTGAAACCCCTGTTATACAATTAAATATACCTAATGGGAATTTAACACTTACATTTTTTAAATTATTTTCAGTTGCACCTACAACTTCTATAACTTTTGATTTTGAATACTTTCTTCTTACTTTTGGAACCTCTATTTTTTTTCTACCACTCAAATATTGACCTGTTACAGAATCTTCCACTTTTTTTATTTCCTCTGCTGTTCCTTGAGCTATAATTTGTCCACCATGGGTTCCAGCTCCTGGCCCTATATCAATTATTTGATCTGCTTCATACATTGTATCCTCATCATGTTCTACTACAATTAGTGTATTACCTAAATCTCTAAGTTTCTTAAGCGTTCCTAACAACTTTTCATTGTCTCTTTGATGTAATCCTATACTAGGTTCATCCAATATATATAATACACCTGTCAAACCTGATCCTATTTGTGTAGCTAACCTTATTCTTTGTGCTTCACCACCTGATAATGTTCCTGCGGTTCTCGATAATGTTAAATATGATAAACCTACATCTATTAAAAACTGTAACCTTTCATTAATTTCTTTCAAAATCATTTCTGATATCATTTTTTCTGTTTTAGTTAATTCTACCGAATTAACATATTCTCTCGCCTTATCTATTGATAATTCTGTTAATTCATTTATATTTTTACTTCCAAATTTAACTGCTAATACTTCTTTTTTAAGTCTTGACCCACCACAACTTTGACATGGTGAATCACTCATATACATTTCATAAAAATCTCTCATACCATTTGATTTTGTCTCTTTATATCTTCTATTTAATGTTGGTATAACACCTTCAAATGGTGACTTGAATTTTCTTATTCCTGCTGGTGATGAATATTCAAACTCTATTTCCTCTATTCCTGTACCATATAGTATTTTATCTAAAAACTTTTTAGGTAGGTCTTTTATTTTTACACCTTTAATCTCCACATTATAATGTTTAGCTATACTTTCAAAATACATTTTAGCCATTGTATCGCCTTTTTTCATGGTACTTGTACCAAATGCTTTAACACCATCATATAATGTTTTTGTTCTATCTGGTATAATTAAATCTTCATCGATTCTCATTAAATGTCCAATTCCCATACAATCAGGACATGCTCCAAATGGATTGTTAAATGAAAACATACGTGGCGACAATTCTTGAAAACTAAATCCACATTTTGAACAAGCATAATTTGTACTATATAGCTTTTCTTCTTTTCCAACTATATCGATTAATACTAATCCATCTGCATGTTTTAATGCTGTTTCTACTGATTCTGTCAAACGACTTTGTATCTCTTTTTTTATAACAAGTCTATCTACGATTAATTCTATATTGTGCTTTTTATTTCTATCTAATTCTATTTCGTCTGATATTTCTAATATTTCTCCATCTATTCTAGCTCTAACAAAACCTTCTTTTTGATAACCTTCTAATTGTTTTACAAATTCTCCTTTTCTTCCTCTTACAACTGGTGCAAATACTTGAATTTTTGTTCCTTCTTCTAATGAAAGAATATTATCAACTATTTGATCTATTGTTTGTTTTTGAATTTCTTCATGGCAATTTGGACAATGAGGATGACCTATTCTCGCATATAATAAACGAATATAGTCATATATTTCTGTTACAGTTCCAACTGTAGAACGAGGATTTTTTGATGTTGTTTTTTGATCTATCGATATTGCTGGTGATAACCCATCTATACTTTCTACATCCGGTTTTTCCATTAACCCTAAAAATTGTCTTGCATATGCTGATAAACTTTCTACATATCTTCTTTGTCCTTCAGCATATATTGTATCAAAAGCTAAACTTGATTTTCCAGAACCTGATAATCCTGTTATAACAACCAATTTTTCTCTTGGTATTTCTAAATTTATATTTTTTAAATTGTGCTCTTTTGCACCTTTAATTATTATTTTATCATTCATATATAATCCTCCACTTCCCATATTATACTACAAGAAACACAACAAAACAAGAGTTTGGTAATCATTTCTAATTTTATACATTTAACACATTTTATATATTTTATACATTTAACATATTTTAATTCACACAATATATTTTAAGTACTATTTTATAAAAAAACCAGAAAGAGAAATAATATTTCTTTTTCTGGTTTTTACTTTTTATCTGTTTTGTTCTTACTTTTTATCTGTTTGGTTTTTACTTTTGTTTTTTACCTTTGATTTTTACTAAATCTTTAAGTACTTATCTAGCATCTCTGTTATTTTCCCAATTTTTTCTGACATTTCCTCAAAATTTGTTAATAAGCCTAAAACTAAAAACGAAAAAATTTCTCCTTCTGTTTTTTCCTTATATTCTTCTTTAGAAAATCCTAGAAATGATATTATGTCTTTTTTAGGTGTATCTTTTAAGCATTTTGTTATTTTTTCTTTTATTAATACACTCATACCATATTCATAAAATATTTGCAACATCTGTATAAAAACATAATATGACTCATATCTCAAATTTTCAAAAACCAACATTTTTTCATCCGCATAATATACTGCTGATTCTTCTGTTGCTAATTCATCATCTTTCAAGTCAAATAATATGATATAGCCATTATCTTCTTCAAATAAATACTTAAAAACTTTTTTTGGTAATTGCTCAAGTTCTTCTATCACTTTATCTATATGCATTTCTGAGACTCTATGTTCTGAAGTTTTGTTAACAAAAATATATTCTGGTAAAAGTTCTTGACTTTCAATTCCAATATTTCCTTTAACCCATTGTGCAATTGATAAATAACCATTTATATGTTTATATGCACTTAGATCCAGTGGCTCACTTGTGAAATCAATATATGTTAACATACTTAAATATATTTCTATCACTTTACTTCGCATTTCAACATCATCACAGTACTCATATATATATGTGTCAAATAATTGAAAAATCCCATAATATACTTGCAAATATGTGAGTGATGCTGTGTACAAAAAAATCGATTCTATTTTTGAAATTTTATCATTAGATTTAGCGTTAAATTCAAGTTTTTTTGTTGTGAAATTCATCTTAATTTGCTCATAATCCGATTCATCATATTTTACAATGAATTTCCACTCTTCCTCAAACATTTTTCTTACCCAAAAACTATTTTTAAATTGTATATATATCTTCTTTAATATTCGTTTCCGGATTGTTTCGGATACTTCTGAAGAAAAAGTAATTGTGTTAGTTGTTTTTATATCCATCTTAGTTCCTCCTTAGTTACTATTACTCATAACTCAATTATTATTTCCTAGTAATTTCTTTGGATCTAATGCTCTTGTGATTGTTTCAAATAATATTGGAATATCTCCTCTTGTATCTTCTGGATCGATTCTAATAAATAGCCATAATACTGAAATCAGTCGATCTATTGGCCACAAACTACACTCTGGATATGAAAATCCGTATTTTTTTAAGATTTTCACTACACCTCTTGTCTCTATACATCTTACTATCCATATAATTTTCCATCTATTTACCATTGATATATTTTCTCTTGTATAAATATATGCTACTAAATCAATTAATGAATATGGATTATAATTTAGTCCAGTTATACTGATTTTATTTTCTATTAAATCTTCTGTAATAACCTTCTTATGAAGAACTTTAGAACTTTGAATATCCACTTCTACTACATAATTTAGAGAATTAAATATATTTTCAATTATCTCTTCTGGAAATTTTGAAAATTCCTGATTTATTCGTTTTTGGTGTAAACTTGAAAACTTATTTTCAGAACCGGGTGAAACTCTTAATTCATATGGTATATCTACTTCTCCAAAATCAAAAATATCACCTTTAGCTAGTTTATATATTTGTTCACATCCTTCAAATTCAGAATATTTTGATAAATCGTGACATTCTTTTGAAAAATCCAATTTACAATACAATTCAGTAAAAACATATTCAAATACAACTTCATTTGCAAAATTCAAATTATTATTGAATTTTTCTCTTAAAAACTCAGTTTGATTTTCTACACATTTAAAAGTGTGATCATTGAATAAATTTATTATACCTAAAAATATTTTCAAATATTGAAATGCAACCATGTACAAAAAACGCTGTTCATTTTCATATAATCTAGCAATATTAATATATGCATTTTTTTCTTGAATATTTAAAAATATCCCATACTCTTCTTTACTATTATTTAAAAGAATGCAACTCCATTTTTCTTTTACCATTTCTTTTAACCAGTAACAATTTTCATATTGCTGAAGAGCTAATTCACCCCATTTTTGTATCTCATTTAATGCTATACTATCATCCCGCCACAACCATGGAATTCCTTGTACATTATACATATCTATACCTCCTCAATAATGGTTTTCTTTATAAAGGTTGCAAATTTAGGAATTTTATCTTCTATTACTTCTGGATTAATTAACATATTAACAGCTATCACAGAAAAAACTGCAAAACATCCCCATTCTTTTAAATATTCTAAATCAATTCCTGTATATTCTAATACTTCATTTAATTTTTTAGCGTTAGTAATAAAGAATAGGTAATGCATCTTTGCTTTTTGTTTATTAGAAAATTTTAGTCTTACATATAAATTCACAATAACTTCACTCAATGAAAATACCTCTAATCCAAAATTTCGAATTAATATTTTTTTCTCTATATAGTCTACATATATTTTCATATCTTCATTAACTATATTTTCTAATCGAATATCAATTACAATTTTGTAGCCTATAGTGTCAAAAATATATTTTTGAACATTTTCAGGTAATATTTCAATTTCTTCTAAAAATTTATCAATATGCATTAATGTGCATATATGACTTGAATTTTTTTCAATTTCAAAATGCTTGAATTCTATTTGTTCTACTTTAATATCTTCGCCTTTAGCTATTTTATAAATATCTTTATAACCTTCAAATTCTTTATAACTCGATAAATCATGAGTATTTTTCGAAAAATCAAGTTCTTCTAACATTTCTAGATACATATTCCTTGATATCTGCATTTTAATATCTAACTCAAGCTGTGTTTCTGCCTGATATGAATAATATGCTAATAAATATTCATACCCCAAATATTTCCTCAAGTAAATCAAAGATATTCTATATAGTACTGTGCTAATATGTTCTAGTTGAAATGCTAAATTAATGTACATAATTTTGCTATAATGTTTAAGTGATGCACATCCTTCGTTTTTTTCATCATATATTATCCGTATTTCCCATCCTCCTTTATGAATCATATTTCTTATCCAAAAACAATTATCATATTGTTTTCTTAAGATATCAGCATATTTAATGCCATCTTCTTTTTCTACCGAATCCTCAATAAAAGCATTTGGCATATTAGGTAAAGCGTACATATTCATGCCTCCTTTATTCATTCTAATTCATTACATTTACATTGTAGAAAGATTTTTTAATTTTGTCAACAAAAAGAGCAAATTATCAACTAATTTGCCCTTTTTTAGTATATATTATTCTATTTTCAACTGTTTTTTATTGTTTTTTATTGTTTTTGATACTATTCTTCCTCTTCATCAAACTGACTGTTATATAATTCAGAATAGAAACCATTAGCTTCTAATAATTGTTCATGAGAACCTTGTTCTACTATGTCCCCTTTATTCATTACTAATATTAAATCTGCATTTTTAATTGTTGATAATCTATGAGCTATTATGAAACTTGTTCTACCTTTCATTAAATTATCCATTGCTGATTGTATTTGTATTTCTGTTCTTGTATCTATAGAACTTGTTGCTTCATCTAATATCAATATCTTTGGATCTGCCAAAATAACTCTAGCTATTGTTAATAACTGTTTTTGTCCTGCTGATATATTACTTGATTCCTCATTTAATTCTGAATGATATCCATTTGGTAATGTTTTAATATAGTGATGCACATGTGCTGCTTTTGCTGCTTCTATCACATCAGCTTCCACTACATCTTCCTTACCATATCTAATATTATCTAATATGCTTCCACTAAATAACCATGTATCTTGTAAAACCATACCAAACATTTTCCTTAAGTTTCCTCTTTCAAAATCTCTAATATCTTTACCATCTACCATTATTGATCCACTGTTAACATCATAGAATCTCATTAATAGTTTTACCATTGTTGTTTTCCCAGCCCCTGTCGGTCCTACTATTGCTATTTTTTGACCCTTATGTACTTCAGCATTAAAATTATTGATAATTGTTTTTTCTGGATCATATCCAAATTTAACATTTTTAAATTCTACATTTCCTTCTAATTTCGAAATATCAATATCACCTTTTACTGTTACAATTTCTTCTTCTTGTTCCAAAAATTCAAATACTCTTTCAGCTGCTGCTATCATCGATTGTATCATTGATGATGTTTGTGCTAATTGTGCTATTGGTTGTGTAAATTGTCTATTATATTGTATAAAACTTTGAATATTACCTACTGTTATTGTTCCAGTTGCTGCAAAATACCCACCAACTATTGTTACTGCAACATATCCTATATTACCAATGAAATTCATAATAGGAAACATTAATCCTGATAAAAATTGTGATTTCCACCCAGATTTATATAATTGCTCGTTATCTCTTTCAAATTTTTCTACAACTTTTTTTTCTCCATTAAATGCTTTTACTATATTTAATCCGCCATATGTTTCTTCAACTATTCCATTTACATGTCCTAAAGATTCTTGTTGTTTATCAAAATATTTTTGTGATTTTTTTACAACTCTTTTCATTATTATTCCTGAAATTGGTAATATAATCATTGATATTACTGTCATTTGCCAACTTATAGATAACATCATTATTAATATACCTATAATCGTAAAAGATGATGTAACTATTTGAATAACACTTTGATTTAAGTTTGTACTTAATGTATCTATATCATTTGTTATTACAGATAATACTTCTCCATTTGTTTTTTTATCAAAATATTTCATCGGTAATTTATTCATCTTTTTTATTAAATCTTCTCTTATCCTATATGTAACATTTTGTGCTATTTTAGTAATTGAAAAAGATTGGATTGCTGAAAATATTGCACTTATAATATATAAAGAGACTAATATTATGGCTATATTTTTAATTTCATTAAAATCAATTCCACCTTCTCCTGTAAAACTTTTTTGAAGTCCTTCAAAAATCTCTGTTGTTGCATTTCCTAATATTTTAGGTCCCACGATTGAAAATATAGTACTACCTATAGCCAATATTATGATAATAAATAATGCCATTTTGTATTTAGAAAGGTAATTTGTAAATAGTTTTTTTATAGTTCCTTTAGTATCTTTTGCTTTTTCTATTGTCCCTTTTTGTCCACCCATTGGTCCCATAACTACATACCTCCCTTTCCAGATAATTCTTCCTCAGATAATTGTGATAATGCAATTTCTTTATATGTTTCATTTGTTGCTAGTAATTCGTCATGAGTTCCCATTCCTACTATTTGACCTTCTTCTAGAACAATTATTTTTTCTGCACCCATTATTGTATTTATTCTTTGTGCTACTATTATTACTGTTTTATCTTTAGTAACATCTGCTAGAGCTTCTCTTAATACTTTATCTGTTTTAAAATCTAATGCTGAGAAACTATCATCAAATATATATATTTTAGGCTCTTTTGCTATAGCTCTAGCAATTGATAAACGTTGTTTTTGCCCACCTGACACATTCGTACCACCTTGCGCAATTTCATCGTTATATTTATTTTCTTTATTATTTATAAAATCTTCTGCTTGTGCAATTTTCGCTGCTTGTTGCATTTTTTCATCATTCATATTTGAATCTGAAAATTTAATATTTGATTCTATTGTTCCAGAAAATAACATTCCTTTTTGTGGCACATACCCTATTATATCTCTTAATGATTTTTGAGTATACTCTCTAATATCTATACCATCAATTAATAAATTTCCTTCTGTTATATCATAGAATCTTGGTATTAAGTTTATTATTGTTGATTTACCACTACCTGTACTACCTATTATTGCTGTTGTTTCTCCAGGATTTGCACTAAAAGATATATCTGTCAAAACTTCTGTGTCTGCATCTGGATATTTGAAACATACATTTTTAAATTCCACTAATCCTTTTACATTTCCACTTACACTTTTTGCATCTTTTTTATCTTTTATTGATTCATCTGTATCTAATATTTCGTTAATACGTTTTGCTGATACAGTAGCTCTTGGAAGCATTATAGATACTATTGAAATCATTAAGAATGACATTATTATTTGCATTGCATATTGCATAAACGCTAATATATCTCCAACTTGTATAGTTCCTGCTTCTACATTTTCAGCTCCTACCCATACAATCAATACCATAATAACATTCATTATAAATGTTATTAACGGCATCATTAATCCCATTCCTGTATTTACAATAGAATTAACTTTTTTCAGATCCATACTTGCTACATTAAATCTTTTTTCTTCATTTTTTTCCTTATTAAATGCCCTTATTACTGGCAATCCTGTTAAGATTTCTCTTGATACTAAATTTAACTTATCAATTAAACCTTGCAACTTTTTAAAGCTTGGCATTAAGAATATAAATAATATTCCAATAACAACAATTACTGCTAATATCGCAACACCTATTATCCATGCCATTGATATATCTGTTTCTATTAATACTTTAACAAATCCACCTAACCCTAATATAGGTGCATAAATCACTACTCTAAATAACATTGTCATTAATTGCTGTATTTGTGATATATCATTTGTACTTCTTGTAATTAGAGATGCAGTTGAAAATTCTCTTAATTCTTTATTTGAAAAGCTAAGCACTTTTTTAAATACTTTATCTCTTAATATTTTACCCAATTGAGCTGCTATTCTTGATGATAAAAATAACACTGATATAGCTGTTACTGTACTCGCTAATGCAATTCCAAGCATTTGTAATCCAGCTCTAATGATATAATCATTTTGTATTTTATCAATATCAACACCCATTGAATTATATATTTCAGTAACACCCATTACTCCGGCTTGTTCAACAAACATATCATCCATTTTTTCAAATTCTGTTTTTGCTGCTGTAATAACTTCTGTTTGTACCTCTTTAGGCATCATTTCTAGAATTTCTATCACACTTAATTCTTGCATTAATATTTTTTGTTCTTCTTGCATTTGAGATAATAATTGATTTTTGAATTCTACACTTGTTTGTTCATTTGTAAATACTGAATATAATAATATTCCATCAATCATTATTTCTTCTAATTCATTAATTTTTTCATCTGATATATCTTTTAATAAATATACTGAATCGCTTTCTAAAACTTTTTGAGGCTCTTCTATAAAAAGATCATCTAATACTTCTTCTTCCTCATCTGATAAATAGTTTTTTTCTACCAACTCATAGTTTTCTAATATTTTTTCATCATTATCTGATAAAAATAATATATCTTCCATATTTTCTTTTGATACGATCTTTGGTACAGAATTTTCAATACCACTTGTTTGAATTCCTACATTAACTATTTCTGATATATAATTGGGTAATTCTAAATCTAAAAAAGCTTGACCTACCAATAAAATTATAATTGCTAAAATAACCACTGCAGATTTTTTTAAATATTTAAATAATTTTAACATTTTTTCTCCTTCCTTTTATACATAAAATACCACTATAATTTTATTTTATTATAGTGGTATTGTCAACGTTTTAATGTGAACGTTTTGTAAATTTTATCTAAATTATTACATTTTTCTAAAAACACCAGCAACTTTACCTAATATTTCACAATTTGGTACAATTATTGGTTCCATTGTACTGTTTTCTGGTTGTAATCTAATATAATTTTTTTCCTTATAAAAGGTTTTGACTGTTGCTTCA
Source organism: uncultured Clostridium sp. (assembly GCA_964370265.1). Taxonomy (GTDB): domain Bacteria; phylum Bacillota; class Clostridia; order TANB77; family CAG-508; genus CAG-269. The sequence goes on along the minus strand of CAYJIP010000005.1, from coordinate 19,651 downwards.
TCTTCAATTAATGCAACAACTATATCTCCATTATTGGCTGAATTTTGTTTTTTAATTAATATGTAGTCACCATCTAAAATTCCCGCTTCTATCATACTTTCTCCTCTAACAGTAAGCATAAAACTTTCTGAATTCCCAACAAAATCTATTGGAATAGGAAATGTATCTGTAACATTTTCTACTGCTAATATCGGTTCTCCTGCTGTTATTTTTCCAATAATCGGTACTTCAACCATTTCTCTTTGTGCATAAAAATCCTTAGTTACTGGTTTTTTCTCTTCTTCTGATCCACCTTTAAGCAATCTTAATGTTCTACCTTTATTATCTTGCTTTTTAATGAATCCTTTTTCAGATAATCTCGCTAAATATCCATGAACAGTTGCAGTCGAAGAAAGACCTACAGCTTTACCGATCTCTCTAACCGAAGGTGCAAATCCTTGTAATTTCATCTGTTTTTCAATATATGTTAATATCTGTTTTTCTCTTTTACTTAATTCTGGTTTTTTCCTTGGCATTTAAATCACTCCATTTTCAAATTTATATCTAAAATGATGTTAACACACAAACAAAAAAATGTCAAACATATTTTTGTTTTTATCTAAAAATATGTTTGCATTTAATTATTAATTACATTGTATTTTTATTACACTTTAATTATATTTTTATCAGTTCTCGAATATCTATTTTATATATAACATCGGATCAACTTGTAATCCATTTTCTAATAACTCAAAATGTAGATGTGGCTCTTCTGCTATTTCGAAAGTTGCAGTATTTCCTACTGTTCCTATTGGTTGTCCTTTAGTAACAGATTCTCCAACAACAACAAACTCTGTACTAAGTAAGTTCGAATATACAGTTTGATACATCTCATTATGTTCTACAACTATTGTTAAACCATATCTTGGATCATTTTTTATACTTTTAATAACTCCCGCTTCTGCTGAACTTACTACAGTTGTTTTAGGTGCTTTTATATCGATCCCTAAATGAGTTACCCATTCTTCTAAAGTTTTAGAATATATTAGAGTATCTTTGCTAAAAACTTCCATAACATCACCTTCTAGAGGCATTACAAACTCTAGAACTTCTTCTACTTTTTCTTCACTTTGAACTTGCTGTTCTACATTTTCTTGAACTTCGTCAATTTTTCCACTATCATCAATAATCGGATCACTCTCTTTTATTTCTTCTATATTTTCTGTAGATTCTTCTATTTTATTATCTTCAGATTCTAATTCTTCTTGTTCCTCTACTGTTTTACCTATTTCGGAGCTGACATTTTCAATTTCCTCAACTTCATCACTATCACCAGTCTTACTTATTATATTATCAACACCTACATCAAGATTGTTATCAATTTGTTCTGCATCTTGTCCATTAGCTAAAACAATACTAAGAACTAATACAATGAGCGATATTATTCCAATAACAGAATACAATATTACCTTTCCTCCTGATTCCATTTCCATATATTCCTTTTTCCTATTTTGCTCTCTCATATAATCCTCCTTCATTTTATATTAATGAAAGTATTTCCATTTTTTCAAATATTATACTTCTATTTATTCAGTTGTTTAATTTGTACATCTTTATAAAAATGATGAATTATATCTTTGAAATCACTTCCTGTTTTAGCCATTGCATCTGCTCCTGTTTGACTCATTCCAACACCATGTCCATAGCCTATTACACTAAAAATTATATTATTGTCTTTTTTAGTAATAACAAAATTAGTTGACCTTAATCCTAATAATGTCCTGACTTCAGTACCTGCTATTTCATAATTACCAAACCTTACTGTCTTTACTCTATCACTATCTGTATATTGTAATATTTGTATTTGATCATCATATGCAAAATCTATTTCTATGTCTGCATATTGTACTTTTAATTTTTCTATTAATTCATCTTGTGACAAAATCACTTCCGAATCATATTGACTATATGCTTCTTCTCCTGCTGTTTCTACTACTTGCAAATAAGGATACCCTGTACCTCCCCATACATTAACTGGAATTTCTGTTATCCCTCCACTATTTGAATGAAAAAATGCATTAATTGGTTTGTCTTCATATGTGATAATTTGTCCTACCGTTTCATTTACAGCTGTTACTATTTTTTCCCAATTACTTTCTCTTTCAGATTCTTCCCATGCTGCAAATCGTTCTTCTTTTGTTATGTAAGCTTGGCAACATGCGAAATTTGTACATATATCTGCATTATCATGCTTTTTATTTTCAACTTTATATATAGTGTATGTTCTTGCAACTACAGCTTGTGCTTTCAATGCTTCTAATTCAAAATTCGCCGGCATTTCTGCTGCTACAACATTATATAAATATTCTTCTAGATTAACTTCTTCTACTATTCCAGTTTCATGATTTAGTAGTTGTATTGTACTATAATCGCCATCATATATTTCTAATTGCTCTTCAATTTCACTATCATTTAAATCAATTATACTTCCAATTTCATTATTACCACTATTTTCTGTACTATTGTCACTTTCTAGTTTTTCTTCATTATCATAGTTTGTTTTTGTTAATATAACAGGTAGTATAAAACAAATAAAAATAAATATCAAAAAATATATTATAGATTTTTTCATAATTTATTCCTTCAATATTATATATATTTCCTTTCTTAAAATTATCCACAACTTAAAAACTTATTTTTCATTTCTTCTAGAACTTTTCTTTCTATTCTTGATACTTGTACTTGTGTAATACCTAATATCCTTCCTACTTCTGATTGTGTTTTTTCTTTAAAAAATCTTAACATTATAACTTCTTTTTCTCTTGATTTTAATTGCTCTATTAATTGTTTTAAAACAATTTTATTAGTTATATCTTCTGCTTCATTTTTTCCGTTTGATATAGTTTCTAATAAGCTTATACTATTACCATCTTTATTATTCGTATATTTACTATCTTCTATAGATTCAATTACATTTGTTGTTTCTAATGCTAAATTAATTTCTTCTATTGATACTTTTAATTCTTTAGATATATCTTCTAATGATATTTCAATTCCTTTTCTTATCATATATTCTTTTTGTAATTCTTTAATTTTTACATACAACTCTTTTAAACTTCTACTTACTTTTAACATACTATTATCTCTTATGTATTTCTTAATTTCTCCAAGCATATATGGTACGACGTAAGTAGATAATTTAACATCATATGTTATATCAAATCTTTTTACTGCTTTTATAAATGCATATGAAGCTATTTGATATAAATCATCTAACTCATAACCTCTATTATTAAATCTTTTTACAATACTCCATATAAGACCACTATTATTTATAACAATCTTTTCTAATTCTTGAATATCTCCATTTTGAATTTTTTTTATAGACTCTATACTGTTATCATACATATTTTAGCCTCTCTTCTGTTTTACTATTTCATTAGCATTTCAAATTCTGAAGTTTCATCTTCTTTTGTTATTTTAATAGACTTCTCCATTGTTATTTTAGTGCCAAGACCTACAATAGATTCTATTTCTATTTTATCCATAAAACTTTCCATTATAGTAAATCCCATACCAGATCTCTCTAAATTTGGTTTTGTTGTATATAATGGCTCTTTTGCCTTTTGTATATTTTCTATTCCTTTACCTTTATCTGATATTTCTATAACTATTTTATTACTAATCAATTTGCATGCAATTTTAATTATTCCTTGCTTATTTTCATATCCATGTATTACTGAATTTGTTACTGCTTCAGATACAGATGTTTTTATATCTGCTATTTCTTCTATTGTCGGATCTAATTGACATGCAAATGCAGCTACTGATATTCTTGCAAAAGCCTCATTATGTGATTTACTTATAAATTCTAATTTCATCTCATTTTCAATAATTTCTTTCATATTTCAAAATCCTTTCTATGATACTAATTCTTCTGTAACTGGAATCAACCTTAATATCCCGCTCATTTCAAATATTTTTCTAACGTTATTTGTTAAATTATATAATTCCAACTCAGCACCAACAACACTTGCAAATTTATATCTTCCTATAATAAATCCTATTCCAGCGCTATCCATGAATGTAACGTCACTAAAGTCAAAAACAACCTTTTTAGGCATATATCTCTGAATCTCATAATCAACCCTCCCTCTTATTTTTTTAATGCTATATTCGTCAATTTCATCTTTAATCATAACTACTAATGATTTATCTTTCTCATTAAACTTAGATTCCATATTTACCTCCTTCATTATTCTATTTGTATTATATATAGTTTTACATTTTTTTCCAAGAGTAAAAAATAAGAAGATTTGTCGAACTTTAAAAAGTCATCGACAAATCTTCTTATTTATTATTATTTATTATTATTTATTATTTTACTTGTTTTTTTGTTATTTTACTTGTTTTTTGTTTTATAAGTTCAAATATTATATTTTAATAATATTTAAGCTTATATTTAAAATATACCTTCTATATTCCCATCCTTATCTATATTAATTTTTTCAGATGCTGGAATTTTTGGAAGTCCTGGCATCGTCATAATTTTACCTGCATGAACAACAATAAAACCTGCGCCTGTCTTTACTTCAATATTATTTACAGTTATATTATATGCCCCTTTACATTCTAAGTTTTTAGGATCATCAGAAAACGAATATTGTGTTTTAGCTATACAAATAGGTAAATTTGCATATCCTAATCTTTCAATTTCTTCTATTTTCAATTCTACTTGTTCTTCATATTGTACATCACTTGCACCATATATATCTTTTGCTACTTTTAATATTTTTGTTTTAATAGTATCTTCTAGTAGATACGTATTTTTAAGTATTGTTTCTTTTTTAGTTAATTCTACTAGTTTTTCAGCTATATCTACAGCACCTTCACTGCCTTTAGCCCAACCTTCTACTAAACTTAATCCTACACCTTGTTCATTTAATTTATTTTCTAAAAATTCTATTTCTTTTTCTGTATCTGTTATGTATCTATTTATTGCAACTATAACATTTAATCCAAATTTATTTTTCAAATTATCAATATGTCTATATATGTTTTCTAGTCCTTTTTCAATACCATCAATATTTTCTTCTTGTATTTTATCTTTTTCAATTCCGCCATGATATTTTATAGCTTTTATTGTTGCAACTAATACAACTGCATCTGGCTTGATTCCAGCTTTTCTGCATTTAATATTTAAGAATTTTTCTGCTCCTAAATCTGCTCCAAACCCGGCCTCTGTTACTACATAATCTGCAGATTTAAGTGCCAGTTTAGTAGCTATTATACTGTTACATCCATGTGCTATATTAGCAAATGGACCTCCATGTATTATTGCTGGTGTATGTTCTAATGTTTGTACTAAATTAGGTTTTATAGCATCTTTTAATAATACTGCCATTGAACCTTCTGCTTTTAACTGTTTTGCATAAACAGGGTTATTGTTCTCATCAATTCCTATTAATATATTCCCTAATTTTTCTCTTAAATCATATATATCTTTTGACAAACATAATATTGCCATAACTTCTGATGCTACAGTAATATCAAATTTATCTTGTCTTGGAACAATTTTCTTTTCTCCTGATAACCCTGTTTCTACAACTCTTAATTGTCTATCATTTAAATCAACACATCTTTTCCATAATACTTTCTTTATTTTTAATTCATTTCCAAAATATATGTGATTGTCAATTAGTGCTGATAAAAGGTTATTTGCTGATGTTATTGCATGTATATCACCTGTAAAATGTAAATTTATATCTTCCATAGGTGCTACTTGAACTTTTCCTCCACCCGTAGCTCCACCTTTTATTCCAAAAACCGGTCCCAATGATGGCTCTCTTAATGCTAATACTGCTTTTTTTCCTATTTTTGAAAGTCCATCAGCAACTGCTATTGATATTGTTGTTTTCCCCTCACCTAATGGTGTTGGACTTATTGCTGTAACTAAAATTAATTTTCCATTTTTAATATTTTCTTGATTATTAGATTGTTTAATATTATCTAATTTACACTTATATTTACCATATTGTTCAATATCATTTTCTTCAAAACCAATTTTTTTAGCTATATTCACTATATTTTCCAATTTAACACTTCTTGCAATTTCAATATCACTCATAACATTAACTCTCCTTTATTATTTGATTCTAATTTAAATTATACAATTTGAATTTATATCTATATTAATAACATTCATTCTATTTATGCTAATAATCCACCTAATAATCCTATTGTTGCTCCTACTAATACTTGAACTGGTGTATGACCTATTAATTCCCCTAACTTCCCTGATATTTCAACACCTGACATATGAGGTGTTGAAATTATTTTATTTAACACTGCTGCTTGTTTTCCAGCTGCTCTTCTAACTCCACATGCATCATACATTACTATAAATGCAAATAAAAATGATAATGCAAATATTGGTGTATCTACACCTTCATTTTTACCTATTAAAGTTGCAAGTCCAACTACTACTGCTGAATGTGAACTTGGCATACCTCCTGATCCCATTATTCTTTTAAAATTGAATTGTTTTGTTGTTACTAAATCGTATAATAGTTTGAATAATTGTATTCCAAACCATAATGCTACTGGTACATATATATATTGACTTTGTACTAGTTTTAATAATCCGTCCATTTTATTTCTCCCTTATATTTATCTTATATTTTATTTTGTATTTTTTATTTTATACTAAAAATTCTTCTTCAGTTATATTATCATTTTTATTTACTAATATTGATATTTTCTTTTCTGCATCCTCTAATATTTTACTACAATCAGATGAAATTTTCATTCCTGTTTCAAACTCTTTTATTGAATCATCTAAACTTAATTTTCCGTCTTCCAATTTTTTTACAATTTCTTCTAATTGTTCCATTTTTGTTTCAAAATTATCTTTCATAACAAATTTTCTCCTTTATATTTTTATAATATTTTTTATTCTTTTATTTCTGCAATACAACTTCCATCTGATAATTTAATTTTTATTAAATCTCTTGGTTTTAATTCTTTTTTAGTTCTAATCACACTTTTTTCATCTTGTGTTTGTATTACAGCATACCCTCTACTTAATATTTTCAGAGGACTTAATGTATCTAATTTTCCAACTGTTTCACTATATTTAGATTTTTCTTTTTCTATCTTTAATTTTATCAAATTTTCAATTTGTTTAATATTTGAATCTATTAAAATATATTTTTCGTTTATTTTAGTATTTAATTGTTTCCATCCAGCAGATTTCATACATTTTTCATGTCTAAGTTTCATAATCTCAACTTTTCTCGATAATGCATTTTTATATCTTTTTCTATATCCTTCTATTTTTTGATTTAATTCATATATATCTGGTACAGCTAACTCAGCTGCCGCTGATGGAGTTGGTGCTCTTAAATCCGATACAAAATCTGAAATTGTAAAATCTGTTTCATGTCCTACTGCTGATATTATTGGTATTTCTGAATTAAATATTGCATCTGCTACTATTTCTTCATTAAATGGCCATAAATCTTCTAAAGATCCACCACCTCTCGCTAAAATCAATACATCTGCTAATTTTTGTTCATTCATTAATTGTATAGCTTCTGCTATTTTCTTAGCAGCTCCATCTCCTTGTACTGGGACTGGAAATAGTCGTATATATACATTTGGATTTCTTCTTGTTGCTACATTTATTATATCTTTTATAACTGATCCTGTTTGTGATGTAAGTACTCCTACAACTTTTGGTGCAAGTGGTATAGCTTTTTTATTGATTTGATCAAACATACCATTTTTTTCTAGTCTATTTTTTAGTTCTTCATATTTCGCATGTAAATCTCCAACACCATCTTCTAACATTGCTTCACAATATATTTGATATACGCCATCTCGTTCATATACAGATACACTACCACCAACAACTACTTTCATACCATCTTTAGGTATAAAGGATAATCTCTGAGCATATGTTTTAAACATTATGCATTTAATTAATGATTTTTCATCTTTTAATGTAAAATACATATGTCCTGTATAATGATTTTTAAAATTCGATATTTCTCCTTTTATTAAAACACTACTCAAATACTCATCTGTTGCTATTTTATTTTTCACATACAAATTCAAATCAGATACTGTTATTGCTATTTCATTATATCTCATCTTCACCTCTTATATCTTCCGTTTACTAAAATATAACGCTTCATATTAGATATCATTCTAAAAGAAACGTTTATACTTTTTTATTTTATTATATTAGCTAAAATTCCATTTACAAAGTTCTTTGATGAATCTTCTCCATATTTTTTAGCTAATTCAACTGCTTCATTTATAACAACTTTGTATGGTATTTCTTTATATTTAATTTCATATATCGCTACTTTTAATATAGCTAAGTCTATTTTTGAAATTCTTCCCATACTCCATCCTGCTTTTAATTTTGTTGATATTTCTTCTAAGATTTCGTCCTTATACTTAACATTTCCTTCTATAACGTCTTTAATATATTCTTTAGCATCTTCTACTAATATATCATGATTTTGAAAATATAATTCCATTGTTTCCTCTAAATTTTCACTTTTGTCTATCTCTAAACTATATATTAGTTTAAATGCGTTTTCACGCATAGATGATCTTTTCATATCTTTTACTCCTTTTTAGTTAAGAACCTTACATCTTATCTATTAATTCTTTTAATTTTTGCTTAACTCTCTCTTTATTTTTATGTACATAGTGTCCTACTATCGCACCTAAAACAATTACAACTATTGCTAATATAACATCATATAATCTCGTGATTAAAATTAATACCGCAATTGCTACTCCTATAATTGCTCCTAAATATTGATTTATAAATTCTTTAAATCCATCCATATTTTAACTTCCTTTCTTCGATTATTCTGTTATTTCAACTTTTTTTGCTGCTACTTTTTTAACACTTATTGTAACTTCCTTAACATCTAAATCTGTAGCTGTTTTAACTTTTTCTTTTATTTTTGTTTGTAAATTTGCTGATAAATCTTTTATTACTGCTTCAGGACTTACACTTACACTCACAAATACACGTACATTATTTTGTGGATCTAATTGTATCTTAGTAGAAACTTCTTCTGCACTTTCAAAATTGATTGCTACTGAATTAACTAAGTTTTCTATAGTTTCTTTAGAAATTAATAATTTACCACTTTCATTTTCTAATAATATACCTTGTTTTTCTTTCTTTTTACCTTTATCAAAAAATACTGCTTTAAATGACATTAATATAAAAATAATACTTACACCTAAAACTATTTTGCTTCCAGTTTCATGTGCTATTATATTTTCTATTGTATCACCTATTATAGATATATCAATTACACCTGCTACTGCTAAAATTAGTACTATTGAAGTAATTAATATAATATTTGAATATATTATTAATGTTATCTTATCTAAAATTTTCATTATTATTCTCCTTTTAATTCTTCATTTTCTACTATTACTTCTTCTTTAGAATTATTAATATTAACACCTTGAACATTGATATTAACTTCTTCTACTTTTAATCCTGTCATTTCTTCAACTGCTTTTTTTACTTTATTTTGTATTTCAAAAGCTATATCTGGTATTCTTGTACCATATTCTACAATTATATTAACATCTATTTTAGTTGTTTTTTCAGAAACATCTACTTTTATACCTTTTGCTAAATTTTTTTTACCGCTAAATACTTCACTTATTCCTCCAGCAAATCCTCCTGACATTCCAGCAACTCCTGAAACTTCACCAACTGCTACACCAGCAATAACTGCTACAACTTCATTTGATATTTGTATACCTTCATTTTTTGATTCTAATTCATTATCTAGTTCTAATATTTCACCATTTTCGATATTGTCCATATTTTTTTCTTCCATAATTCAATTTCCTCCTTGGTTTTATTTTCTATTTAAGTATATCAATTTTTGCTTTTTTATACAACTGTTTTCAAATAATTTATTAAATACTTAAGTAAATTATTAATATTAATTTTGTTTTAGAAATATTTCTTTTTCATTTATCTTATTACCTTTTAAAAATTCTGTTACATGCATTCTTTTGGCATTTTCACCTTGAATCTCTAATATATTTATTATACCTTCTTTAGTTTGTACAAAAATACCTTTTTTATTATCTATTTTAATAATTGTTCCAGGTAATGAATCTGTATCATCTTTTTCTATTTGAACTTTCCATATTTTTATTTTTTTACCATTTAAATATGAATATGTTCCCATTATTGGATTTAGACCTCTTACAAGATTTTTAATTTCTTGTGCTGTTTTATTTTGCCAATCTATTTGAGACATTTCTTTACTAAGCATGGGAGCCATAGTAAAATTTTCTCCTTGTTTTTCTCTTTTTACATTCCCATTCTCAATTTGCTCTAAAGTTTTAACTAATAATTCTCCACCTAATTTAGATAATCTTGCCCATAACTCTCCTGTTGTTTCATCATCACCTATTAAAACTTCTTCTTTTAAAATCATATCACCAGTATCCATACCAATATCCATATACATTGTTGTTATACCTGTTTTCTTATCACCATTTAATATTGCCCATTGTATTGGAGCTGCACCTCTATATTCTGGTAGTAATGATCCATGAACATTTATACACCCTTTACTAGGTATATCTAATATTTCTTTCGGTAATATTTTACCATAAGCAACTACACAGATAACATCTGGTTTTAACTCTTTTATTTCATTAATAAATTCTATGTTATTTTTTACTTTTATCGGTTGATATATTTTCAAGTCTTTTTCTAATGCAAATTCTTTTACAGGTGAAGAAACTAATTTCATACCTCTTCCTTTTGGTTTATCCGGATTTGTTACAACACCTATTATTTCATATCCTGCATTATATACATATTCTAATGATTCTTTAGCAAAATCTGGTGTTCCCATAAAAAGTATTTTCATTATTAATTTCTCCCCTCTGTTTTATTTTTTTATTAATCTTCTTCTGGTTCAATATATTCTAATGTTCCTGGTCTTACTTTATCAACAAATACTTCTCCATCTAAATGATCTATCTCATGAGAAAGTACATGACCTAGTAAATCTTTGTCTTTAATTATTTTCTTTTCTCCATCTAAAGTTGTATATTCAACAACAACTTCTTCTGGTCTTACAACTTTACCAAATTTGTTAGGAAAACTTAAACATCCTTCTTCTTTTTCTTTACTTCCTTTTGTACTTATAATTTTTGGATTTATTAATACCATAGGCCCATTATCATCATATAAATCAATAACTATTAAACGTTTCAAGACACCTACTTGAACAGCAGCTAATCCTACACCACTAAATTTATACATAGTGTCAATCATATCATCCGCTAATTCTCTGATTTTTTCATCAATTACATCTATTTCTCTTGATTTTTTCTTTAAGATTTCATCCCCTTCATATCTTAAATTTCTAATTCCCATCTTATTATTTCCTTCCTTTATATTTATATATTTAAATTACATCATATTATTTGGATTTACTGTTATATATATTTGTGTTTGCATTTTATTTTTCTGATATATTTCATTATAGTAATTATTTAATATTGTATTTGCTTCTTCAGTCATTCTACCTTTTATTATTATTCTCCATCTATATTTATTTTGAATTTTATCAATTGGAGAAGGCATAGGTCTCAAAACATTAAATTGTTCTTTATTTAAATTCTTTACCAAATACTCATATATTTCTTGACTTTGGATTCTTATTCTCTGCTCATTTATATCACTAAGACTAATTACTATTATATCGCAAAACGGTGGATATTTCAACTGTTTTCGTAATTCTAACTCTATCTCATAGAACTTTTGATAATTTTGTTCTTTTGCTGTCTGAATACTATAGTTTTCTGGGTTATATGTTTGAATTATTACTTTACCTTGTTCTTTTTCCCTTCCAGCTCTACCAGCTACTTGTGTTAATAACTGATATGTCCTTTCTGTCGATCTATAATCATCAACTTGTAGCGAACTATCTGCTGCTATTACACCTACTAACGTAACATTTGGAAAATGATGTCCTTTTGTTACCATCTGTGTCCCAATTAATATATCTATATTTTCGGTTTCAAATGATTTTAATATTTCTTCATGAGAATTCTTTTTTGTAACTGTATCTATATCCATTCTTATTGTAGTTGCCGTTGGAAATTGTTTTTTAATTTCTTCTTCAAGTTTTTGTGTCCCTGTACCAAAATATCTAATTTTATCACTATTACATTCTGGGCATAACTTAGGATTTATTTCTTCTCTACCACAATAATGACATTTTAGTTTTTTACTATTATTATGATATGTCATACTTATATTACAATTCTTACACATCAATGTATGACCACAATCTCTACACATTATGAATGTTGAATATCCTCGTCTATTTAAAAACAATATTGTTTGCTTCTTTTTTTTCAAATTTTCTTCTATTGACGAATATAATTCTCTACTAAGCATAGATCTATTTCCGCTTGCTAATTCTTGTTTTAAATCTATTATTTCGAATTTCGGAAGACTTGCATTATTCGCTCTTCTTGTCAATTCTAATAACTCTGTTCCACTAAAATTTTCTGTTTGATAATACATTTTTACATCTGGTGTTGCACTTCCAAGTACCAGTGGAATTTTAACTTTTTTAGCTATATATTCTGCAACTTCTTTTGCATCATATCTAGGATTAGAGTCAGATACATATGAATTATCATGTTCTTCATCTATTATTATTGTACCTAGATTTTCTAATGGTGCAAATATTGCAGATCTTGCACCTATTACTATATCTATTTCTCCATTTCTTATTTTTTCCCATTGATCATGTCTTTCGCCTATTGATAATTTACTATGTAATATTGCAATTTTTTCTTTTCCAAATCTACCTATAAATCTATCTAATATTTGTGGTGTTAATGAAATTTCTGGAACCAACATTATTGCTGTTTTTCCTAGTTGTAATATATTTTCAATCAATTGTAAATATATTTCTGTTTTTCCCGAGCCTGTAATACCATGTAATAAATACTTCTTATATATTTGTTTTTCAACAGATTCATTTATATTATTTAATGCTGACTGTTGTTCAATATTCATAACCAGTTTTTTATTCTCAATTACATCTCTATGAAATAGTGGATTTCTATCTACTTTTTGCTCTACCATTTCAATATATCCATTTTTAATCAAAGTATTTACTATACTTCTAGAACAATCTAATATATTTTCAATATCACTTATTGTTACACCTTCATTGTCTTTCAAGAAATTCAGTACTTTTTGTTGTTTTTTAGATTTAATTTTCTCACTATTTATATCAAATTCAATTTCTTCAATTTCTTTTTTTAGGTATATTACATTTATTGTTTTACTATCTATTCTTTTTTCTGTATTTTTATTCCTAACACCTGGAGCAAGCATAAGTCTTATACAATCAGATACATTTGTGAAATATTTTTTAGCCATCCATCTTGATAACTCAATATATATATCATTTAAGTTTTCTTCTATTTTAACTATATTTTTTAATTCAAATTGTGTATATGTCTCTTCTTTTATCTTAACGACAAAAGCTTCCACAATACTTTCCCCTTTACCAAATGGAACTATTACTTTTGATCCCACAAAAATTAAGTCTTCTAATTCTTCTGGTATATTGTAGTCAAATGTTTTATTTAATTTTTTTGCACCTCTATTTATATATACTTCTGCTATCATCTTTACTCCTAAAATAAAAACTTACCAAAAGAACCTTTTGGTAAGTTTTTTGTTATCCTATCATTCTTTTTTCATTTTGAATTATTGACATTATAATTTGAACTGTTTTTTCTAAATCATTATTTTTAATTACATAATCATAATTTTTAATTTTTGATTCTTCATACTCTAATCTACCTAATCTTAATTCAATTTCCTCGTCTGATAAATTATCTCCTCTTTGAATTAATCTTGATTTTAATTCTTGTTTATCTACTTTTAAAAATATTGTTACTATTCTAACATCATTTCCTAGTAAATTAACAAGATTTTCTGTTCCTACTACTTCTATATCTTTTAATATAACTTTTCCTTCTTCTATCTTTCCATTTAAAATCGTTTTAGATGTACCATAATAGTTTTCATGATGATAGTTATATTCATATAGTTCATTATTTTGTATTTTTTCTTCAAATTCTTCTTTAGTGATGTATACATATGCATCACCTGGAATTTCACCTTCTCTTGGTTTTCTTGAAGTTAATGATGGAAGTGTTGTTAAACCATCCATTCTTTGTAATAATTGTTTTTTTATTGTATCTTTTCCTGCTCCTGAAACACCAGATAAAATAATTAACATATTATACTTACCTCCCCTTCAGCAATTTCATTTGCTGCAAGTGTTACTGAAGATTCTTCTTTAACAGATGTTCTTACCTCTGCTCCATTTGATATTTGTCTAGCTCTTTTTGATGTAGCTATAACTAATTCATATCTATTTTCTGCTTTTGTTAATAATTCATTTACAGTTGGTTTAACTATCATTTTATACTTCCTCCCTATTTAAAGCTTCTGCTAATTGTTTGTTTAACTCTTCTTGAGTTATTGTTTTGTCAATTCTTCCTCCAACAGTTTCTGGTTGAACTGCTGATAATATTACATGGTTTGAATCCATAATTAATACTGCTCTTGTTCTTCTTCCATATGTTGCATCTACTGCTGTTTTATTATCTTTTGCTTCTTGAATCAATCTTTTTATTGGTGCTGACTCTGGGCTCACTATTGCTACAATTCTTTCTGCTGAAACAATGTTCCCAAATCCTATATTTACTAATTGCATGAAACCAAATCCTTTCTACTCTATATTTTGAACTTGTTCTCTAATGTTTTCTAGTTCTGATTTTATATCTATTACATTTTTCGTTATTTCTAATTTATTTGCTTTTGATCCAATAGTATTTGTTTCTCTATTCATTTCTTGAATTATGAAATCTAACTTTTTCCCTATAGCATCTTCTTCATTTAAAAGTTCTTGAAATTGTAATATATGACTATTTAACCTTGTAATTTCTTCTTCTACTGAACATTTATCAGCAAAAATCACTACTTCTTCAGCTAATCTAGATTCATTAACATCTTTTGTTTTTAACAGTTCTTTTATTCTGTCTTCTAATTTTACTACATATTCTTCAATAAGTCTAGTAGATAGATTACTTATTTCTTTAATTTTAGCATTTATTACTGAAATTCTGTTGTTTAAATCTATTGAAATCTGATTTCCTTCTGTTTTCTTCATTTTTATTAAATTATCAATTGTTTTTGTAACAACACTTATTACTTCATTTTTTATTGATTCATCATCAACCACATTTTGTATTTTTAAAACATCTGGTAATTTTGATATTTCTGTTACTTCTATATTACTTTCTAAATTTTCTTTACTAGCAAGTCTTCTAAGTTCATCTATATACATTTTTGCTATATCATCATTTATTTTAACTTGTTTACCTATAGAAGAATTATTTTCAAATAGAATTGTTACATCTATTTTCCCTCTTCTAATTTTTTTAGATATTATTTTTTTTATTTCATCATCTAGATAACTAATACTTTTATGTGATTTTACAGATATATCTAAATATCTATGATTTACACTTTTAATCTCAACTTGATATTCTCTTGAATTTTCAATTAAAACCTCTTTACCATAACCTGTCATACTTTTTATCATATTATCCCTCATTTTCTACTGAACTTTTCTTTGCTCTAGTTGTTCTTTTCTTAGGTTTTTCTTCTAAATTTCCTTCCACTTCTTCTACATTAGTTTCTTTTACAATTTTAGTTTTTGCTCTTGTTTTTTTCTCTTTAACTTCATCTTTTTTAATCTCATCAACTTTAGATTTAGGTTTCTTTGTTGATGTTTTAGTTTTGACTTTTTCTTCTTTTTTTATTTCATTATTTTCTTCTGAAATTTCAACATTTATCTCTTCTTTATTTTCTTTTTTAGGTTTTGTTGTTTTAACTATTTTTGGTACTTTTGTACTTTTAGATGTTTTAGTTGTTGTTCTTTTCTTTTTTTCTGGAGTTTTTTCAATTATTTCTTTTTCTACTACGATTTCTTCATCTAAGCTTTCTGGTTGTTTTTCCTCTATTTTTTTCTTTGTTGTTCTTTTTTTCGTTGTTTTTACACTAGCTTCATTGCTGTTTTCCACTTTTTCGTTTTTCTTTGTTTTTGATGTTCTTTTAACTTTTTCTATTTTCTTTTCATCTTGTTCTCTTAATAGTTCTTTTTGTATTTTAAGTTCTTCAATTAAAGCAATTCTTTCTATTATTTTCTTCTTAGGTTCTTTTGCTTTTATTTCATTATTTACTTTCAATTTTTCATTTTTTATTTTTTCTCTTTTTTTAGCTTCTTTTTTTACTGGTTCTGATTGTTCTACTATTTCAGATATATCATTAAATGAATCTAATTTTTCTTTTTGTTTTTTAGTAAAAATCCAAATTGATTTTATTATGTAATATAATGTGAATATTCCTGCAAAAAATGCTAGGTAATATGTCAAATCATATTTTACAACTTTAATTACATATTGTATTGATAATGTGTAAAATGATATTGCTAATATTTCAAGTGCAGATATACTTCTAATTCCACTATCTTTTTTATATGCTATTTCTAAATTTATAAAACCTATAATTAGGAAAACAATAGCTATTATTTCTAGATCAGTTATAAATCTTTCAAAATTCATTCTCTCATTTGCAAAATATATTATTACACAATATATTAATATACATACAATTTTCAATATATTCCCTAATATTCTATTTCTTACTGTATGATCTTTTTTATTCCCAGTATTTATTACTTCTTCTCTATTTTTCTTTTCTTTTTTCTTTTCTATTTTTTCTTGTTTTTTAGCTTCCTTTAGCTTCTTTTTCTCTTCTCTAGGTTTCATAGTTTTCTCCTTTATTTTTCTAATTCATACATAAAAATGCTAAGCATATTTAATGCTACTGTTTCTGTTCTTAATATTCTATTTCCTAGTGTTATAATCTTAGCAGCTTTTTGTTTCATTATATCTATTTCAGAATCATCAATTCCGCCTTCTGGACCTATTAATATTCCTATTTTCATTTCAGATTGTTCTGACACTTGTTCTTTAATTCTTTTAATCTCTTGTTTTAATGTTAATTCTTTCTCACATTCATAAGCAACAATCAAATAGTCAAAGTCATTTTCATCTATATTTTTTATATTTAATACATTCTCAATTTTCGGAATCTTACTTCTTAATGATTGTTTTGCAGCTACTTCTGATATTTTTTGCCATCTATCAACTTTTTTCACTTTATCTTTATCATTTAATTTAACAACACATCTTTTCATTTCAATTGGTATTATTTTATCAACACCTAATTCTACTGCTTTTTGAATTATCAATTCCATTTTATCTGCTTTAGGCAAACCTTGTAAAATAGTTATTTTAACATTGGATTCTGTTTTACTATCTATTTTTTCAATAATTTCACATTCTATTTTTTCATCTATTTTAATTATCTTGCAAATATATTGTTCTCCTGTATCATTATTGCAAATGTCTATATTTTCTCCTACTTTTTTTCTAAGGACATTTTTCAAATGATTAATATCATCATTTTCTAATACAACTATATTTTTAACAATATTCTTATTTGTTACAAAAAAATTCATTTTCTCTCTCCTGACTCCTAAATTATATCATAAAAACATAATAAAAGACAAGTATAAAACTTGTCTTATAAAACTTGTCTTTCATCTCTTAATAATTTTCTGCTTTAATTTCAAAAAATGATTTTGGATGTTCACATACTGGGCAAAGTTCTATTGCTTTTTTACCAATAACGATATGTCCGCAATTTCTACATTTCCACATTCTTTCTCCGTCTTTACTAAATACTAAATCACCTTCAACATTTTCTAATAATTTTTTATATCTTTCTTCATGTTCTTTTTCAATTTTTCCTACTTCTGAGAATAAGTATGCTATATGGTCAAATCCTTCTTCTTTTGCTTCTTTAGCCATTCTATCATACATATCTGTCCATTCATAGTTTTCACCTTCAGCTGCTGCTTTTAAGTTTTCTGCTGTAGTACCTACAGACCCACCATGTAATAGTTTAAACCAAATTTTAGCATGTTCTTTTTCATTATCAGCTGTTTCTTGGAATATTGCTGCTATTTGCTCATATCCTTCTTTTTTTGCTTTAGACGCAAAATATGTGTATTTATTTCTAGCTTGTGACTCACCAGCAAATGCCTCCATAAGATTTTTTTCTGTTTTTGTTCCTTTTAGATCCATTTCAAATACCTCCTAGAATTTTAAATTTAACTTATTTTAATTTTAATTTATGCCTTTTTTTCTTTTAGTTGTTCAGATTTACATTTTTCACATATTCCACTTAAAGAAATTTCATTTATTGTTATTTCACTGCCAATTTGTTGTTGTATATTTTTAGTTATTTCCTCAATATCAAAATTATATTCTATATCATGAATACAGCTACATTTAGTACACACAAAATGTTGATGTGGTTTATGCATATAGTCAAATTTTTCTGGCCCTGAAGCCATTGCTATTTTTTTAATCACACCATTTTCAGCTAATAAGTTAATATTTCTATATACTGTACTTTTACTTATATTTGGATGTGTTTTTATAACTAATTGATATACTTGTTCTGCTGTTGGATGTATTGGATTTTGCTTTAGTACATTTAAAATAATTTCTCTTTGTTTGGAATAATTATTCATAAATCTCCTTTCAAAATAGGTTTAATTCCTATTTTTATAATATTTTACCGCAATTAATTACTTTTGTCAAATTTCATTTCTTCAATTATATCCATATTCTTCTACTCTTATCTTTTCTAAATATTTTTCTAATACACTTATTGGAAATCCTACTCTACACATTCCTTTTTTCATACAACTTAATCTCAAACCTATTGTCTTATTTAAAATTACTGCATCTTTTCCTATTGCTGTATAAAAATTACCAATTTTAAATATTATTATTTTTCCATATTCTATTTCTTGTATTGTTTCTACCATTTTATATATTCCCATTTTATTTTATTTCCTTTTCTATATATTTTTCACCCTTTTTCTATATTGACATTTAAAATTTAAAACTTACAATTCACAACAACACAATCTCTGCTTTCTTATCTACACACACAACCCTTTAAAACCTTCGAGAATCGCTGTAACGCAGAAAAAGCGCCACGCTAGTGGCGCCACGCTAGTGGTATTTATTTATCTAAAACTACTCTTTAGTTATTTCTAAATCACGGTTTTAGCATTCAGTTTTACAGGTATAAAAGTGGGCGGAAAGAGAGGCTGGTAAGGCTGTCGGTAGTAGTGTTGAAGACCCTGCTGCTAGATGGATCATTGCTGTAAAGACCTCCTCTACCCACACACGGATAACCAAAAACCATGGATGTTTCTGTACTCCATTCTCTTACATTTGATGCCATATCATATATATTACATTGTACATCACCTGATAATCCTGTATTTTGTTCTGAAGTGTTTTTACTA
This sequence comes from uncultured Clostridium sp., assembly GCA_964370265.1. Taxonomy (GTDB): domain Bacteria; phylum Bacillota; class Clostridia; order TANB77; family CAG-508; genus CAG-269. The sequence continues at coordinate 98 of CAYJIP010000005.1, read as the reverse complement.
CCTTCATTTGAATAATTTTCCGCATTTTCTCCATCACTAAATGTTTGTATATATACAAGTGCTGTATCCCATGCTAATGAATTAATAAGGTCACTTGT
>CAYJIP010000004.1:0-109782 GCA_964370265.1 uncultured Clostridium sp. | reverse complement strand
TGAATTATTTTGAATTCTAAGATTATATGATGCGACACCACTATCTATATTTCCATCTACATCACTTAATATGTATGACATCTCTGTTGTTGTATATTCTTTATCATTTATACTTATTTCATTTTTAAATTCAAATTGATTTGTATTTGGGTATATATTAATAGAGGCTGTTGATGTTGATTTAACTACTGAGCCTAAAGTTCCATCTTGTTCAAAATCATATGGTTCTGTTACAATATATGATGAATGAATTGAATTATTCGCTAGTAAATCTTTAACAAAAAACATATTACTAATTCTCTCACTTGTATATCCTAATGTTGGATTCGAAGTTATTTTCATACTTACTTTTAAATCTGAATATGAATCACTTCTTTTCAATTCTCCATTTTCGTCAAAATATGATCCTCCAAATGATGCATTTTCATCGTCAACATATATTGCATATAAGACTTGTCCCGACGTTCCAACCTCTCTTATTTGTAATTGATATTCAAACACCTCTGAATCTCTAGTTACTATAATCGAATCTTCTTTTACTTCTATCCCTTTAGGTGCCAGAAAATATAATACTGGTATTTTAATATATTGCGAATTCCCATATGGATAATAATGTGAATTAATAGCCGCTGTTATACTTACTTCTTCACCTGCACTTATGGTATATTTATCTGGAACTACACTTTTTAGATATATTGAGTTTGAATTTATCGATGTACCTCTAATATATGTTTCTCTAGTAGTTCTATTTTTTTCAGTACCATCAAAATTATATTCAATAACTTCCATCGTGCTATATGCAGTTTCTACACTACCATTATATTGACCATAATAGTTTCCAGATGCTAAATTATTTAACATCGCTGCATTTACATATAATTTTGTATCTGCTGGCACTGATTGTATTTCATATTCTATATTTTTAAATGATACTTCATTTACGTCTAACGGATTATCTGGATTTTCTAAATTATATTTTTCCACCACCATTGGTATTGTAATCGTACCACCAGATGTTATTGTTGTACCTGATGTTATCTCTATTTCCTGATTTTCTACAACTTTATTATTATATTTATCAATTAATGAATATTTCACAGTAAATGTTGTATTAGCTATTTGTGGTAATATCATGGCATTTACATCTATTAAATTTCTACTATTTTCTGAATTTCTATTATCAAATATATATTTCATTTCTATTTTAGCTGAATCTTCTAGTCCTGCGTTTGCAATAGATAAATGACCTAAATGTGATTCTATGTTTTCTGGCAAATCATTATATAAATATTCTGTTAAGGACAAAATATTTATTTCGGCCCCTGCTGATATTTTTAAAGTTTTAGCGCCTGATATTTCAACAGTTCCCCCTCCATAACTTGTTAAAGTAATTTTTAGATTACTTGAAAGTGTTTCATCCGGTTCAAATATACTTGATGAAAATTCTAAATTCGGAGCAATATATATATATCCTGATGCATGGTACATATCAGTCCATGTATACACTACTTTTGTAGGATCTGATGTATCTATTGTTAAATTCGTTTTGTTTTTGTATGGTGTTGATCCTGTCGTTTCACTTATATATGTTGCATAATCACCTTCATTATTTGGAAGTATATATTCAACTACAACTTCTTCCCAATATCCATTTGCTTGTCTTATTTCTTCTCGATACATGTTTTGCAATGAATCTAATTGAACACGAGTTGGTGAATAACTTCTTACCATCTGTATTCCTAAATTCAAATATTCTTTACCAAATTCCACATCATTTAATGTTTTCGTATATGAATTACTTCCTTCTGTCATTGTAACGGTTATTGGTGCTAATCCATTCGTAAAATTTGTATTTACTAACGTATCTTTATTCCATATATTAACATCATATGTTATTGGTATAATTATTTCATCTCCGTTTGTTGCTAATTCATTGAATGTATATGTTAGTGTTCCTGTCCAATTATTTTTATATGCTCCTACACCTTGTCCACCCGTTCCGTCTAATCCTGACAAAGTTTCAAAATCAACATTTGTTATTTCTCCACCTACACCTGTATACGCTTCTGTTCCATAAATATACATCCCTACTGGCAATGTTATTTCTATTTGTCCTCCAATTGCTTCTGTAAAATTTGCGTTTATTATTAAATATCTTACTGTTTTATCATGTTCCCAAGCACTTGTGATATCATTTTCACCACTTGTTAGTTCTGTTCCTTTGGTTTTTGAATTATCATCATATAACCATGCGGTAAATGGTGCACTATCACTTTGAAATACTGCGCTCAATACTATAGCTCTACTATTTGATTCAACTGGCATATTATCTCCAGCTTCATAATCATAAATCCCGTCATTATCTATGTCATACCCCATGAATGTTTCCCCAATTTTAGGTTCAATTCCTATTTCTCTTGGATACGGCAACTCTATATTTCCATCTTGTATATCATAAGTCATATTTTTTAGTTCATATTCTCCTAGTTTGTAGGTTATATTCTTTGTTGTAGATACTTCAAATATATTATCATGATTCAAGAAAAATATTATCACTAAAATAGTTATTATAGATGTTAATAGTATGACATTTTTCATTCTATTTTTTCGCTTTTGTTTTCTTCTATTTTCCACTATAACCCCTCTCTATTAATCTCTTGTTTTCTGTTATACTTATATTATATTTCTACTATCTGTCTCTTATTTATTTATAGAGTATATCAAATATATTTTCCAAAGTCTATACTTTATTTTTTAAATTTTAGATTTTAGATTTCAAATTTTAGATTTTAGATTTTTTGTTTATAATATATGACAATAAAAAAGCAGAGGACTTTAATTTCCTCTACTTTTCAATATTATATTTTTTAAGCTTCTGGTTCCACTATACCAAAATTATGACCATCTTTTAGTCTATAAATAACATTTACTTTTCCTGTTTCTACATTTACAAATGTTAAAAATGTATTAATAGGTCTTTCTTCTAATTTCAAAATAGCATCTTCTGGTGTCATTGGTTTCAATTCATAATAGTTTGTTTTAACTATTTCGTTTTTTAATTCTTTTATTTTAGTATCAACCATGTCCATAGCTTTTATTGATGATTCTTTCATCATTTTATCTTTTTTAGTTTTAGCTTTTCTTATTTGACCTTCTAATATATCAATATCTTTATCTATAGAAGCATATAAATCTTTATCCTCTGTTACTGCTCTATATTTTTCTCCATTTGCTACTACGCAAATTTCTGCAATTTGTGCATGGTGTTCTGTTTTTAATGTTACATCAGCTTCTGATTCTTGAAAGTATTTTTCTACTCTTTCTAATTTTCTTTCCACATAATCATGCATTGCTTCTGTTATCTTTAGTTCCTTACCTGTTATTTTTATTTTCATAAAAATCGCTCCCTTCTTCTTTTAAGTTTAATATATTAATGCATATCTTTATTATATACCTATTATTTACTTTTTTCAAGTGATTTTTAGATTTAGAAATATTTATTGTTTTTTATAACTTTATCTTGCCATTCCATTGTCATTCATTTTAGCTTTTAATTCTGCTATTCTTTGATTTGATTGTTCTTGTTTTAATTGTTCTTGTTCTAATTGTTTTCTTAAATCCTCTTGTCTGTTATTTTCAAAGTTTCTTCTTTTTTGTTGCATTTCTAATGAATTATGACTATTTCTTCCTTTTGCTTGATCAAATACTTTTTTATATTCACCTTTTTCATTTTGAACTACTCCACCAACATATTTACCACACGGTATTTTAGGGTTTTCCTGTAATCCTTCTTGCAATTTAGTTTCAACTCTGTTTTTTTGTAAAATTCCTGCTAATAATGTTTCAACATATTTTTGATCAGTCGTTAATTTTTCATAGTTAATATCTATTTCAATATCAATATAATCAACTCTACTTCCATATTCTTGTCCTGTTTTATTATTTATATATATCGCATCACTTTCATTATACCAAGCAACTTGAGCATTTACCAATTGATTATTTGCTGTATCTCTATATCCATAAAACATTTTTAATTTTGTTGTATCATACATATTTTTAAAATTTTCAGAGCTATCATTGTTATTGAATTCTACTATAATTTCTCCTTCATTTGTTTGTGAATATCTTATATCATTTCTACTTCTTGGTTTTACTTGTTCATTATAACTATTATTTTCTTTATTTCCAAATGCTTTTTTTATTCCATCAAATAATCCCATCTCATTCACTCCTTTACTAATACTTTTAATGTGTACTACTTAATTATACTATTTCATAAGGTTTTTCGTCAAATTTCAGCACTTCTACTTCATTACTGAATGTTTTTTTAATTTCCTCTAATATGTATTTTATCATTACTTTTTCTGTTTCATAATGACCTGCCTCTATAATTAAAATGTCCATTCCTTTTATATCAACAAAACAATTATATTTCAGTTCTCCTGTTATATATATGTCTGCATTTTTTTCTATTGCATCTTTCACCAGATTACTGCCAGCCCCTCCACAAATCGCAATTCTTTTAACCTTTTCTGCATTAGTATTTTCTGTCATTCCACCAATTTTCAACATTTTCACATCTAGTTTATTTTTTATCATTTGAAACATTTCATTTTTAGAAATATCATTTTTCATTTCTCCTACTATACCTAATGTTATATTTCTATCAAAATCAATAACTGATAATGGCTCAATATTTTCTAATTCGAACACTTCTCCTAAAATATCATTTATTCCACCTTTTGCCATGTCTAGATTAGTATGTGCTGATATAACTGATATATTTGAATTTATAACTTTATATACTAACTCTTCTTCTAATATATTTTTAATTGGATTAAATATTATTGGATGATGCGTTATTATTAAATCAACACCATTTTTTATAGCATGATTTAATACTTCTATATGAATATCTAAACATACTAATATTTTTCTTACTACTTTTTCTTTATTCCCAATTATTAAGCCTGAATTATCCCATTTCTCTTGTATACTAAATGGTGCTAATTCATTTATTTTTTCATATATATCTTTTACTTTTACCATTTATTTTTCCTTTTATCTTTCTATTTTTTCCTATTTTATCTCTTTTTCAATTTTTTGTTCAAAATATATTTTTGATATTAACGAAAATTCTTTTAAAGCGTCTGCCTTTAAATCAAATCCATATATTTTTTTAGCTGGTGCAGTTATTGAATATTTAATTGCATTTTTTGTACTTTCTGAAATTTGTATTGTTGATTTATCAATATTTCCACAAGATTTACATTTAAACCCACTATCTTTTATACTAAAATATTCCAAACATTCTTCTTGTCCACAATTCTTACATTTTTCTATCTCTGGTCTATATCCTACCAAACTTACAAGTCTAAATTTAAATATACTTATTATTAAGTCTAAATCTTTATTTGTTTCAGATATTACATATAATGTATTTAATAATAATTGTAATATATTATATGAATTCTGGTTTTCCTCTGTCACTTCTTTTACCATCTTATTAATCATAACTGCTGTATTTAATTTATCATAATCAGTCCTAATATTGTAAAATACTTCTATTGTATCTGCTGAATTAATATTATATGTATTTGCTCCTTTATATACCATGTATTCACCAAAACAAAACATCTGTGTAGGAGCAAGTAATGCACTTTTTGTTCTCCTTGCTCCTTTAGCTACACATGATATTTTCCCTAAATTCGGTGTTAAAATTGTTAACATTTTATCGTAATCACCAAAGTTATTTTCTGTTAATATTACTCCATTTATTTTTGTACTTGCCATTATTATTCACTTTCATTATTTTGTTTTAATTCTGCTTCTATATTTGATACTATATTCCCACCTAATATTTGTTCATATTCTATATGTTCTATTTGCTTCATTTCTAAATATGCTTGTATATTTCCTGTATTTTCGAAATTTTTCCACGCAGTTTTTTTATTCATAATTTTACACTCCCTTAAAGTTTAAGTATTCTTTAACTCTAAACTTATCTTTTGTTTATTTTATGTTTTTTATTCAGATTTGTTACTTTATTTCAATTTAAATTTTTTTACAATAGAATCATTTTCCTGCCAGTCACCTTTAACTTTAACCCATGTTTTTAAATTGATTTTAGTATCAAAGTTTTCTTCCATATCTAATCTTGCCATTTTCCCTATTTTTTTAAGCATTTCCCCATTTTTACCAATTATTATTCCTTTATGAGAGTCTCTTAAACAATATATAGTTGCTTCAATATCATATATTTCTTCTTTATTTTTATTCATTCTTAATTTCATTTTTTCTATTTCTACATATATACCATGTGGTACTTCATCTTGTAGTACTCTTAATGCTTTTTCTCTTATTATTTCTTCACCTAATTGTCTCAATGTTTGATCTGTATATTCTTCTATATCATAATATGCTGGACCTTCTTTTAAGTTTTTTTCAATTTCTTCTAATATTATTTCTTTATATTTTTGATTAGTTGCAGAAATCGGAACAACAGCTTGAAAATCGTATTCTTTTCTGTAAATTTCAATTAAATTAAGAAGAGATTCTCTTTTTACTAAGTCTATTTTATTAATTACTAGAATCGCTTTTTTATTACTTTCTTTTATTTTATCTAGAATTATTCTATCGCCTCTCCAAATATCTTCACTTGTTGCCTCAATTAAAAATATGACAAGGTCACTATCCATTAAACTACCAAATGATGTTTCTACCATAGCTTCATTTAATTTAGTTTTTGGTTTGTGTATTCCTGGAGTGTCCACAAATATTATTTGTGAGTTTTCTCTATTTACAATACCTCTTATAGCAGTTCTTGTTGTTTGAACTTTATTTGCTATTGCAGCAACTTTTTCTCCTACTAATAAATTTACTAATGTTGATTTTCCTACATTAGTTCTCCCTATTAAAGTTACAAATCCTGATTTAAATTCTGACATCCTTATTCCACCTTTTCTTCTTTATTTATTACTCATTATCTTACTCTGTATTTTTCAGATATTTTAATTATATTTTAATTGTATTTTTTAATTGTATTTTTTAATATTTATTTGACTTATTACATTATACACTATTTCACAGCTAAATTTGTTGAATTATATAAAATAATCAAAAAAGTTATTTATCAATTATGACAAATAACCCTTCTTTTGTATGTTTTATATCGTTTTAAGCATAAGCTCGACGTTTTTTGAAATTCAATAAATTTGCAATTTCTGATTCCGTATTTTTTGCTTTTTTTGTTTTTCTAGCTCTTTCTTGTTCAATTTCTCTTTTTTGTTTTTCGGCCATAGATTGACAAATTGCTTTTTGATATGTGAAATGTGTGTCTTGAGCTATTTTGCTCCAATTATATTCATTTCTTACTTTATTTTTGGCTTTTCTAACCATATCAGAACCTAATTTATGATCATACAATACTTCTAAAATAGAATCTGCAAAAGAATTCGCATTTCCACAATATGCTTTCATTCCATTTTCTCTATGAGTTACTATTTCGTTTAACCCACCTATGTCTGATACAACTATTGGATTTTCTGCTAACATTGCTTCTAATGCAACAATTCCAAATGGTTCATATGTACTAGGAAACACAGCAACATCTGCACATTTGTACATTTTTTGAACATCTTTACCACCCATGTATCCTGCAAAACACACTTTGTTTGATATTCCCATTGCATTCACTTGTGCTTTTAATTCTTCTACCATTCCACCTTTACCACAAATAACTAGTTTAGCATCATTATATCCTGCTAATATTTTTGGCATTGCTGATATTAAGTTTTGAATACCTTTTTCATATACTAATCTTCCCATAAATAAGATTATTTTTTCATTATCCATTGCATATTTTCTTCTAAATACATAATCTCTTTCAACTCCATTGAATAAATTCATGTTCACTCCATTTGGAACTACATTTATTTTTTCAAATGGTAATCCGAATAATCTTTGTAATTCATTTTTCATATAATTACTATTAACTATAACTTCTGAAGATTCATATGTTAACATCCATTCAGTGTCATTTATATATCTTTGTTGTTCGTCATGTATTCCACTATTTCTTCCAGCTTCTGTTGCGTGAATTGTTGATATTATTGGAATATTGTATGAATTTTTAATAGTTTTTGCAGCATATGCCACTAACCAATCATGAGCATGTATTACATCGAATTTCCCTTCACTTGCAACTATCTCATTAACCTTAGCAACCATACCAAAATTCATTTGCATAATCCAATCTATAAAATTGTTTGGATTAATCATATAATTATCTATTCTATGTACTTTTACTCCCTTATCATCTTCAAATGATAAAGCATCTCCATCTTTATATGTTACAACAGTAACATCGTGTCCGTCTTTTATTAAAGTCTTTGATAAATCATGTACAACTCTTGATATTCCTCCGACTATTCTAGGAGGATATTCCCATGTTAGCATTAAAATTTTCATTGACACTGTCTCCTTTTCTTCCTTCTTTTCTTTTGTTTCGACATATTTTTTAATTATCACTATTTTATCTAAATTTTCAAAAAATGTAAATATGTTTTTCAACATTTTCTAAACTTTTTATGAACTTTTTATGAACTTTTTATTTTTTTTCAAAAAAATCCTTTTCCACTTATATTCATATCTATTTAATGTATAATTAGATCTTATTCTATCTCCATTCACACAAAAAAATAACTATAATTTTTCTATCAGATTATAGTTATTTCTTATTTCATTTTTATATTTTTATATTATCGTTTATTACTATTTATTACTTAAATTCTTTAGCTATAAATGATGTGTCATAATTATTTGTTTTAAAATTTTCATTATCCAATATTTTTAATATAAATTCAATATTTGTTGTAATTCCATCAATTACTAACTCAGATATTACACTTTTCATTTTAGCAATAGATTCTTCTCTTGAATTTGAATGAACTATTATTTTTGCAATCATAGAGTCATATGTAGGTGGTATTGAATATCCACTATATATAGCAGAATCAATTCTAACACCATTCCCACCTGGAAAATGTAATCCAGTTATTGTTCCCGCACAAGGCATAAAGTTTTTCTCTGGATTTTCTGCATTTATCCTAGCTTCTAAACTATGTCCTGTGAATTTAATTTCTTTTTGAGAATATGTTAAATTTTCTCCTGAAGCAACTTTAATTTGTTCTTTTATTAAATCAACCCCTGTAACCATTTCAGTTACTGGATGTTCAACTTGTATTCTAGTATTCATTTCCATGAAATAAAAGTCATTGTTTTTGTCTACTAAATATTCAATTGTACCTGCATTTGTATACCCAATTTCTTTAACAGCTTTTACAGATGCCTCTCCCATTTTTTTTCTAGTCTCTTCACTTAATATTGCTGATGGTGTTTCTTCTAATACTTTTTGATTTCTTCTTTGTACCGAACAATCTCTTTCACCCAAGTGAATAGCATTACCGTTTTCATCTGCGATTATTTGAATTTCAACATGTCTAGGATTTTCAATAAATTTTTCTATATATATACTATCATCATTAAATGATACTTTTGCTTCTTGTTTTACTATGTCATATTCTTTTTCTAATTCTGCTTGTGAGTATGCTACACGAATACCTCTACCACCACCACCAGCAGATGCTTTTAATATTACTGGATATTTCATTTTTTCAGATATTTCTATAGCTTCTTCTTTTGAATTAACCAATCCATCTGATCCTGGTACTACTGGCACTCCAGCATTTCTCATTGTTTCTTTAGCTTTTGATTTATTACCTAACAAATCAATTAACTTATAGTTTGGACCTATAAATTTAATTCCCATTTGTTCACACAATTTAGCAAATGTAGAATTTTCAGATAAAAATCCAAAACCTGGATGTATACTATCAGCACCAGTTAAGCATGCCGTTTCAAGTATAGTTTTCATATTTAAATAACTTTTTGCTGATGGAGCTGGCCCTATGCATACGGCTTCATCTGCTAATTTTGTATGTAATGCATTTTTATCAATTTCAGAATAAATAGCTACTGTACGAATTCCTAATTCTCTACAAGCACGTATTATTCTTACTGCTATTTCTCCTCTATTTGCAATTAAAACTTTTTTTAACATATTTCCTTAATCCTTTCAAGATTGTACTTTTATATTTAAACAACTGCGAAAGTTAACTCACCTTTTGCTGCTATTTTACCATCAACAGTAGCTACAGCTTCTCCAATTCCGATTGGCCCTTTTCTTTTAATTATTTTCACTTCTAATTTAAGAACATCTCCTGGTACTACCATTTTTTTGAATTTCATTTTATCAATTCCTCCAAATAAGGCATTTTTACCTTGGTTTTCTTCCATTGAAAGTATAGCAACTGCTCCAGTTTGAGCTAGAGCTTCAGTTATTAATACTCCTGGCATTATTGGTTGACCTGGGAAATGACCTTGAAAATACCACTCATTAATACATACATTTTTATATGCAACTGCACTTTCACCAGGTACATATTCTTCTACTCTATCAATCATTAAAAACGGTGCTCTTTGTGGTATTATTTTTTGTAATTCATTTATATCTAACATATTACTCATTCCTTTTTATTATTTTATTTTAAATAATGGTGTTCCAAACTCTACCATTTCTTCATTTTTCACGCATACTTCAACTATTTCACCATCAAATTCTGATTCTATTTCATTCATTAATTTCATAGCTTCTACAATACATAATGTTTGCCCTTTTTTTACTTTATCTCCTACTTTTACGATTGCTGGTTTATCTGGAGAACTACTTGCATAAAAAGTTCCTACCATTGGTGATTTAATAACTTTGCATTCTTCTGTTACTACTACAGAAGTTTCTTGTTGTGGTACAACTGTAGGTGCAGTCATTGGTGCACTAGCTTCAATAACATGTGTCATTGGTGCTGTCGCTTGTACTATTGTCTCTTTATTTTTAGACATACTTATTTTTATTCCATCTGGAAATTCTATTTCTAAAGAATCTATTTTAGAATTCCCCATATCATCCATTAATTTTTTAATTTCTTTATATTCCATTTTTAACATCCCTTCTAATTAGTTTTCATATTTTTTAAGAACTATACTACAATTGTGTCCACCAAATCCTAATGAATTCGACATAGCATATTTAACTTCAAGATTTCTTCCTTCATTTGGCACTATATCTAAATCACAGTCTTCGTCTGGTACTTTATAGTTTATTGTTGGTGGTACAAAACCTTCTTGTATAGATTTTGCACAAATTATAGCTTCTACTGCTCCAGCAGCTGCTAACATATGTCCTGTATTTCCTTTTGTAGAACTTATCATAACTTTTTTAGCTACATCTTCTCCTAAGGCTAATTTAACCGCTGATGTTTCACATTTATCGTTTAATGGTGTTGATGTACCATGAGCATTTATATATGTTACGTCTTCTGGATTTATTTTAGCATCTTTTATAGCGTTTCTCATTGCTCTTGCTCCACCAGCTCCATCTGGTAATGGTGATGTTATGTGATAAGCATCTGATGTCGCTGCATATCCAATAACTTCAGCATATATTCTTGCTCCACGAGCTTTTGCATGTTCTAATTCTTCTAAAACAACAACACCAGCTCCTTCTCCCATTACAAATCCACTTCTTTCTTTATCAAATGGTACACTTGCTCTTGTTTTATCTTCTGCTTTAGATAATGCTTTAACATTTGCAAATCCAGCTATTGATGATGGAGTAATTCCAGCTTCAGTTCCACCTGCTAAAACAACTTCTTGATATCCATGTTTAATTATTCTGTAACTTTCTCCTATACTATGTGTTCCTGTAGCACAAGCTGTAACTATTGCTACAGATTCTCCTTGTGCTCCTATATCAATTGCTACATTTCCTGTTGCCATATTTACTATCCCCATTGGTATATACATTGGTGATATTCTATCTGGTCCTTTTGTAAATAGTTTTTCTGTTTCTGTTTCTATAGTTTCAATTCCACCGATACCAGATCCTACTATTGAACCAACTCTTTCCATATTCATTGTTTCTTTATCTAATCCACTATCTTTCCAAGCTTCTCTTGCTGCTACTATAGCATATTTAGAAAATTTATCTAATCTTTTAGCATCTTTTCTATCAAAATGTTCTTCTTCATTATATCCTTTTAATTCTGCTGCTAATTTAACTTTATATTTTTCTGTATCAAATCTTTGTATTTCTTCAATACCACATTTTCCTTCTTTTATACTTTTCCACATTTCTTCTGTTGTATTACCGATTGGAGTCAATGCTCCCATTCCTGTTATAACTACTCTTCTTTCCATTTTACAATCCTTTCAAATTAGTTTTATTTCTCATTTTGTGTAATGTATTTATTACATTACCATTCCACCGTCTACATTTATTACTTGACCTGTTATATATGAACTTTCTTCTGATCCTAAGAAATATGTTAAATCTGCAACTTCTTTTGCTGTTCCCATTCTTTTAAGTGGTATTTGCGTATTTACACTTTCTTTTATAGTATCTGATAATACTTCTGTCATATCTGTTTCTATAAATCCTGGTGCCACTGCATTTACTCTTATATTTCTTGAAGCTAATTCTCTTGCTAAGCTTTTTGTAAATCCTATAATTCCTGCTTTTGATGCTGAATAATTACATTGTCCTGCATTACCTGTTACACCAACTACTGAAGACATATTTATTACACTTCCTGATCTTTTCTTCATCATTAATTTTGTAACTATTTTAGAAACTATGTATGTTCCTTTTAAATTTATATTAATAACTGCATCAAATTCTTCTTCTGACATTCTCATTAAAAGATTGTCTTTTGTTATACCTGCATTATTTACTAAAACATCAATTTGTCCAAATTCTTCAATAGCTTTTGAAACAACTGCTTCTACTTCTGTTGCAACTACTACATTTGCTTTCATTATTAATGATTTAACACCTTTTTCATCAAATTCTTTTTTTAATGCTTCTACATCAGTTCTATCTGATACATAGTTTACAACTACATTATATCCTTTTTCTGCGAATTTTAAAGCTACTTCTTTACCAATTCCTCTCGAACCACCTGTTACAAATACTGTTTTATTTTCACCCATATTAATTTTCCTCCTTATTTAAATACGTTTCTAAAGATTCCACATTTGAAATATTAAATGTTACAGCTTCTTTATTGTCTTTTTTAACAAATCCTGTTAATGTTTTCCCTGGTCCTATTTCAATATATTCATCTATTCCCTGTTCTTGCATTAAAGCTATTGCTTTATCTAATCTCACTGGACTTACTATGTGTTTTGATAATATTTCCCTCACATCATCATTTTCTTCATAACATGTACCATCCATATTTTTAATTACATTAACTTCTGGTTTATGAAACTCTACTTTATTTAATTCTTTTTCAAAAGCTTTTTTAGCTTCTTCCAGTTTTGCTGTATGAAATGGTCCGCTAGTATTTAACTTTATTATTTTTCTAGCTCCAGCTTCTTTTAATCTAACTATTGCTAAATCTACTGCATCTTCTTCTCCAGATATAACTGTTTGTGATGAACAATTATAGTTTGCTGGTACTACAAATTTTCCAGTACTTCTTATTTCTTCACATACTTCTTCTATCTTAGCATTTTCGAATCCTAATACAGCTCCCATTGCATATGTACCTTCTGGTAATAAATTACCCATAAAGTATCCTCTTTTTTTAATTAAATTTATTCCATCGTCAAAATTTAATACTCCTGCATATATTAATGCTGCATACTCTCCTAAGCTTAATCCTACTGTATAGTCTGCTTCAATTCCATTTGCTTTTAAAACTGATAATATAGCAAGTGATGTTGTTAATATTGCTATTTGTGTATTTTCAGTTTTTAATAATTCTTCTTCTGGACCTTCAAAACATATTTTTTTAACATCTATTCCTGATATTCTTTCTGCTTCTTCATATACATGTTTTGCTATTTCGTATTTTTCATAAATATCTTTTCCCATACCTACTATTTGTGCACCTTGTCCTGGGAATAAAAATGCTCTTTTCATTTTCTTTTCTCTCCTTAGTTTTATATTCTTTATTACTTATTCATTTACTATAAATATCTATTTATTTTCCATTATATATTTTATTTATTTTGAACTACACTATTTTACACTATTTTAATGTTTTTTTCTATTGTACTACTCGGTCATTTTTCTACCTTCTTAAAATTTATTTAATTTTTTCATATTTTCACATAACTAAATGTTATTATATATTAATTATGTTTTCGATAATTTATTTACATGTATACTAAAACATTTTATAGATATCTACCTTAAACTAAAACAGAGCCCAAATCCAACCCTTCTTGAATTTAAACTCTGTAATTTATTTATTTTTTATGTTTAATATTTTTCTGATTGATGTTTATTAATAATTATTAATTTCTTTTACACCTATACTATCTAAATAATCTTCTGCATTATATATTTCATTATTTGCTGATATATAATATTGTTTTTCTCCACTTTCAATTTTCATATATATATCATCACCTATTGGATTCATTAATTCTTTAGCTGTTGAATTTATTAATGTATACTTACTATTTCTCTGTGCTACTACAACTTCATAATTCGGTATTATTAATAAATCTTCTACACTCTTATTGTCTGTTACTAAATATCCAAATCCTTCATATATAAATTCTGTTAATTGTTTTCCTGTTGTATCAAATAAAGCCCATTTTTCATCTTGTTTAACAGGTACTAAATTATCAACAAGTACATATTGATTTTTCACTTCTGGTTGTCCAAATACATCTACATTGATACCAATTTCATCATACTCGCTATGAATAATTGTATTTCCATTAAAATCAATCACTCCATATTTACCATTACTATTTGATACTAAGTATAGTGATTTTTCTGCGTCTAGTATTTCTATTGTTTCATAATTAGCATTTACTTTATACGATCCTGTATCTGATAAAACTCCCATGCTATCTCCAGTTCGAACTAAATAATCTCCAGTTTTAGTCATATATGTTAATTCATCATATTTAGGTTCAATAATTGTATTCCCTTGTAAATCTATTACACCAACATCCCCTTTACTGCTAGAAGCTTCAACTATTAATCTACCATCAAAAATCGCTTTTTGATTTGTCAACGATTCACTTAATTGAATATATCCATTATCTAATGCTACTGTTGTATAATATTTTACCAAATATGGTAATGTATATATTGCAATTCTATTAGTTTGTGCATTATATTCAAAAGATATATTAAATGCAGCTTCTATCATTTCAGACGATGCATATAATTCTCCTGATATCGCTTTAACCGGTTCTTTAAGTTCAATATATTCGTAATTAGCTTTATTTTCCGTTAAGTCTAATTTTTCAATCACACTAGATCCTAATGTGTAATTTATAACTTGTTCCTCAAATAAAGTGTAGCATTTACTTTTATCTTCTGATTTCAACTCATAATAACCATTATAACTTTCTACAGCATCAAAATATTGAGAAACAACTTTTATCGGCATATACACTGTATCACCTTCGAAAACTAATATATTTTCAATTGATGTATTTAATTTCCCATCTATTGTTACTTGTAATTCTTGGTTTTCTAAATATCCCAAATACGCCACTATACTTATAATTATCGCAACTAATAACAGCATTAACACTATTAAAATAGTATATAACTTTTTATTGCTTTTCTTTTTATTATCTTTTACTATTGATGATTTAAAATTTTCTTCTATAATATTCATTTGTATCCCCCTACTTTGTATACCCATACTTTTTATAAAATTCTTCTTTAAAAGTACCTAAATTATCATTTTCTATCTCCATTCTAATCCTTTCCATGAAACTTGTCAAGAATCTAAGGTTATGAATTGATAATAATCTTATACCTAATATCTCATTTGTTTTTACAAGATGTCTAATATATGCTTTTGTATAATTTTTACATGTATAACAATCACATTCACTATCTAATGGTGTAAAGTCTTTTTCGTATGTTGCATTTCTTACAACCACTTTTCCATTCCACGTCATAGCTGTTCCATTTCTTGCAATTCTTGTAGGTAATACACAGTCACACATATCAATCCCTGATAATGCTGCTTCTATTAAGTAATCTGGTGTTCCTACTCCCATTAAATATCTTGGTTTTTCTTTTGGTAATAATGGTGTTGTGTGTTTTAATATTTTTAAAAATTCTTCTTTTGGTTCTCCTACACTTATTCCACCAATTGCATATCCTGGAAAATCTAATTCAATCAAGTCTTTTGCACTTTTTTCTCTTAAATCTTCATAAAAACCACCTTGTACTATACCAAATAATGATTGTTCATCTATGTTTTTATGTGCATCTTTACATCTTTTTGCCCATCTTGTAGTTCTTTCCATTGATTGTTTTGTATATTCGTATGTAGCAGGATATTCGACACATTCATCAAATGCCATTATTATATCTGCACCTAAATCTTCTTCTATTTCCATTACTGATTCTGGCGAAAAGAAATGTTTACTTCCATCTAAATGTGAATTAAAATATACACCCTCTTCTTTTATTTTTCTCAAATCACCTAAACTAAATACTTGAAAACCACCGCTATCTGTCAATATCGGTCTATCCCATTTCATAAAGTTATGAAGCCCTCCTGCTTCTTTAACCAATTTACTTCCTGGTCTTAAATATAGATGATATGTATTTGACAATATTATATCTGCCTTTACATCTTCTTTTAATTCTTCTGGTGTTAATGATTTCACTGTTGCTTGTGTTCCTACTGGCATAAATACTGGAGTCTGTATATCTCCATGTGGTGTATGTATAACACCTCTTCTTGCTCCTGTCTGTTTACACACGTGTAATAATTCATATGTTACTGCATGTTTCATTTTAATACTCTCTTTCTAAAATTAAATTTTTAATTTTTGATTATTTTATTTTTTATCATTTTATTTTTATTTCTAATATCTACCTTAATATTATTTTATCAACATTGCATCTCCAAAACTAAAAAATCTATATTTTTCTTTAACCGCTTCTTTGTATGCTTCCATTATATATTCTTGCCCTGCTAATGCAGAAATAAGCATTAGTAATGTAGATTCTGGTAAATGAAAATTTGTTATAATTCCATCTAATATTTTAAATTCATAGCCTGGATATATGAAAATTTTTGTTTCTCCTGATTGCTCTACTAAAACACCGTCATTGTTTGCTACTGTTTCAATAACTCTACATGATGTTGTTCCAACTGCTATTACTCTTTTTCCATTTGCTTTTGCAGTATTTATTATATCTGCATCTTTTCCACTAATATAATATCTTTCAGAATGCATATCATGTGTTTCAACTGTGTCAACTTTTACTGGCCTAAAAGTCCCAATTCCTACATGTAACGTTACATTTGCGATTAGTATACCTTTTTTTTGTAATTTATCAAATAGCTCTTCTGTAAAATGCAATCCTGCTGTTGGTGCGGCAGCTGATCCATCATGTTTTGCATAAACTGTTTGATATCTTTCTTTTTTCTCTAGTCGTTCTGTTATGTATGGTGGTAATGGCATTAATCCAATTTTATCTAGTATTTCATTAAAAATCCCATTATATTCAAATTTAACTTTTCTCGTTCCACCTGGTAATGTATCAATTATTTCTGCTTTTAATAATCCCTTCCCAAATATAACTTTTGCACCCTGCTTTAACTTATTACCTGGTTTTACTATTGTTTCCCAAATATCACCTTCAATATTATTTAATAATAAAAATTCTACTTTTGCTCCTGTATCTTTTTCTCCATAAAGTCTTGCTGGTAATACTTTTGTATTGTTTCTCACAAGAACATCTCCTGGTTCTAAATATTCTAATATGTCTTTAAATATCTTATGTTCTATTGTTTTTTTATTTTTATCTAATACCATTAATTTAGACATTTCCCTGTTTTCAATTGGAACTTGTGCTATTAATTCTTCTGGTAATTCATAATTAAAGTCTGATACTTTCAACTTTTCCACTCCTATACTTTTTTGTTTATATTACTATATTTTAAAAAATTCTGTTATTTTATCAATGAAATTTTGTGGTTCACCAAATATATTTTTCATTTCATATGAATTTTCAAAATTTTTCGAATTTACTGGTTTCAATGAATATACAACCTCTGGTAATCCTATATATGTTCCTTCTGTTGTCAATACCTCTTTATTTAAATAATCCCTATACCACTCTTTTTGCCCTATTAAGGCTTCATGTTCATAACCATATAATTCATAATCATGTAAAGCTGGAATTTCATATCCATTTTCTATCGCTGCTCTTTCTAACGAGTGTAAAAATTCATGTACTAATACTTCTTCTGGAAATGTATTGATTCTAGAGTTATATTTATATATGTAACTTTTTGAATCATTTGGTAATCGAATATTTGAAAAACCAATACCTGCATAATCCATATATCCTAATCCAATCCAATCTTTTATTTCTATATCATCAACGTACATTTCATTTCCTAGTCTAATAATAACAAATACATGATCAAATTCATTTTCTTCTACTATTTTATCTATCTGTTCTTTTATATCTTTTTCCGATACATAATATCCAAATTCTTGGTCATACGATAAACTTGATAACGGTTCTTTGATATTATATGTTTTATATTCTACATCCATTTGTTTCTCTGTTAGTATTTCCATTGATTCTTCAAATCTTTCAATAATATCATCAATGTCTGAAAGATCTTCTTCTGTCATTTGTATATTTATTATTTCATTATCTATATTTACTTTTGTTTCTTCAAAAATGAAATACCCAAAGTTCCATACATTATCTAAATCTTTTGTTCCTTCTTCTATTTTAAAATCTGTAAACCATACTTTCCCTGTCGCATCACCTGCATACCCACCTAATCTAAATCCAATATTAACTTCTGTTCTTTCTTTTGAATCAAATATCAATTCAATTTCTTGCCATCCAGAAGTTCCTTGTATTGCTATTGATGCTTCAGTACTTGCTTCTATAGATATTTGTGCACCAATATTTTCATTTTCTTCAAATGGTACTACATTTTCTACTTTAACCATACATGTCAATCTATATGGTGTATTAGGTTCTAATTTTACTGTTTCAAAAAACATAGCATCATTAAATTCTGTTGATTCGATACTATGACTCCATTCATCTGAATATCTCTCCTGAAAATCTCTTTTAAAAGCAGATACTCCGATATTTTTTTCTGCTTTCACATAATCTATGAAATTATTTGATAAATATATATAATATGCGATAAGTAACATTAGTATAATTATAATAACTTTTACAATATTTATAATAATTTTTTTCATCAAATTCTCCTACTTCTTTTGTTTTGTTTCACCATATATTATATATTATTTTGTTTCTTATATCAACATAATCTAAAGAAAATATTATTATTTCTACTATGTATATTATTTCTACTATATATATTACTTTTTCTAAATTTATTTAAGATACAAATAAACAAAGAGTTGCTAAAATTAGTAACTCTTTGTTTTTCATTTGATTATTTTTATTCAGTTTCATTTAAATCTTTCATTGTCAAATTAATTCTACCTTGTTCATCTATCTCTGCTACTTTTACAGTTACTTTATCTCCAATATTTAATACATCTTCAACTTTATTAACTCTTTCTTTAGATATTTTAGATATATGAACTAATCCTTCTTTACCTGCAACACCTAAATCAATAAATGCTCCAAAATTCATTATTCTCACAACTTCTCCGAAATATATTCCACCAATTTCAACTTCTCTAACAATATCTTCAATAATTTCTAATGCTCTTGTTGCACTTTCAATTTCAGAAGAATATATAAATACTGTTCCATCTTCTTTTATGTCTATTTTAACACCAGTTTCTTCAATTATTTTATTAATGACTTTTCCACCTGTACCAATTACATCTTTAATTTTTTCTACTTTAATTTTAGTACTTACTATTTTAGGTGCATATTTTGATAACTCATCATTTGGTTTTGATATAACTGGATTCATAACATTTTCTAATATATGTGTTCTTGCTATTTTTGTTTTAGCAAATGCTTCTTCAATTATTTCAAATGTTAATCCTTCACATTTAATATCAACTTGAATAGCTGTTATACCTTTTTCAGTTCCCCCAACTTTAAAGTCCATATCTCCGAAGAAATCTTCTAAACCTTGAATATCTGTTAACATTACATATTCATCTTCATTTAATGGATTTGTTACTAATCCTGTAGATATACCTGCTACTGGTCTCTTAATTGGTACTCCTGCATCCATTAATGCTAATGTACTACCACAAATACTTGCTTGTGATGTAGAACCATTTGAAGATAATATTTCTGATACAACTCTTATTGCATATGGGAATTCTTCTTTTGAAGGTAATACTGGTACTATTGCTTTTTCAGCTAAAGCTCCATGTCCTACTTCTCTTCTTCCTGGACCTCTTGATGGTCTTGCTTCACCTACTGAATAACTTGGGAAATTATAATGATGCATATATCTTTTAGATTCTTCTGTATCTATACCATCTAAAATTTGTTCTTCACTTATCATTCCTAATGTAGCAATTGACATTACTTGAGTTTGACCTCTTGTAAATATAGCACTACCGTGTGTTCTTGGTAATAAACCAACTTCACAAGATAATTCTCTTACTTCATCTAATTTTCTTCCATCAACTCTTTTATGTTCTACAAATATCATTTCTCTTACACATTTTTTTTCTAATGTATATATAGCTTCTGATATAGCTTTTTTATTTTCTTCTACCGCTTCTTCTCCAAATTTTTCTGAATACATAGCAGTAATTTTTTCTTTTAATTCATCTAAATTTTTATCTCTTTGATCTTTGTCTACTTCTTGAACTTTTTCTTTCATTTCATTCTTAAAGTTTTCTTCTAAAAATGCATATATTTCAGAATCCACTTCAAAAGCTTTATATTCAAATTTTGGTTTTCCTATTTCTTCTTGCATTTTTTGAATAAAGTCACATAATTTTTTAATTTCTTCATGTCCTACTTTGATAGCTTCTAACATAATATCATCTGGAACTTCATTTGCCCCTGCTTCAATCATTGTTATTTTATCACGAGTTCCTGCTAAAGTTAAATTTAATTCACTTTTTGCTCTTTGTTCTTCTGTTGGATTTATAACAATTTGCCCATCAACTAAACCTACATTTATACCTGCTGTTGGTCCATTAAATGGAATGTCAGATATAGCAAGTACTGCAGCTGATCCTATCATTGCTGCAACTTCTGGTGAATTATCTTGTTCTACACATAAAACTGTATTTACTAATACAACATCATTTCTAAAATCTTTTGGAAATAATGGTCTTAATGGTCTATCAATTGCTCTTGACGTTAAAATCGCCTTATCACTTGGTTTTCCTTCTCTTTTTAAAAATCCACCCGGTATTTTTCCTACTGAATATAATTTTTCTTCAAAGTCTACTGATAATGGAAAAAAGTCAATTCCATCTCTCGGTTCTTTCGATGCTGTTACATTAACCATAACAACAGTTTCTCCATATTTAACTAAAACATTCCCATTAGCTAATCCTGCTAATTTTCCTGTTTCTATACTTAATTTTCTTCCTGCTAATTCTATTTCATATACTTTTAACATAATTTTTCTCCTTTTCTTTTTTTTGCACCACTTTAATTTTTATTTAATAATTATACCTATATACAATATAATCATTTATTTATAATATATTAATCAATAATTTTAGATTGTAACCTCTATAATAAATTAACCTTTTACTTAATCTATTATACAAGCTACTTCATCTACAACTACTAAATAATATAGTATAAAAGCCCAAGCTAAAATAGACATTGGGCTTTTGATTACTTTATTTTCTTAATCCTAATTTTTCAACAATATCTCTATATCTTTCTAAATCGTTGTTTGATAAGTAGTTTAATAAACTTCTTCTTTTACCAACCATTTTCAAAAGACCTCTTCTTGAGTGATTGTCTTTTTTATGAACTTTTAAGTGTTCTGTTAATTCATTAATTCTTTCTGTTAAAAGAGCTATTTGAACTTCTGAAGATCCAGTATCATTATCATCTCTTTTAAAAGTATTAATTACTTCGATTTTTCTTTCTTTAGTCATAATTACACCTCCTATTATCTTTCTCCCATAACCTAGCTTAAAATTTTGGTGCTATTTCAAAGCCAAGTAATAGGTCTGTCTTTCGACATTATCTATTTTACTACATTTTTAGCTTTTTTACAATACTTTTAAAACATTTTCACTACAATTTATTATTCTGATTGGAGTTTTTCACTATTTATAATATATATTTCTCCATCCACCTCTTTTAGTTGTATCTGTCGTATGTCGAATTTTTGCTCATTTTCTTTTACAATATCTATAACTTCAAAATGATTATCTAATGTAGTTCTATATATTTCTTCATCATTAATTGTTTTTACAATTACTTCTTCTTCTACTCCAATTCTATACTCTTCCTGATATTCTATCATTTCTATAGTATAAATATTATTTTGTTTTTCAATCTTTTTTAATATAAATCTATCTTCTGTTGTTGATAATATTGTTTCAAGAGGATAATATAGCTTACTTTCTTCTTCATACCAAAATGATGTTAAAATATTATTTTCTATATCCAATTCAAAATCTTGTCCAAATATTTTTTTAGCATTATCTCTCATCATTTCTTCTGATAACACATATTGTTCATTTAAATTTTGTTTTATAACTTCATATATCCACAAATAATCTGCTTTTTCTATACTCTCAAAGCTAGGAATAGCTTCTTTTGTTACACTTTCCCACATATATATACTTCCAATATATTTTTCTATTTCACTTACTTCTTCTACTGTAACTACTTGATATGTTTCAGCACCTTCTACTGTTCTAGTATAAAAGATTCCCAAAAATATAGCTAATAATATTACAATAACTACTCCCATTATTTTCATATTTATACCTCTTTTTCATTTGTTTCTAATCATATTTGTGTCTATTTTTCGTTTTTTTATTATTCGTTCTTAATTATATTAAAACTTATTACTTGTATTCACTAAACTTTTCAAACAATATTTTTAATATAATTAAAAACGCTTAGAAATCCAAAACCTTAATCATGGTGTTGAATTTCTAAGCATACATTTAAGCAATACTTTTCTTATCCGGAATCTCTCGGTTTTTCTTTTTATTTTTCGTATTATCTTGTTCTTTTTTATTCTTTTTATTTTTTTTATTTTCATTAATTATCAATTCTGGTTCTGTCTTGTTTACAACTGTATCTAATGTTATTATACATTTTTCAGCATGTAGGTTTGACGGTATTTCGAACATAATGTCTCTCATTATTTCTTCAATAATTGATCTTAACCCTCTGGCTCCTGTCTTTCTTTCAATTGCTCTTTCCACTATCGCTTCCAAAGCTTCTTTCTCAAATACAAGTTCCACTTCATCAATTTCAAATAATTTTTGATATTGTTTTATTAATGAATTTTTTGGTTCCATTAATATTTTAACAAGTGCTTCTTTATCTAAATTTTCTAAAGTTGCAACTATTGGTAATCTACCTATAAATTCTGGTATTAAACCAAATTTTAATAAATCTTGTGGTAATAACTCTTTATATATTTCAAATTCATTTATTTCATCTTTGCTTTTTATTTGAGTTCCAAATCCAATAGATTTTTGTCCTGTTCTATCTTTTATTATATTAGCTAAACCTTCAAATGCTCCACCACATATTATTAATATATTTTCTGTATTAATATGAAGTAATTCTTGGTTTGGATGCTTTCTTCCTCCTTGCGGCGGAACAGAAGCTATTGTACCTTCTACTATTTTTAGTAATGCTTGTTGAACACCTTCACCACTAACATCTCTAGTTATAGAAGGATTTTCAGATTTTCTAGTTATTTTATCTATTTCATCAATATATATAATACCTTTTTCTGCTTTTTTAATATCTCCATCTGCAGCTTGAATAAGCTTTAATAAAATATTTTCCACATCTTCTCCAACATAACCTGCTTCTGTTAATGTTGTTGCATCTGCAATTGCAAATGGTACATTTAATATTCTTGCTAACGTTTTAGCAAGTAAAGTTTTACCACATCCTGTCGGTCCTAATAAAAGAATATTACTTTTTTGAATTTCCACATCTTCATTTTCTGCATTTTCTCCATGAGCTACCCTTTTATAATGGTTATATACTGCAACTGCTAACGTTTTTTTAGCTTCTGTTTGCCCTATTACATAATCGTCTAATATTTTTTTTATCTCTTTTGGTGTAGGTATATCATTCAATTCACTTAATGTATTTTCATCATTTTCAATATCATATAGTTCGGCTTCAATGATATTTGCACATAAATCTACACATTCATCACAAATATATACTCCTGGTCCTGCAACAATTTTTTTAACATTATCTTGTTCTTTTCCACAAAAAGAACATCTTACACTCCTCGGTGTATTGTTTTTTGCCATATTTTTTCTCCTATTTAAAATTACTGTCTTTTGTCCATTATTCCATCTATTAATCCATAAGCTAATGCATCTTGAGCTGTTAAATAATTATCTCTTTCTGTATCCTTAGCTATTTGTTCTACAGTTTGACCTGTTCTTTCACTTAAAAATTTATTTAATTTATCTCTTGTTTTTACTAAATGATCTGCATGAATTTTTATTTCAGTTGTTTGACCTGATAATCCTCCTCCACCAATTAATGGTTGATGTATCATTACTTCTGCATTTGGTGTTGCAAATCTTTTTCCTTTTTCTCCTGCTGCAAGTAATGCTGCTCCCATGCTAGCTGCCATTCCTATACAGATTGTAGATACAGGACATTTAATATAGTTCATTGTATCTATAATTCCCATTCCATCTGATATTGATCCTCCTGGTGAATTTATATATAAATATATTTCTTTATCTGGATCTTCTGATTCTAAAAATAACAATTGTGCTATTATCAAACTAGATGTTGTTGGATTAACATCTTCTCCTAAAAATATTATTCTATCTTTTAAAAGTCTTGAGAAAATATCATATGATCTTTCTCCTTTACTTGTTTGTTCTACTACATATGGTACTAAACTATTTCTTTCTAACATAAATTTCCTCCTTGTATTTAAGTATATAACTTTTTTATAACTATATACGTATATATCTTATATCATTTTTTAATAATATAAACAAGTTTTTTTGAATTTTTTATAGATTTTTATAGTTTTTTTATGCATTAATTGTGGATTTTTCCACTTTAAATATACAAAAATAGGTTGCTTCTTTATAAAGACAACCTATTTCATATTTTACTATTTGATTTTAGCGTTTTCTACTAACATATCTATAGCTTTTTCTGATTCAATTCCTTGTTTGATGTATTTTCTAGCTTCTTTGTTTTTTAAGAATTCTTCATCGTTTTCTTTTCCATAGTTTTTAGCCATTTCTTTCATTTTTTCAGTTATTTCTTCTTCAGTAGCTTCTATTTTTTCTGCTTTGATAACTGCTTCTAATGATAATCTTGATTTTATAGCTTCTAAAGCTTGTGGTTCAAATTCTTTTTTAGCTTCTTCAGCTGTTTTCCCCATCATTTGAAGATATTGGTCTATTTTTAACCCTTGGTATGATAATCTTTGTTCAATATCTTTTAACATATTATCAGTTTCCATTTCAACCATTCCAGTTGGTATTTCTACTTTAATTGTTTCACTTATAGCTTTGATAACTGCATCTTGAGTTTCATGTTTCGCTCTATCTGCATTTGCTTTTTCTTGTTTTTCTTTAATACTAGCTTTTAATTCTGCTAATGTTTCAAATTCACTAACATCTTTAGCAAATTCATCATCTAATTTTGGTAATTCTTTAGATTTTATAGCATTTACTTTTATTTTAAATACTGCATCTTTACCAGCTAATTCTTCTGAAAAATATTCTTCTGGGAATTTCACGTTTATATCTTTTTCTTCTCCGATTTTAGTTCCAATTACTTGATCTTCAAATCCTGGTATAAATGTGTTACTTCCTATTACTAAATCATGACCTTCTGCTTTTCCACCTTCAAATGCAACACCATCAACAAATCCTTCAAAATCTATTGTAGCTGTATCTCCTGTTTCAACAGTTCCTTCTTCTTTAGATATTAATCTTGAATTTGTATCTTGCATTTTTTCAATTTCTTTATTAACATCTTCATCTGTTACTGGATATTCTATTTTAGCAACTTGAACACCTTTATATTTTCCTAATTCTACTTCTGGTTTAACATGCATAACAGCTGTAAATATTAACTCTTGTCCTTTACCAATTTGAGCAACATCTATGTTTGGTCTACTAACTACTTCTAAGTTATTTTCAGCAACTGCTTCTTCTAAAGCTGATTGAGCAACATCATTAAAAGCATCTTCATAGAATACTTCTTTACCATAATATTTTTCAACTATTTGTATTGGAGCTTTTCCTTTTCTAAATCCTGGTATAGATATATGTTTTACACTTTGGAAATATACTTTTTGTATAGCTTCATCAAATTTTTTCGCTTCTACTTTTATTTCTAATTTTACTTCATTTGCATTTTCTGTTTTTTCAATTTTACAATTCATTTTTTCAAATCCTTTCATTTTATATAACTCGTATATTATACCATATTTTTATGAATTTGCAAGTGTTTAAGTGAGATTTTTCGCACAATATATATTGAATTCTAATTAAATCACATTATTAAATTGACTTTTATATCTATTTCATATATAATGCGATTTATAAATCAAATATATGATTACATAAATTGTTAGGAATACTTCCAATTTATATTCCCACTCATATAATCATATATTTCATATAAAGTAGAAATGATAATAAAGTAAGCATATTCTTAACATCATTCAATAATTTTTATATGTTTTGTATAAAAATACTTGTTTTTTTTGTTATTTTGTGTTAAACTTTTAAATAGTCAGTTTATTTTAAATAAATAGGAGGTGCATTTAAATGGCAGTATGCGTTGTTTGTAATAAAACAGTTAGTCACGGAAATAAACTTAGTATAACTCGTTCACATATAAGTAAAAGAAGTTCACGTACTTGGAAACCAAACTTAAGAAAAGTTAAAGTTGAAATGAACGGAGAAAATAGAAGAGTACACGTTTGTGCAAAATGTTTAAAAGATCAAAAAGTAAAAAGAGCATAAGCTCTTTTTTTGTGTCTATAATCTTTTTTTATTCTTTTATTCCAAAAATCAATTTAACAAAACCTCTTAAAAATTTAGGAACTCTTTTAACTACTATTGTCATATGTATACCCCTTTCTTTATTAACAGATAAGCCATATAAGACCAACTGCAATTATTGTAATAGCTACTAAAAATAACCAACCTGTTAGAGGTAGTAACAGCACAAATAAAACTCCTATTCCAAAACCAATTAAACATACTGCTAAAGTCTTTTTTAATATTTTACACATCTTACTTTCCCCCTTCACATTATTATTGTTTATATATTATATTATTTCTCGCTCATATTCGTTACTTTTATGTAAATTCTATTTTAAATTATTCTTTAATTTTCACTTTTTTTAGATTTAGTTTTTTAGCTCTTCTTGACTATTTATTTCAAATAATATAAAATTGCTTTGGTGATTAAAATGAAAAAAACTGAAATTCCAAATTTCATAGAACAATTAAAAATAACATATCCAGATGCTAAATGTAGTTTAGATTTTACTACTCCGTTCGAACTTGTAATTGCTGTAATGCTATCTGCACAATGTACAGATGAAAGAGTAAATAGGACAACTCCTATTCTATTTAATCGCTGTAAAACAATTGAAGATTTCGCTAATATCAATATATCAGAGTTAGAAGAAATTATACATCCTTGTGGTTTCTTTAAAACAAAATCAAAAAATATAAAATTATGTGCTAATCAAGTACTAAATAATTTTAAAGGAATAGTACCACATACAATGGAAGAACTCTTAACTTTAGCAGGTGTAGGAAGAAAATCTGCAAATGTTATATTATTAGAAGTCTTTAACATCTCTATCGGTATTGCCGTAGATACTCATGTTAAAAGAATTTCAAATTTAGTAGGATTATCTAATGAAACTGATCCTGAAAAAATAGAAAAAGATTTAGTTAAACTTTTTCCAACAAAT
Organism: uncultured Clostridium sp.; assembly: GCA_964370265.1. GTDB lineage: Bacteria > Bacillota > Clostridia > TANB77 > CAG-508 > CAG-269. The sequence goes on along the minus strand of CAYJIP010000004.1, from coordinate 81,574 downwards.
GATTTAAGACATATTAATCATTTACTAATTTATCACGGTAGAAGAACTTGTATTGCGAGAAGACCAAAATGTGATTCTTGCACTGTTTCAAATTTTTGCAAGTTCTATTTAAAAGGAGGAAACATTAAATGAAAAACAAATTATTCACAATTTTAACATTAATATTAATTATATTATCTATAGCTACACCTTTTTCAAACGCTAATGATGTTACTACTAATATTAATGATTTAGATTCAGCACCATTAACAACAAACACATCTACAGATTTAACAATAAAAGAAGATGATCTTACCTTATTTGGTGATACAGTTACAATTGATTATCCTGTAAATGGAAATATTTTTATTTTTGCAAACAATGTAACTATTACATCTCAAATAAACGGAAATGTTTTTATTAGAGCATATGATATAACAATAGCCAATACATCTATTATATCTGGAAGTTTATTTACACATTCTACAAACCTATTTTTAAATGGTGTTACATATGATTCATATAATTTTGCTAATAATATAGAAATCAATGGTTTTATCAACAGAGATTTAAGAGCAAATGCATTAACTATACATATTAATGGTACAATTGGAAGGAATGCATATTTAGATTCTGATAATATTTTTTTCTCAGAACTAACAAATGATATTCCTCATATTGCTGAAAACTTAAACTATTATTCTACATATGATTTAACAATCGATCAAAAAAATATTGGTGGTGCAATTTCAAAGTATATTCCATCTTCTCTTATTTCTATCACTTTTGTAGATATGTTTATAATCATTATGCTAACATTTACTATTATAGGGGGATTAATATTATTTTTCGCACCTAGATTTACAAATGATATTGCTACTAAAGAAAATAAAACAACAAATCATATTTTATACTTAGTATATGGTGTTATATCATTTATTGTTTTATTAATTGCTGCATTATTCTTTATGACTGTTTCTATTGGAATGACTATATTCATATTAATTTCATTGGTGTTATTGACTTTTATAGGATTACCTATTCCATTAATTTTACTAACATATAAATTTATGCCAAAATTAAAATTTAAACATTTTATATTTAAGTTTTCATTATACATAACTTTATTCTTAGTTTTAACACTATTACAACTAATACCTTATATTGGTTCTTTATTACTAATATTATTCACTCTTTATGGTGTTGGAATAATTATACACTACGTTATCACTACTAGTAAAAAATTAAGAACAGACTTAAAAGAATTTAATGCTACTCAAAAAAAATAAAAAACAAACTTTTAAATATTTAGTAAAAATCCTGTATTTTTCTAATATAATTTAATATAAAACAAAAATACTCTAAAATATCAAATTATTTTAGAGTATTTTTATTTTTTTATTTTTTTATTTTTTATCTAGCATTTTATTTTATGTTTTTATTTCACTTATTTAATTCAAATTAACTACTTTTTTAATTCTTTAATAATTACACTATAATCATTTGCTGCTAATATAGCTGTTCCAGCAACTAATATATCTGCTCCTGCTTTTTTTACTTCTTCTGCAGTTCTTAAGTTTATACCACCATCTACTTCTATATCTACTTCTAAATTGTTTTCATTGATATATTTTTTTAATCCAGATATTTTTTCTGTCATTTTATTTAAATATGTTTGACCACCTTTTCCTGGTTCTACTGTCATTACAAGACACATATTTACATATGGCAAATATTCAAAAACTTCTTCTAATTTAGTATCTGGTTTTAGCGATATACCTACTTTCGAATTATTCTCTCTTATATATTTTATCATACTTATTACTTCTTCTTTATCTTTGCAAGCTTCTACATGAAAAGTAATGATATTAGGTTCTACTGCTAAAAAGTCATCTATTGCTTCTTTTAAGTTTTCTACCATTAAATGAACATCTAATGGTAAACTTGATATTCTTCTTATATAACTACTATATTCTAACATTTTTTCATATGTATCTTTTTCTACAAATTTTCCATCCATTACATCTATATGAAAATAGTCTGTTTTAGATGCTTCTAATTCTAAAAAAACATTACTTGCTATCTTTTCCTCTACTGTTAATATTGATGTTGATACTTCTACCATTTTTTTCTTTCCTCCTTATTTTTTAATTCTTCATATATTTTACAAAATCTTTCATATCTTTGTTTATTAATAGATTTATTTTTCACAGCTTGTTTTATACCACATTCTGCTTCTCCCTCATTAATATGACTACATCCTATATATTTACACTCTATTCTATATTTTTCAAATTCAACATAATATTTTTCCAATTCCTTATATGGAATTTCTTCTATAGAAAATGTTGAAAATCCTGGTGTATCTGCAATATATGTTTCATCTGATATTTTATATAACTTTACTATTGTTGTAGTATTTTTACCACGCTTATTTCTTTCACTAATCAAACCTTCTTCTGTTATCTCTCTACTAAATATTTTATTAATTAATGTTGACTTACCTACTCCAGAATTTCCTGAAAATGCACTTATATTATTTTTTAATACATCATGTATTCTTTCTATTCCAATATCGTTTTTAGCTTCTGTCTCAATGATTTCATATCCCAACTCAGTATATATCTCTTTTATTTCTATTGATAACTTCTCATCATCTAAATCTATTTTATTCAAAACAATTATAGGTTTAATATTTAGAAATTCTGCAAATAATAGTTGTTTATCTAACATTAATAAATCTGGTTTTGGATTCTTCATTGATACAACTAATATTAATTGTGATATATTAGAAATTTTAGGTCTTTTAACATAATTTTTACGTTCTTCTATTTTATTAATAACAGCTTCTTTTTTATTCTCATCAATTATTTCGATTTCAACTATATCACCTACAACAGGAGATATATCTTCTTTTCTGAATATCCCTCTTGCTTTAGCTGTATATATCTCTTCTTTTATTTCTACTTTAGAAATATCTGCAATAATTTCTACTATTTTCCCTCTCATTATTTATCCTTTCACGACTTTCAATCACTTTTCATCTATTTAAATATACCATATTTTTATATTTTTCTCAATCTTTAAATGTAAAAAAATAGAACAAGTGATTTCAATCAATTATTCTATCGTTTTTCTAACATATTATATTATCTTTAATTTTATTTTTTCTTTTTATTCTTCTTTTTATTCTTCTTTTTATTCTTCTTTTTATTCTTAATTTTATTCTTAATTTCTAATTTAATATTGTGTTCCAGTCTCATCAATATTATATTCTGTTTTTACATATTTCCATGTGTTTAAAAGTTCTTGTTCAGTTAAGATCCTGTCATATACTATAACATCATATATTGTTCCTGTGTACATCAATCCTCTTCCTGGTCTTAAATCACCTAATGTAACTTCCGTATTATCAAATGTATAATTATCTACTAAAAATGTAGATTTGAGTTCTCCATTTATATATAGTTGTGCTTCTCCACCATTTTGTGCTGTTAATTGAATATGCATAAATTTATCTTGATATTCACTAATATCTACATACGTAAATCCTTTTGTAACATCAATTGTTGAGTATGCATATACTCTTAAGTAATTTTCTGCTACACTTATCCATGCTGTATATTTATCCCACCCACTTGAAATTGCTATTACTGTACCACCAAAATATTTCACACCATCTGGATACAATGAACCACATGTTTCTTTAGGATATCCTTGATTTGTTGGACCTTCTACCAATATACTTAATGTATATTCTTCATTTACATGTACTTCTTTATCATCTAAAGGCACTGATACTGGATTTTCTCCTGTTACTAATCCAGTATGTCCATATTTATCTTCTCTGTATTCTAAATCACTATCCTTATTCACACTAGAAAACTCTCCAAATGAATCTGCATCTTTTTCTGAATCTTCTGTTATTGCTGTAAAAATATTATTTGATAAATAACCATCTTCTTGATCATAATTATATGAATATCTAATTTTCTCTCTATCTGTACCTACTGATGTCATTTTTCCATTTATACTTTGTACATATTCATTTTCATATGTTACTAAATATGGACTATTTTTCAAATACATCTTATCTTCTTCTGTTAATTCAAATACACCTAACTCTTCTATTTCTTTTATTATATTTGTATTTTCACTACTTGTATCACCATTACCAAGTATATTCCATCCTGCTCCAAATTTATTTAAACCTACATATACACTATTTGGATAATATATTGTTTCTATTTGCTTTCCTATTTGCTCATATCCATATATGTTTGTTAATTCTACTAAATTTTCTATCATCTCTAATTCTATTCTATAGTTAACGTCTTCTTTTAAGATTATTTGATATCCGGCATTTTCAATCTCAATTACATCTTGATTTATTTCATCTGCAATATATATCATTTCTCCATCAATATACATTATTCTATCCATTATCTCTTGTTCTACATTGGGTAATATTTTTGCTAACTCTTGTCCACTATATATATTATATCTTAAAGATGTTTGTTTCTTTCCTTCTATTAAATCATTCATAACATCATCTGCTTCTACTAATTTCATAGCTTCCTCATATGATGAAAATTCTGATATAATTTTAGCTTTGTTTGCCTGATTTAAAATTCCCGTTTCTCCTAAAAGCAATGCAATTGAAACAGATGTCAAAATTAATAATACAATTATTGTTATTACAACTGAAATTAATGTAATCCCTTGATTATTTATACTTTCTACATATATTTTTTTATTGTCTATTTTCTCTATTTTATTTGCCATTCCACTCTTTATGATAAGTATATTAAATTAATATTTAATTATCATATACCCCTTTCTTCTTATGTGTATTTTCATTACTACTATCCAAATTTTAACACATTAATAATTAATTTACAATCACTCATTTTAGTATATTTTTCTGAATAATTTATTCTATTATATTATTTCACAAAAAACATAAATTATCTATAAATATTAATATTTTTATGCTTATTTTATAATTTAATGTTTTATTGTTTTATAAAAATATTAATTGGTAAATCTCTTAATATTATGTTATACTAACATTAAATTTTATGAAGGGAGCATTTTATGTTTGAAGAAGAAGTTATTACTACTAATGAACCAAATAAGATACTTGGAAAAACATTTTTTTGGATGTTTTTAGGCTTACTTGGTTCTGGTATTATCGCATGGTACACATATTCAACTGATTTATTATCAACAATATTAAACAATGATTATTTCCCAATTTTATTAGTTGCTGAATTAGCTATTGTTTTACTATTTTCATTTCTATTTAGAAAATTACCACCAATGGCTGTTGGTATATTATATTTTGTTTATGCTATGATAAATGGTGTTACTTTAGCAACAATTTTCTATATATTTGAATTATCTTCAATTGTATACATTTTTGGTATTTCTGCTTTAATATTTGCAATATTAGGATTTATAGGATATACAACAAAAATCAATTTAAGTAAATTCGGTCCATATTTAACTTTATTTTTAATTGCCGGATTAATAATGTCTTTATTAAATATTTTTATCTTTAATAGTTCTGCATTATCATTAGGTGTTGATTGGTTTATTTTACTTGTATTTTTCGGAATAACAGTTTATGATTTAAATAAAATCAAATTGTTATCTCAAGATCCTAATCTTGATTCTGAAAAAATACACATATATTGTGCTATGCAATTATATTTAGATTTTATTAATATTTTTATACGAATTTTATCTATTTTCGGAAAAAGGAAATAAGATTAAGTAGACTATGATTAAACTGTATATGATTAAATATACTAAAATTCAAAAAACAGATAACAGTTTCAATAAATTTGATACTGTTATCTTTTTTTGATTACATTTAGTTATTACTACATTTACTACTTTTATTATTTCTTTTATTTACTACTTTTGTTTATCACTTTATTATTCAAAAAGAACATTTGTCTCATTATTCATATTAATTTGCTTTGTTCCTTTTAATATATTATCTACATATAATTTAATTTCTACATTTCCTTTTCCATTATATGTTTGCACAATACTTGTTTCATCTTTGCTAACAGATTGACTATATACTATATCACCATTAACTTCTATTCTTACATCTGCTTTTTCGACAGGAGCAGGGTCTTCATCTTCTTTTGGCTCTTCTGGTTCATAATTTAATACTGATTTTAAATTAACTGTTATTACACCTGGTTTTAATTCTGGTAATTTATTTACAGTTATAATTACTTTTGTTCCAGCATCTAATACCGTACCTACATCTATACTTTGTTTTATAACGACTCCATCTGATTTTGTACTATCTTCGTCATAAACTACTTCCACAGTAAGTTTAGCCGCTTCTAATGCTACTATTGCGTCAGCTTCTGTTTTTGTTATAACACTTGGTACTGTTACTTTTTCAATACCTGTTCCTATACTAACTTCAATTACAATAGTATCTCCTGCAAACATTTCTGAATTTGCTTCACTGCTTTGAGTTACTACTGCTCCTTCTTCTATAGTATCACTTGTTACTTCTAATACTTCTACTTTGAATTTTGCATCTTCTAATAATTTTATAGCTTCGTCTTTTGTTTCTCCAATAACTTTTGGAACTATTGCTTTTTCTGCACCTTTACTAATAATTATTTCTATTTCTGTTCCTTCTTTAATTGTATAACCTTCTCTGAATTCTGGTTTTTGTGATATTATTTTACCAGCTTCAACATCTTTGTTATATTCTTCACCTATATTAACAATTTCCAATCCACTTTCTTCTACTTTCACTATAGCTTCCGCTTCTGTCATTCCTACAACTTGAGGTATTTCTACATCATCTGGTTTTGCATTATTTATTATTGCCATTGTTGATGCTAATAATATTGATAGCAAAATAATTACAGATATTGCAGTTATAACTACTTTATGCTTTTTAAATAATGACATTTCTTCATCTTTTCTATTTGTTTTATTTGTTGTTGACTTAGTCGATTTTGCTTCTACTCTTCCTAAAACTTGTGTTTTAGCTGTAGGGTCATATTTTTCAACATTAACAAAATCTTCAGTCGGTTTTTTTAATACCATTTTTAAATCTTTAACAATATCTGTTGCTGTTTGGTATCTTAAATTAACATCTTTTTGCAATGCTTTTACAATTATTTTATTCATTGTTACTGGAATATTTGAATTTATTTCGATCGGTTCTTCTGGTTCTTCTTGCATATGTTTTAAAGCAACTGAAACTGGTGTATCTGCATCAAACGGTACTTTTCCTGTCATCATTTCATACATAACTACACCCAATGAATATAAGTCTGATTTAGCATCAGTATATCCACCACGTGCGTGTTCTGGTGAGAAGTAGTGTACCGATCCTATAGTTGTACCAAAAGATGTTATTGTTGAATTTGAAACTGCTTTAGCTATTCCAAAATCAGTAACTTTTGATACTCCTTCTTCTGTTATTATTATATTGTGTGGTTTAATATCTCTATGTACAATGTTATTTCTATGCGCTACTTCTAAAGCTGCTGCTATTTGTATTGCTACATTAACTGCCCATTTCCACGGAAGAGGACCTCTTTCTTCTATGATTAATTCTTTTAATGTTTTACCTTGAATTAATTCCATTACAATATAGTATAGATTTCCATCTACACCTACATCATAAACAGAGACTATATTTTGATGTGATAACTTTGCTGCTGACTGTGCTTCACATTCAAATCTTTTAATAAATTCTTCGTCTGTTGTATATTCGTCTCTTAAGATTTTAACAGCCACATATCTTTTAAGAATTTTATCCATAGCCTTATATACTGTGGCCATTCCACCATTTCCTATTTTTTCTAAAATTTCATATCTATTTCCTACTAGTCTACCTTCGATACTCATACATACATCTCCTCATAAGTATTATATATTTTTAATGATTACTACAGTGATATTATCATATCCACCTCTATCATTTGCTATTTCTACTAAATCTTTTACTGCTTGTTCTATATTCTTTTTGGCACTATCAAAAATTTCTTCTGTTGTTACCATATTTGTCAAACCATCTGATCCCATTACTATAATATCATCTTTTAAAAATCCTTTAACCATAGCATCTGGCTCAATAAACGAATTACATCCTAAAGCTTTCATCAACATATTTTTTTGTGGATGATGAACAGCTTCTTCTTTTGAAATTGTTCCTTCTCTAACTAATTTTTCAACATAACTATGGTCATTTGTTAATTTCCTAGTAAAATCTTTTCTAATTCTATATATTCTACTATCACCTATATGACATATGTATGCCTTATTATTATATATTAAACATACTTCAAATGTTGTTCCCATTCCTTCTAATTCTGGATCAGTTTTTGATTTATCATAAACCACCATATTTGCATATTCAACACTACTTGCAACTAATTGTAATATGCTGTCTCTATCTTTCTCTATTTGATCAAAATTAGTTTCTATATAGCTTTTAGCAGATTGTATTGCTAAATTACTTGCTATTTCACCACCATTATATCCACCCATACCATCAGCTAATATAAATAACTGAATTTGTTCAAAAGAATCTTCTGTTATATAGTATGCATCTTGATTTATTTCACGAACTTTTCCTATATCTGTCTTAGCATAGGCTTTTATCATTTTTTCACCTCTTCTTAAATCTCTCATATTTTAACAGATTTATATATTATCTAATATATATCACATAAATAATTTTTTTGCAATTATTTCCCTTGTTTTTCTAGTGAATATTAATTTTTTCCTACTCTGTATTACTTTCTCCCATCATTCTAACAACATCTTAATATATTACAGAACTTTATATAATATACTTATTTATTTTTTCATATACCACATATTATTCTAATTTATTCATATTCTAACTTATCCCAGCTTTTAAATTATTGACTAATATTCTTTTTGCTTGTATAATCTATATATTATGTAATTTAGGAGATTTTATGAAAAACAGTTATTTAGAAAAATTAGAATATAACAAAATTATACAAACATTATCCACTTTTTGTTCTACACCTAGTGGAATTGAATTAACACAAAAATTATTACCTTTGAATAATTTAAATAAAGTACAAGATTTATTAAATGAAACAAATGAAGCTTGTCTTTTACAAATAAAGAGTCATTTCCCATCTTTCGGTAATATAATAGATATATCTATTGATATTAAATTATTAGAAAAAGGGTATTCACTAAATTTAAAGTCTTTATTAAATCTAGCATCTATATTAAAACTTTCTGAAAATTTAAAAATATATTTTTCGAAAGAATATATCAACCCAAATGATTTCCCCATTTTATCAACATACTTTGATAATCTTTATTCAAATAAAAGTATCTCTGATAAAATATTAAGCAGTATAATTGATGAAAACACTTTAGATGATAATGCATCTAAAAATTTATCTGACTTAAGAAGACAGAAAAAAAATATTGAACAAGATATTCGCTCAACATTAAATAAAATGATACATTCATCATATTCGAAATATATACAAGAAAATCTTATAACAATTAGAAATGATAGATTTGTTATTCCTGTTAAAGATGAATATAGGTCAAATGTAAAAGGATTTATTCATGATGTTTCTAATGCAGGTTCAACAGTATTTATTGAACCATTAAGCATTTTTGAAATGAATAATGAATTAACAAAAGTCAAAAATTTGGAACTAATAGAAATTGAAAAAATACTTTATGAACTAACATCACTATTTTATCCATATATTGATGAAATTCTTTCAACATATACAACAATAGGTCAATTAGATTTTATATTTGCTAAAGCAAAATATTCAAAAAGTTTAAATGCAATAACACCTGTTGTTAATACTCAAAAAAAATTAAATCTAATAAAAGCTAGGCATCCATTAATAGATCCTGAAAAGATTGTCCCTGTTTCAATTAATCTTGGTGAATCTTTTTCAACACTTCTAATAACAGGACCAAACACTGGTGGGAAAACAGTTACACTAAAAACGGTTGGACTTTTAACACTCATGGCTTGTAGTGGACTTAATATTCCAGCAGATGAAAAATCTTCTATTTATGTATTTGATGAAATTTTCGCGGATATTGGTGATGATCAAAGTATTACAAATTCACTTAGTACTTTTTCATCACATATGTTAAATATTGTAGATATCTTAAATAAATTAACTTCTAATTCATTAGTTCTTGTTGATGAACTTGGTTCTGGTACAGATCCTTTAGAAGGTGCTAATTTAGCTATAAGTATTCTAGAACATGTGAAGAATATAGGAAGTTTAACTATTGCTACAACTCATTACCAAGAATTAAAACAACATGCCTTAATTTCAGATGGATTCGAAAATGCTTCTGTTGAATTCGATATTTCGACTCTAACACCAACATATAAGTTATTAATTGGTATCCCTGGTAAAAGTAATGCCTTTGCTATCAGTAAAAAATTAGGACTTAGTGATAACATTATTGATAAGGCTAAATCACTCTTAACTACTGATGAAGTAAATATTGAAGAGTTACTAAAAAATATATATGATAACAAAATAGCACTTGATAACGAAAGATTAGAAATACATGATAATTTAGAAAAAACCAGAAAATTAAAAGCTGCTTTAGAAAACGAAAAACAAGATTTAAATGATAGAAAAAGCACTATAATTGAAAAAGCAAAAACAGAAGCTCGCGAAATTCTTTTAAATGCAAAAGATGATGCAACATTGATTTTACGAGATTTGAAAAATGTTTCTGATAAAAGTACTGCTGAATCTATGAGAAATAAATTAAATACAAAAATTAAAAGTTTATCTCCTACTATTGAGGATAATAACGATAAAACTCAAATCACTCCATTAAATCCTAATGATTTAACAATTAATACTGAAGTTTTTGTGATCACATTAAAACAAAATGGTACAATAATATCTAATGTTTCTAAATCCAAAGATGTTCAAGTTCAAATAGGAAATATTAAAATGAATGTCCCAATTAAAAATTTAAGATTATTAAATAACTCTGAAAAACAGAAAATTTCAGATAAAAATAAAGAAAAAAATAAGTATAGCAATAATTCTACATTTAGTAGTTTAGCCAAAACTAAATTAGCTAATACAGAATTAAATATTATAGGAACAACAACACTTGATGCAATTTACATTGTAGAAAAATTTTTAGATGATAGTTCTCTTTCAAAATTAAACATCGTACGTATTGTCCATGGAAAAGGAACAGGAAAACTTCGTTCTAGTATCCATTCATATTTAAAAACGAATCCACATGTTAAATCATTTAGATTAGGTTTATATGGTGAAGGTGAAGATGGTGTCACTGTAGTTGAATTAAAATAATAATATAAAATAATAAAGGTAACTATTAGAATGAATTAAATCATTTTAATAGTTACTTTCTTTAACAATTTTTATTCATATTATCAAATGAATTTTTCAACTGCTAATACTATTCTTCCACTTCTCGTTGTTCCAGTTTGTTCTTTTATTACAAACCTTCCTTTTCCTCTTATTGTTATTGTATCACCAACTTTTATTCCTTTAGATTGCTTTGTTATACATTCACCATTTAAAAATACTCTTTCTTGACCTATTATTTCAACTGCTTTACTTCTTGACGTTTTTGCTAAATCTGATACTATATTATCCAATCTTAGTGATGGTGGTATTATATTTACAACTTCTGTTTTAATTTCTTTTGGTTCTATTTTTTCAATTCCAAGTATTTCAAACTCACTGTTTTGGAATCTTGTTAAAGTTTTAAGTTCTTCTGATAAAATTGTTTCAAAATCAGATACTGTTAATATATCTGCTCCTTCTTCACTTACAATTATATCTCCTACTTTTTCTCTTTTTAAACCTAATTTAACTATTCCACCTAAATAATTTCTATGTGCATAATTACCTTTTTCTTCCTTTGGTAATGTAATTCTAATAACACTTAACATTTTAGAATAATTTTTTATTATCATTTCTAAATTAAATTTATCTGGATATATTATTAATACTTTTCTCTCAGCATTTTCATATCCTCCAAATAATATATAATTTGTATGTTTGATTTTTTTCATAAAATTTTCAACAAGTGAAATTTGATACATATCTAAGAAATCTGTAAATTCTATTTTATCTCTTTTTTCACTAAATTCTATTTTATCTAATATGTGTGCTAAACAAATTCTATCTTCTTGTCTCTTATATTCTTTTAACAAATCATTTTTGTTCATTTAATATATCCTCACTTTTTATTATCATATTATATTTTTCCTCTAATTCATCTACAGAACCATGTTCTATATATTTATCTGGATATGCATATGTTTTAATTTTTACATTTTGTAGTTTTTCGTCAATTACTAACTCTTTAACAGCTGTTCCTAATCCATTTATCATAGCTCCATCTTCTATTGTTATAACATTTTTAGTTTTCTCTATAGATCTTTTTATAGTTTCAACATCTAATGGTTTTAAGAATCTAGCGTTAATAACTTCAACTGCATCTTTTTTACTATTTTCTTTTTCATATTTTTCTGCAAATCCCATTGCTTGATCTACCATTTTCCCAATTGCTATTAGTGTTATTTCATTCCCTTTTTTAAGTATTTCTGATTTTCCCAATTCAATTTTTTCACATTTTTTGAATTCTATTTTACCTTCTCCACCTCTAGGATATCTTATAACTACTGGTTTTTTTAATTCCACAGCAAATTTCATCATTTCTTTTAACTCTTTAAAGTCTTTTGGTGCTAATATTGTTAAATTTGGTACTAATCTAAAAAATGCTAAATCTAATGTACCTTGATGTGTTTCTCCATCTGCACCAACTATACCTGCTCTATCAACACACATTACAACTGGTAAATTTTGAATTGCTATATCATGAATCACTTGATCGTATGCTCTTTGATAAAAAGATGAATATATTGGAACAAATGGTATCATTCCTTCTTTAGCCATTCCTGCTGCTAAACACACTGCGTGTTGCTCTGCTATACCTATATCAAAAAATCTATTTGGATATGTTTCTGCAAACTCTTTAAGACCTGTTCCATCTCTCATAGAAGCTGTTATTGCAACTATATTAGAATTTTCTTTCGCAAGCTCTACTAATTGTTCTCCAAATATTTTTGAATAATCTGCTTTCTTTACAGCTTTACCTTTTCCTGTTTCCAAATCAAATGGTCCTGTTGCATGAAATTTATCCGGTGTTTCTTCTGCAATCTTATACCCCTTACCTTTTTTTGTTATTACATGTAATAATATTGGTCCATTAAGTTTTTTTGTTATTTCTAACATTCTTTCTAGTTCTTTAGTATCATGACCATCTACTGGTCCTAAATATCTAAATCCTATATCTTCAAAAAACATTTTAGGTATTATTAATTGTTTCATACTTCTTTTAACAGATCTAACCAGTCTTATTACTCCTTTGCCTAATGCTGGAACTTTTAATATTACTTTTTTTACAACATGACTTGATTTATCATATGTTTTTTTAGTCCTCAATCTTGTTAATAACATATTCATTCCACCAATATTTTTTGATATACTCATTTCATTATCATTTAATATTACTGTTAATTTCGTCTGACTAAATCCTGCATCATTCAAAGCTTCAAGTGCCATTCCTCCTGTTAATGATCCATCACCTATAACTGCCATTACAGAATTATTTCCACCTTTTAAATCTCTTGCTCTTGCCATTCCTAATGCTGCAGAAATTGATGTACTACTATGCCCTGTATTAAAACAATCTGTTGGACATTCGTTAGTCTTTGGAAAACCTGCTATTCCACCAAATTTTCTAATATTTTTTAATTTTTCTTTTCTTCCCGTTAATATTTTATGTACATATGATTGATGCCCAACATCCCAAACAACTTTATCTTCTGGCAAGTTAAATACCGAATGTATCGCTATTGTTAACTCTACGACACCTAAATTAGATGCTAAATGTCCTCCATTTTCTGACACAATATCTAATATATATTCTCTTATATCTTTTGCTAATTCTGCTTTTTCTTTATATTTTAATTTTTTTAATTCATCTATATTATTTATTTTTTCTAACATAAAAACCACCTTTGCACACGATTATATCATGGTAAAGGCTATTAGTAAATGGATTTATATTTAATTTACATTTAATTTATATTTAATATATATTTAATTTACATTTAATTTATATTGTCTTATTCAATTATTTTTAATCAAAAACAAATAAAATGATGATATATTTATTAGATTTTTCTAATATTTATATCACCATTTTTCAGAGAGTTTTAACTATTTTAATTATATACTTTTATTTTCAAACCACTTTCTAATTCAATATTTATGGGAATTTCTATTACGTATTTAGCAGATAATACATTTCCCACATTTCCATCTTCATATTGAATATCAAATTTTGAATTCAGACCAATAGGTATTACATCACTTATTGATGAATAATCATAGTAAAATAATTTTATTCCTTCATAGTACAAAATTTCATAATATTCCAATTCCCAAATATATTCATCGTCTGGACCATAATTTGTTCCTTCAGTATGTTTTACTACTGGAATATCGTCATATTGCACCTGCACGAAATAGTCTCCTTCATATAGAGGTATTTCTATTTGATATTCACCATCTTCGTTTTTAACAATATCCATTGTTCTTTCTGATTTAATATATATTTCGTCATTACCATATGGTATATTTATTTGATATATATATTCTTCTTCATTAATTTTCTCAACTTTCAGTTGATCATAATTAATATTTTTTTCTGTTTCAAACTTTCTGCTTGAAGACATATTATAGCTTGCATAGGTTGTGACACCCATAATAATGAGTGTTAAAAAAGTAATCATTATTACTCTTAGTTGTTTTCTTGTCATGTTGTAATCTCCTTCATAATGTTTTTATCAACCTCTCTATTAATTGATAAAATATACTTAAACTTTTTTTACATTTAATATTATATCATATTTTACATAATATTACAAACAAGATATATTACCGTTTGCATTACAATTTGATTCTTAATTTTTTATTTTAATCTCTTTTTCCTCTACATATATGCTTATATCTAAGTTTTTTTCAATATCTAATTCAATTATCTTATCAGCTAACATATTTTCAATTGTTTTTTGAATAGTTCTTCTTAAGGGTCTCGCACCATAACCTAATTCCGTTGTTTGCTCTAGTATTTGTTTTTTTACATCTTCTGTAATATTTATTTTAATATCTTTAATTTCTAATCTTTTAACTATGTCATTCAACATAATATCAATGATTTCTAACAAATGCTTATCTTCTAATTTATTAAATACTATAATTTCATCTATTCTATTTATCAATTCAGGTTTTAATTCTTTTTTCAATTCCCCCATTACTTCTTTTTGTATTTTTTTATTTTCTATTTTTATTTCAGAATTTTCAACATCTTCATTATCTATCTTAATTTGTTTTTCATTCATTTCATTTCTACTATTCACACAAAATCCTAGATTGTTTTTATTAGTAATTAATTTAGCTCCAATATTAGAGGTCATAATAATTATTGTATTTTTAAAATTAACTTCTTTCCCTTGTGAATCTGTCAATTTTCCATCTTCTAATATTTGAAGTAATATATTCATAACATCAATATGAGCTTTTTCAATTTCATCAAATAATATAATTGAATATGGTCTTCTTCTTATTTTTTCTGTCAATTGTCCAGATTCATTAAATCCTACATAACCTGGAGGTGAACCAATTAATTTTGAAACCGAATGTGATTCCATATATTCTGACATATCTATTTTAATTAGATCATCTTCTTTTCCAAATAAATTTTCTGCAAGTGCTTTACATAGTTCTGTTTTCCCTACTCCAGTTGGTCCTAAAAACAAAAATGATCCTATTGGTCTTTTACCATTATTAAGACCTACTCTTCCTCTTCTTATAGCTTTAGAGATTGATTCTACTGCATATTCTTGCCCTATTACTCTTTTTTGTAAATTCTTTTCTAATTCTTTTAATTTTATATTTTCTTTTTCATTTATTTTTTCCACATTGATTTTTGTCCATTCAGCTATTATCTCTGCAATATTTTCATTTTGAATTTTAGATTTTATTTTCTCTTTATTTTTTTCCCATTTATCGTATTTCTCTTTATATTCATACTTTATTTTATCTTCTTTATCTCTAATTTCTGCTG
This sequence comes from uncultured Clostridium sp., assembly GCA_964370265.1. GTDB lineage: Bacteria > Bacillota > Clostridia > TANB77 > CAG-508 > CAG-269. Next base: position 65,371 of record CAYJIP010000004.1, on the reverse strand, counting down.
CTTTTTCATATTCCTGCTTATCTATAGCTTTTTCTTTCTCATTTTTTATCTTTTCTAATTTTTCTTCTATTTTTTTAAAATATTGCGGCTTTTTATATATTTTCAACCTTGCTTTTGCTGAAGCTTCATCAATTAAATCAATTGCTTTATCTGGTAAAAATCTATCTGTAATATATCTCACAGACATTTCTACAGCACATTCTATTGCTTCATCTGAAATTATGACATTATGATAATTTTCATACTTTTCTCTTATACCTTTTAAAATGCTTATTGTATCTTCTTTACTTGGTTCATTAACTATTATTGGACTAAATCTTCTTTCTAATGCACTATCTTTCTCTATATATTTTCTATATTCATTTATAGTTGTAGCTCCTACTAATTGTATCTCTCCTCTTGCTAATAGTGGTTTTAAAATATTAGCTGCATCAATAGCTCCCTCAGCAGCTCCTGCTCCTACTATTGTATGAATTTCATCTATAAATATTATTATGTCTTTAGCTTCTTTAATTTCATCTAAGACTTTTTTAATACGTTCTTCGAAATCTCCTCTATACTTAGCACCTGCTACCATTGATGATATGTCTAATGTTACTATTACTTTTTCTTTTAAATTTTCCGGAACTTCACCATTTACTATTTTTTGTGCTAATCCTTCTATTATTGCTGTTTTACCAACTCCTGGTTCACCTATTAAACACGGATTATTTTTTGTTCTTCTTGATAATATCTGAATAACTCTATCTATTTCTAAATTTCTTCCAATAACAGGATCAACCTTATTCTCTATTGCTTTTTGTGTTAAATCTTCTCCATATTGATTTAATGTCTCTATTTCTTTATATGTACTAGTAGTATCACTTTTTTCTTTTTCTACCTTATACTCTTTCAAATCATCCGATTCTTGTATTACCTTTATTATTTCTGTATACAATTTATTTGTATTGATATCCAATTCTGATAATATCTTAATTGCAAAGTTTTCACCGTTTCTAACTATTCCTATAAGTATTTGTTCTGTTCCTATATAATCATACCCTATTTTTTGCGTTTCAACTAAAGCATTTTCTAATACTTTTTTAGTATTTGGTGTTAAACCATTTATTCTCTCTTTTTTTACCCCCTTGCCTTTTGTATTTGTGTTTTTTTCGAATATTTTTCCAGATTTTTTTTCTACTTTTTCTTCTTTCTTCTTATTATTTATTCCTTTTTCTTTTTTCGATTCATTATATTCAATTTCATATACATTATCGTTATTACCTAATAATTCAAGTATTTTTTCTTCTATATCTTCTGGTTTTAATTCTAAATTTTTTAAAACCTTTGCACCTACACCATTACCTTCTTTTAATAATCCATATAAAATATGTTCAGTACCTAAATATTTATGTCCATACTTTGTAGCTATATCATTTGCTATCTCCATTGCTTTTTTGGCTCTTGTTGTATACTTATACATCATTTACTCACCTCATCTTTACTAGTTTCAACATTAGAAATTTTCTCTAACTTATCTACAATTTCTTTTTGTTCTTCAACATTTACCCATTCGAAATATGTTGGTATATATGATGCTTTTTCACTTTGTTTTTCTCTATATTCCTCATCCTTTTTTAATTCTTTTTTATCATTCATTCTATAATTTCCTCTCTATACTTTAATTTTATAGAATATTTCCATTTTTCTATTTTTTATACATTTGCAGAATATTTTATTTTTCATTTTTATTTTTCATTTTTATTTTCCTTATTTTTCACTTATTCTTTTTCTACTTATGTCTTCTAGTTTTATTATCTTAATATATTCCATTTTATTCATATTTGTGATATAATTATATTAGTTGTTACAAGGGAGGTTTTATTATGTGGCAAATTTGGTTAATAATTGCTGGTGCATTTTTAATTTTAGAAATAATGACACATGGATTTTTAGTCTTTTGGTTTGCACTTGGAGCAATTTTTGCAATGATTGCAAGTTTTATAACTGATAGTATTGTTATTCAAACAATAGTATTTGTAGTATTTTCAACATTGTTGATCTTTGCAACTAAACCACTAACTAAAAAATTGACTCAAAAAATAAGTGCAACTAATCAAACAAATGCTTTTTCAATTATTGGAAAAGTTGGTATTGTTACTGAAAATATTGATCCTATAAATTCTTCAGGATTAATAAAATTAAATGGTGAGACTTGGTCTGCTACTAGTTTAAATAATGTACATATACCAAAAGGAACAGAAATTAAAGTAGTTGAAATTAAAGGTGTTAAAACTGTTGTAACACCAGTAGAAATTTCTTCTAAAATTTAAAGGAGGTTTAATTATGTATTTTTTAATTATATTTGTTGTTATAGTCTTTATTATAGCTGCAATGTCAATCAAGATTGTTAAACAATCTGAAATTTATATTATAGAAAGATTAGGTAAATTTTATAAGATAGCTGATGCTGGTCTTACAATTATAGTACCGTTTTTCGACCATGTTAGAAGTGTTGTAAGTTTAAAACAACAAACTATGGATATTCCACCACAAGGTGTTATTACAAAAGATAATGTTACTATTACAATAGATACAGTTGTATTCTATCAAATAACAGATCCAGCAAAAGCTGTTTATGAAATTCAAAGTTTGAAAAAAGGTATAGAATACTTAGCCATTACTACAATCCGTGATATAATCGGTAAAATGGATTTAGATGAAACATTTAGTTCAAGAGATGGTATAAATAACAGTTTAAGAATCAAATTAGATGAAGCTACTGATAAATGGGGATGTAAAATAGACCGAGTTGAAATTAAAGATATTACACCACCAGCTGATATTAGAGACGCAATGGAAAAAGAAATGAATGCTGAAAGAAATAAAAGAGCTTTGATTTTAGAATCTGAAGCACAAAGACAATCTGCTATCACTATTGCTGAAGGTAGAAAACAAGCTGCTATATTAGAAGCAGAAGCTGATAGAGAATCAAAAATCAGAAGAGCTGCCGGTGAGGCTCAAGCAATAAAAGAAGTAGCTGAAGCAAAAGCTCGTGAAATACAAATGGTTTATGATGCTATGAAAGCTGCTGCACCTGATGATAAATTAGTTCAACTAAAATCTTTAGAAGCTCTTCAAGAAGTTGCAAAAGGTGATGCTAATAAAATTTTCATACCTTTTGAAGCGACATCTGCATTAAGTTCTTTAGGAACAATTAAAGAAATAATGACAGACGACAAAACAAAAAAATAATAAACAAAATAATAAACAATAGTATTAAATAAACGTAAAAATATTTAATAAAAGTAAAAACCTTAAAATGATTTAACATTTTAAGGTTTTTACTTTTATATCACATTCTTTTTATATCACATTCTTTTTATATCACATCTTTTTATATTACATTCTGTATCTGACATTATTTTCTAATTATACTATTCATCTTCCATATATAAATTTCTAGATGCTAATATCTGATTCTTATATTGTATTTTTTTAGGTATTTCCGGGCTAATGTGAGTTTCGATATTTCCAACTTCTTTCTCACTATCATTCACACATATATTACTAACTTTATATTTTTCTCTGATATTAACCTTTTGATTATAATCATTTCTTTGCATTTCTATATTTTTCTTTGCAGTATATTCTTCTGTACTATATCCAATTATATTAGACATATTTTCATCTATATATACACCTTCTTCATAGTAATTTTTCTTACTATTTGAAGATCCAAAACGCATGTAATCATATATTATTTGTTTTTCATCCTTTGGCAACATATCTGGTGTAATACCTAGATATTCGTATCTCCAAATTATATGCCTGTCATAATTATTAAATCTATTATTTATTAAATCTGTATCATCATATATTGTTTTAAACTTATTATTTTTAATTACTATTGTTATATTAGACCAAATTCTTTCTGTTTCGCTTTTTTTAAACTCTTCTTGTAGATCTTTGATCTGTTTATATAATCTTTCTACTAATCTAAAATATTGTTTTTCATGTATATTAAACTTTGCTGGTATTTCATATACATTTACTATTTTCTTTTTAATGATTCCTTTAGGAAGGTAATAAAAGAATAATTCCCCTTTATTACCTCCTATTTTAGGATTTTCTACTATGGAACTATATAAATAAAGTTCATCCCATCTTTCTGGAATCATGTAATATATTTGTTCTTGTATAGATTTATATATTTCTTTAATTTTCTTAGTATGATTTAACATATTATTTTTTATTCCTTATATAATAAACTTTCTCCAGTCATTTCTTCTGGCTTTTCTAAATTTAATAATTCTAACATTGTTGGTGCTAAGTCTGCTAATTTACCATTTTCTTTCAATTTATATGATTCTTCTGATACTAATATTAATGGCACTGGATTTGATGTATGAGCTGTATGTGGTTCTCCTGTTACTGTATCTAACATTTGCTCAGCATTTCCATGATCTGCCGTTATTAAGACATTTCCACCTATTGCTTTAACAGCATCTACAACTTCTCCTACACATTTATCAACAGTTTCTACTGCTATTGTTGCTGCTTCGATATTTCCAGTATGTCCCACCATGTCAGGATTAGCATAATTTAGTATAATACAATCATATTTTTCACTATTAATTGCTTCTATAACTTTTTCTGTTACTTCTTCTGCACTCATTTCTGGTTTCAAGTCATATGTTTCAACTTTTGGTGATGGTATTAATATTCTATCTTCACCATCATATTGAGTTTCTGCTCCACCATTAAAGAAAAATGTAACATGAGCATATTTTTCTGTTTCAGCTATTCTTAGTTGTTTTAAACCTTTTTGACTTATATATTCTCCAAAAGTGTTTGATAAAGATGATTTTTTAAATGCTACTTCTACATTTGGCATTGTTTCATCATAATTTGTAAAACATACAAAATGTAAGTTTAAATCTTTTTTAGTTTCGAATTCATTAAATTCAGGATCTATAATTGCTCTAGTTATTTCTCTTGCTCTATCTGGTCTAAAATTAAAGAATATTACAGAATCATTTTTCCCTATTGTAGCTATTGGTTCTTCATTTTTACATATTAATGTTGGTTCGACAAACTCATCAAATAGTTCTTTTTGGTATGAGTCTTCTATAGCATTAATAACATTTCCTGATTTTTCACCTATACCATTTACTAATGCATCATAACATTTTTTAACTCTTTCCCATCTTTTATCTCTATCCATAGCATAAAATCTACCTGTAATACTTGCTATTTTAGCTATTTTCTTTTCATTTATTTTTTCCTCTAAATTTGATAGATACATTTCTGCCGATGCTGGTGGTGTATCTCTACCATCTAAGAAAGCATGGATATATACATCTTCAAAATCTCTTCTTTTTGCTAACTCTAGTAATCCATATAAATGTCTATCATGGCTGTGTACACCACCATCTGATAAAAGCCCCATTATATGTAACTTTGAATTATTTCTTTTACAATTTTCTATAGCCTCAACTAATTCTGTATTTGTAAAAAAGTCACCATCTTCAATTGATTTTGTAATTCTTGTTAATTCTTGATATACAATTCTTCCTGCACCAATATTTGTGTGCCCAACTTCTGAATTTCCCATTTGTCCATCTGGCAATCCAACTGATAATCCACTTGTATTTATATCTACAGTACTATATTTTTTCATTAGTTTATCAATATTAGGTGTTTCTGCTTTTTTTATTGCATTTCCTTCTTTATTTTTGCTATTTCCATATCCATCTAATATCATTAACATAGTTAATTTATTGCTCATTTTTCTATCCTTCTTTCCAATATCTAAATATTATTTATCGAAATTTACTATTTTGCTAAATTCATCTGCTTTTAAACTAGCTCCACCAACTAATCCACCATCTATATCTGACATATTAAATAATTCTTTTGCGTTACTTGATTTAACACTTCCTCCATAAAGGATTATTGTATTTTCTGCAATTTCTTTATTGTATATTTCAGAAACTTTTTCTCTTATAGCTTTCACTGCATCATTTGCATCTTCATTTGTTGCTGTTTTTCCTGTTCCTATAGCCCAAATCGGTTCATATGCTATAATAACTTTTTTCATTTCATCTTCTGATAAACCTTCTAGTGCTAACTCAGTTTGCTTAGTTATAACTTTGTTAGTTATTCCTTCTTCTCTTTCTTCTAAAGTTTCTCCTACACATAATATTGGTTTTAAAGTATTTTCTAAAGATATTTTAATTTTTTTGTTTACTGTTTCGTCTGTTTCATAAAAATATTGTCTTCTTTCTGAATGACCTATAATTACATATTCTGTGTTTATTACTTTTAACATTTCTGCTGATATTTCTCCAGTATATGCTCCTGATTTTTCAAAATGCACATTTTGTGCTCCTATTTTAATATTAGTTCCTTGTGCTGTTAATAGACTATAAAATAAGTCTGTATATGGAACACATAATACTACTTCATTTTGTGTATTTTTTACACTTTGTGATAAATCCTCTATAAATTTTATTGCTTCATTAGGAAGCATATTCATTTTCCAATTTCCTGCTATTATTTTTTTTCTCATTATATATTCTCCTCTCAAAATATTATGATTTTAATAAAATATCTCTTAAGATATCATGTTATATTTTATAACAAAAAAGAATACTTTTCAAGGTATTCTTTTAATTTTAATGCACATATACTATTCTTTTTTTAGTTATTTATCAAACATTCTATACCAGGTAATTTTTTTCCTTCTAAGAATTCAAGTGATGCTCCACCACCTGTTGATATATGAGTCATAGTTGATTCTAATCCTGCTTTTTTAACTGCTGCTGCTGAATCTCCTCCTCCTATTATCGTTGTTGCATCTAATTCAGATAATACTTTTGCAATTTCATTTGTTCCAATTGCAAATTGATCAAATTCAAATACTCCTACTGGTCCATTCCATATTATTGTTTTAGCTGATTTCAACTCTTCTGATAGTATTTCTATTGTTTTAGGTCCAATGTCAAATCCTTCCCAATCTGACGGTATATTTGTAGAATCAACAATTTTACTCTCTGTATTTGGATCAAATTCTTTTCCTACTTTTGTATCTATTGGTAATAATAATTTCACACCTTTTGCCTTGGCTTTTTCCATCAATTCTTTTGCTAAATCTAATTTATCTAATTCACAAATTGATTTTCCAATTTCATGACCTTGTGCTTTTAAGAATGTATATGCCATTCCTCCACCAATCATTAAAGTATCTACTTTTTCTAATAAACTATCTATAACACCTATTTTATCTGAAACCTTAGCACCACCTAATATAGCTACAAATGGTCTTGCTGGATTTTCTAAAGTTTTACCTAAGAAGTTTAATTCTTTTTCAATTAAAACTCCTGATACTGCTGGTAAAAATTCTGCTATTCCTGCTGTAGAAGCATGTGCTCTATGTGCTGCACCAAATGCGTCATTTACAAATACTTCAGCCATATCAGCTAATTTTTTAGCAAATTCTGGATTGTTATCTGTTTCTTCTTTATGGTATCTAACATTTTCTATTAATAGAATTTCTCCTGATTTAAGTTTTTTTGCTTTTTCAGTTGCATCTTCTCCTATAACATCTGTTGCCATTATTACATCAATATTTAATAATTTTGATAATTCAGTCGCCACTGGTTTTAAAGAATATTCTGGTTTGAACTCTCCTTTAGGTCTTCCCATATGTGACGCTAATATTATTTTACAATCATTTTCTAACAAGTATTTGATTGTAGGTAATGCAGCTACTATTCTTGTATTATCTGTTATATTTCCTTCTTTATCCATCGGTACATTAAAATCACATCTTGCAAATACTTTTTTTGCTTTTAAATCAATATCTCTTATTGTTTTCTTATTCATGCTAACCTCCATTTTTTATTTTTATTTTATTTTTTTGTACACTATCCTTATTATTATCTATTTTAAAAGTGTTTGTACTATATCAAAAAAAGAATGCTTTTCAAGTATTATAGCATTCTTTTTTTATATTATTTAGATGCTATATAGCATGTTAAATCAACTAATTTATTTGAGTAACCCCATTCATTATCATACCAAGATACTAATTTAACAAAAGTATCAGTTAACATGATTCCTGCAGTACTATCAAATATTGAAGTATGTGGATCTGTTACAAAATCAGATGATACAACTGGCTCATCAACATATTCAATTATTCCTTTAAATTCATTTTCAGATGCTTTTTTCATTGCTGCACATATTGCTTCATATGTTGTTGGTTTTTCTAAATTAACTGTTAAATCTACTACTGAAACATTTACAGTTGGAACTCTAAATGCCATTCCTGTTAATTTTCCATTTAATTCTGGAATAACTTTACCTACAGCTTTTGCTGCTCCTGTTGATGATGGAATGATATTTACAGCTGCTGCTCTACCACCTCTCCAATCTTTTTTAGAAGCTCCATCTACTGTTTTTTGTGTTGCTGTTGTAGCATGAACTGTTGTCATTAACCCATCTTTAATTCCAAAGTTATCATTAATAACTTTAGCAAGTGGTGCTAAACAGTTTGTTGTACAAGATGCATTTGAAACAATATTCATACTTGCATCATAATTTTCATGGTTAACTCCCATTACAAACATTGGTGCATCTGCTGATGGTGCACTTATTATTACTTTTTTAGCTCCACCAACTAAGTGAGCTGATGCTTTTTCTGTAGTAGTAAATACTCCAGAACATTCTAATACATAATCAACTCCTGATTGTCCCCATGGAATATTTTTTGGGTCCATTTCGTTAAACACTTTTACTTCTTTACCATCTACGAATAATTGTCCATCTTTACATTCAACTGTACCATTATATCTTCCATGTACTGAATCGTATTTAGTCATATATGCCATATATTCTGCATCAATAAATGGATCATTTATTGCTACAACTTCTACTCCTTCTTTTGCTAATGCTGCTTGGAATGATAAGTTTCCTATTCTTCCAAATCCATTAATACCTATTTTAACTGTCATATTAAATTTCCTCCTTATTTTGAGATAAATCTCATTTCTTTTCCTGTCTTTATAGACAAGTTGATTTTATAACAAAAAGAATTACTTTTCAAGTGTTCTTTATCATTCTTTTACATTTTTTCCAAATTTTCACTAAATATCCATAATTATATATAAAACTACAATTAACATATATTATATTAATTGTAGTTTTATTTATTTATTCATTTATTATATTCATTTATAATCTTATTTTAAATTACCATATAATTTTTCTAGAACAATTATAAACATTGCGTGTGACCAACCTAACCCTATTACCCAATTTGGTTTTAAAGTTTCGTTACTCACTTGTTCTCCTAAAAAGTCATGTTTTCCCGATGTTTTTACAACGAAATCAAATGCTTCTTTTGCTTTTGCTTTTTCTCCATTTTCAATATAGTATAGAGCCATCCACAGATTAGCAATTGGCCACGGATTACCATTCATGTAATGGTCATTTTCAAACCTTTGATATCCACCAGTATATGTTCTTAGTGTTAAATTTATTTTTTCTATTGTATTTTTAACTTTTTTGTCTTTGCTTCTAAATAATTCAAATGGTGTTATAGCTGCTAATATACTGATATCTAATTTTCTATCTTCTGCATTTCTTATATATGTTTTTTTTGTTTCATCATAAAGTTCTCTATCTATATATTTTTTAATTTCTTCTTTATAATATTCTAATTCGCTAATTATTTTATTAACTTTTTCTTCTTTTAATCTATTTTTTTCAAAATCTGAAACTTTATCACCTAATGTATTATATATTTTTTTCATGCATTCAAATGCTGAATATATACTTGCTAGTGAATATAAATGGACACCTTCATTCATTTCCCACAAATCATAACTAACGTGATATCTATGTTTATTATCTGGATTGTATGCTTTTTCTAGATCTTCTTTTACCACATCGAATTTACCAGGTCTTTGTACTCCTAGCCAATCTTGTGTGTATTTTTTCAAAAAGTCTATTGCTTTTTCACACATTTTCAAGTTTTCTTTTAATGATTTATCAGATTTTGTATGTTTAAAATGTTCATATACCCCAAATACCACAGATGCCGTTTCATCGATTTGATACCCCCAACTTGGTGCTAATCTACCATCTGTAAAAAATCTTTGTTCCCACATACCATTCTTGCTTTGTGTTTTTTTACAAAATATTTTATAGAATCTTTCTGTTTCTTTATGCATATTTAATATATCCATTGCCTTTGTTATGAACACAGCATCTCTCGGCCAACAATATGCATACCTTCCACATTTAGTAAAATTTTCATCAATTTCTGGTGCTGCAATTATTCCACCAGTTTCTTGATTAGTAAGTAACGGAAAAAGTAAAATACTCCTTTTATATATTTCATTTATCTTTTCTTCATATAGATTTTGAGGATCTTTTAAGTTTAATGTATTATGTTTTTTTAAATATTTTCGCCAATATAGTTTTACTGAATTATATTCTTTATTTAAGTCTATTTTTGTTATTCTATCTATTTCATCTTCTATTTCTGAAATATTCTTATTTTCCCCTAATGACACACATATTTCAATTTCTCTTTTTTGATTTGGCAATATTTTTCCAACTTTAAAAGCTGTACTTGAATCTTTTGACATTCCAATATAGTCTTTATCATTTATTTCACATCTTTTAATATTTTCTTTACTATTGTGTATTTGATGTCTTGATATATTATATCTTTTTGCAAATGTTGAAACTGTGAAATCATGAGCATATTGAATCATTCCTTTTTCCATGATTTTGCAGCTAACAAAATTATTGTTATCTGATAATAATTCAATATGATTAAATAATTCTATATCTAATTCAATTTTACTTTCATTTACAAATGTATATTTTCTAACTAATACATTTTCTTTTGACATAATAAAATCTGTTTGTAATATTTTTAAATTGAAATATGTATTAACTATTTCTGTATTTAAAATATTTGTATCTATATCATAGTATTGTTTATATACATTATTTATATCACTATGTAAATAGATTAAATCTGAATTATTCACTTTAATCCCTACATGATAAAAATTTATATATTGTCTAATATCTTTACTTGGAAAATATAGTCTTTGTAGTTCTCCTTTTGATGTGAATGTTGCTAATAGACTCTTATTCCCTATAATGGCTTCATTTAAATATTTATTATTAATATCCATTTTTTTCTCCTACTTAACCTTCAATAACTTTTACAATTTGTTTTTCTATTTCTTTTATTTTTTCATTTATACTATATATTTCTCTTTCAGATAATGTTGTATTTGCAACATCTTGTTGTACGAATGTTTTCATATCCTTCATTTCTTCTGATAATTTTTCTAATCTCATTAAAACTTCTGACTTTAAAGCTTTTTCTTTTGTCATTGGCTTTTGTTTAATTTCTATAACTGTTTTTGTTAACTCTTCATTTAACTCATATGACTCTCCATATGATGGTATTGTTGAAGTGATCCCTGTGTCTATTAATATTTTTTGTTGTAAAACATCTTGTGAATCTTCTTCACCATGTACCAAAAATATATGTTTTGGTTTTTCTCTAAAAGAATATATAAAATTCATTAACCATTCTTGGTCTGCATGTCCTGAAAAACCTTCTATATATTCAACCCTAGCATTAACTGCAATATCATCTCCAAATATTTTTACATTTTTAGCTCCATTTACTATACTATGACCTAATGTTCCTGGTGCTTGATATCCAACAAAAAGAATTGTTGATTTTGGATTCCACAATTGATGTTTTAAATGATGTTTTATTCTTCCAACTTCACACATACCGCTAGCTGATATTATTATGCTTGGTCTTGGATCATCATTTAATGCTTTTGATTCATCTGCTGTTCTTGTAAACTTAAGACCTGGGAATTCCAAAGGGTTATCACCTTGTATTATTTTTTCTTTTATTTCATCTTCAAATAAGTCCATATTTTCTCTAAATACTTCTGTTGCTGAAATTGCAAGAGGGCTATCTACATATACCGGTGTTTGCATTAATACTTTATATTTTCTACTAAATTCTTCATTATCTTCTAATGCTTTTAGTTTATCAATTTCATATAATATTTCTTGAGTTCTTCCAACTGCAAATGATGGTATTACGACTGTCCCTCCATTATCAACTGTTTCAGATACTATATCTAAAAACAATCTTGCTTTTTCATCATTTCTAAGGTGTAATCTACTACCATATGTTGATTCCATTACTAAATAATCTGCACTTTCTATCATAGTAGGTTCTGATAATAATGGGATATCATTATTTCCTAGATCTCCTGTAAATACTAATTTTTTAGTTTCTCCGTCTTCTTTTACAAAAATTTCAATTATACTAGAACCTAACATATGTCCTGCATTGTTATATCTAATTGTAATTTCTGGTGTTATTTCTATCAATTGGTCATATTCTACAGGTTCGAATATTTCTAATGATCTAAGAGCATCCTCAGCTGTGTACATAGGTGGTAACTCTTCCAATCCTTTTCTAAGCCTTTTCTTATTTTTCCATACACTTTCCATTTCTTGTATATGTCCACTATCTGGTAACATCAAAGCACATAAATCACATGTCGCTTTATGTGCATATACTTTATTTTTAAATCCTTGATTATATAGTTTAGGTATTCTTCCTGAATGATCTATATGAGCATGTGTTAATAGCATAAAATCAATTTCTGCTGGATTATATTCAAATTCCTCTCTATTTAAATCTTCCAATTCTTGATTTCCCTGCCACATTCCACAGTCTATTAATATTTTCTTTCCCGCTGCTTCTAATAGGAAATTTGATCCTGTTACAGTCTTAGCAGCTCCTAAAAAAGTTAACTTCATACTAGTTCCTCCTAATTTAATAATTTTATCTTTTTGTTTATTATTTTTCTTATTTCTTTTTTTATTTCAATATCCTCTATTTGTATTTCTTCTTCTAATTCAATAACATCTTCATAATATGTCTTAATTGTATATATATTATCAGTATTTTTGTTTTTTTGTAATTTCCCCTGTTGTTTTTCATGTGTTATTTTCACTTCAACTTCATCTAAATTTATTACTCTTGTTTTAAAGATTGTTCGATATATCATATATTCTAATTCTGAATTTTTATCTGTTTTAAGTACTTCTGTAATTTTCTTCAATTCCTTAGCTTTTTCAATCAACAATTTTAATACTATTTTTACATTTTGTTCTAATTCTTTGTTTTGATGTAAAAATTGTCCCTCACATGAAATATTTAAATAGTATCTAAATTCATATATCAAATCTTCTAATTGGCTTTTTGTTAAAGCTTCTCTTGCAACTTTTCTTTTAAAGCATTCTAAAAATATTTGTTGAAATTCGAAAATTTTATTTTTCAGTTCTAATTCTAAATCTTCTATATTTATTATCTGCAAATATTCATATTTATTATTAATATCTTTTACATACTCTAAAAATATTTTTGGATTTAATATTGAATTTAATTTTTCTATTTCTTCTATTTTAGTTTTTCTTTCATTTTTAAGATTTTTAGCCAGTACTTTCATACTAAATATCTTCTCTGCCAACTCTAATTTTTCATTACGCTCAATATATTCTTTTTCTAACAAGATAGGATTGTTAATTATTTCATCTAATTTCCCCACTTCTCTTGATAGCTTAGTTTTTTTTGCTGAGATTTTTTTAATAAATTGCTGCCTATCTTCAAGTTCTAATATCTGTTTTTTTACTTTTATTTCTTCTTGTTTAAATTTTTGTTCTAAATTTTTATCAAATTTAATCATCAAAATAACTGCTATTCTTTCAAATAAATATATTAGCTGTTCTGAATTGTGTTTCCCATATAATTCTTCTAATTCAATTTTCATATTATCATAATAATCTATAATGAATTCCTTATTATTTATCCACTTTTCAAAAAATTCATTATTTAGTAATATCTTAAAATTTTGATATATTAAATTATGATGTATACTCTCGATTTCTCTTTCTATTGTAGTCCATGAATAACCATTGAAGTCTCTTATTATTTCAGTAAAATTTATAGAATATCCTACATTAATTAACTCTGATATAGCTTTATCTATAATCGGATATTTATCTTTAACGATGAATTCTTGCTTTTCTATCTTAGAAAGACAATACATTAATTTTCTTTCAATAGGTTCACACATTACTATTTTTCTTTTTTTATCTATAAAAAATGTCTTGTTATTTGGTATTTTTTCTTCATCTGTCTTTTTTACCAATTTAATAATATTACATTCTTTTTCTACTATATTCATTATTTTCTTAATATATCTATCTTTTGTTAATATATCTTTTTTTATTTTACTGTAATCTTTATATCCAGCTTCTATATTGTATATTATATTAAGGAGCATATTTTTTACAAATTCTGAATATTGTTTTTTTTCTAAAACTAATTCCAATTCATTATTATAGTCTTTTTTAACTATTTTATTAAAAATGTTTTCTTTCTTCTTTTGCAATTTGCTCCTCCATTTCTTAACTTTACGCTGTCTCTGTAGTTCCCATATTAAGCTCATTCCATCTGTCCATCGTCATCAAAACTTCTCTTGGTTTACTTCCTTGATATCCTGAAATAACTCCTCTTTCTTCCATTTGATCAATTATTCTTCCAGCTCTTGCATATCCAACTTTAAATCTTCTTTGAATAAAAGATGTTGATGCTTGTCCTGTTTCTATAACCGTATGTATAGCTTCCATTAAGAATGGGTCCATATCATCATCTACTGATGTCTCTGAAATTTCTTTATCTGTTTTATTACTTTTTTCTATAGTTTCTAATATATCTTCATTATATGTTGCTGTTCCATTTGATTTTATAAAGTCTACTATCTTTTCTACTTCTGTGTCTGATACAAATGCCCCTTGTACTCTTGATGGTTTCGGTGCACCTGCTGGATAATATAGCATATCACCTTTTCCTAATAATTTTTCTGCACCTACCGAGTCTAGTATCGTTCTTGAGTCTATTTGTGACGAAACAGAAAATGCTATTCTTGAAGGTACATTTGCTTTGATTAATCCTGTTATTACATCCACTGACGGTCTTTGCGTTGCAATTACTAAATGCATTCCTGCAGCTCTTGCTTTTTGCGCTAATCTACAAATTGCATCCTCTACATCATTTTTCGCAACCATCATTAAATCTGCAAGCTCATCAATGATTATTACTATCTGAGGTAAAACACCTTTTTCTTCAGCTTTTTCAACACTTTGATTGTATCCTTTTAAATCTCTAACACCTTTTTCAGCAAATAAATTATATCTATTATCCATTTCCTGAACTGCCCATGCTAATGCTCCTGCTGCTTTTCTAGGATCTGTAACAACCGGAATTAATAAATGTGGTATTCCATTATATACTGATAATTCAACAACCTTCGGATCTATCATAACAAATTTAACTTCACTTGGCTTACTGTTATATATTATACTCGTAATTATTGTATTTACACATACTGATTTACCTGAACCTGTAGCTCCTGCTATTAATACGTGAGGCATTTTTGCAATATCTGCTAATTGTATATTTCCTGCAACGTCTTTCCCAAGACCTACTGTTAATTTCGAATTATTATTTGAGAACGCACTGCTATCTAAAACTTCTCTAAAGTGTACTGCTTCTTTTTCTGCATTTGGTACTTCAATACCTACTGCTTGTTTTCCTGGAATAGGTGCTTCTATCCTTATAGTTTCTGCTGCTAAATTAAGTGCTATATCATCTGCTAAATTTGCAATTTTACTTACTCTAACACCTTCTGCTGGTTTTAATTCATATCTTGTAATTGTTGGACCAACAGCTACGTTTTCAACCTTTGCTGATACGCCAAAACTATATAATGTTTTTTGTAATTTTGTTGCTGTTTCTGTTAATGCTTTCGCACCACCTTTTATTGCTTTTTTTGTTGGCTTACTTAATATTTCAATTGGTGGATATTCATACTCTTGATCTTCTACAACCATTGTATGCTCTAATTGTAAAACCTCTTTTGTCTTATCTTCTTTTTGTTCTTCTTCTTGTTTAAATAAATTTGATTCTATCACATCTGGTTGTACTTGCTGCTTATTAGCTTTATTTTCTCTACTAAGTGGAACTATGTCATCTTTTCCATGATCATATTTTTTTCCTCTTCCTTTTTGTTCGTCATTTTCAATCAATTCAGAACCAAAGTTAATTTTAATTTGTTCATCATCTATATCTGGAACATGACTTTTCTTAATTGACCTTTCAGCTTTTTCTAATTTTTCTCTTTTTCTTTTTTCAGCAAATGTTTCAACTTTTTGTATTTGCGCATTACCATGATTCTTTTGTTCTTGATATTCTTCACGTTCTATTCTTATATCTTCTTTAATACTTTCTCTTTTTTCTGATATTTTTTCCATACTATTATTTATTAATTTTGTAACATCAATACCAAATGTAAATACTATTAATAAGGCTTCTATACCTATTGTTAATATTACTGCACCTATTGTCCCTAATAAATTTATCAATGGTATTGCAAATATTGCTCCTATTGCTCCACCACCATTGTCTTGTGTACCTAAATTATATCCATTTTCTATATTATTTGAAAAATCAGATATAATTTCCATTTCTCCTGATGAAATTTGAAAAACACTACAAATAACTGAAAATATTATAATTACAAATGAACATTGTATTAATTTAGTTTTTATTTCAAGTGACTTATCTGTCGCTAATTTTAATGTTAGTCCAAATATTGCTACTGGTATTATATATTGTACAATACCAAATAACCCTCCTAATACTTCATTCAATTCTCTTCCTATGATTCCTGATCTTGTATAAATTAGAACACCTAATAATATACTTAACATCATTAACCCCAATATAATTGCATTTAATTTATTTGTTTTATTTGTTTTATTTGTTTTAGTAGTTTTTTTTGTATCTGTTACTCTTTTACCTTTTTTCTTTGCCATCTTTTGCTCCTTTCCTAAACTTAACGAAAAAAATCAGATTAAAGCCTTGCTATATTGACTTCTATATCTGACTTTTAATTTCTATTTCTATTTCAATTCTCTTCTACTGTTTTGAATTGTTTTGATTGTATCTTCTAAAGATATTTGCATTATATTCATTGCTTGAGTCATGTTTTTTTCAAGATTAGATAATGATTCATTTAAAACACCTTCTGTATTACCTAAAATACTATCTGCATATTCTTTAGTTCCTCTTGAAATTTCTCTCGACATTTCATTTGCTGTTTCTATAATTTCTGTTTTTAAATCATATGCTTTTCTTGTTATTTCATGTTCATCTATCATAGCTATAATTCTATTTTCTGCTTCTTTAACAATACCATCAGCTTCTTTTTGCGCTTCAACTAATATCCTTTGTCTTTCTTCTTTTAACCATTTTGCTAATTTTAATTCTTCTGGTAATTTTAATCTTACCTCTTTTATCAAATCTAACATTTCATCTTTATTAACTAAACTTTTACCTGAAAATGGTACACTCTTACTTCCTTCTAATAAATCTTCTAATGTTTCTAATAAAGTAAATATTTCCATTTTTACCCCTCTTTCATAATATCTTTTTTATTCAAAAAGATCAAATATGTTCGTCCATACTTTCTATCATCTTTTACTTCAATTCCTATTTTTTCTGCTATTTCTAATACTTTTTCTTTATTATCTGTTTCAACAATTATTGTTCCATAATTATTTAACATATCTTTATTTATTATATAATTTATTGCATTATATATAAGGTTTATATCTTGATATGGAGGATCAATAAATATATAGTCAAATTTACTTTTTTCTATTTTTGTTAATGTTTTTTCCATATCTGTATTATATACCTGAACTTTATCTTCAAAATGTGTTTTAATAATATTACTATTTATTACTTTAACAGCATCCTTAGATTTATCACATAGAATTGCTTTTTTAGCACCTCTGCTGATTGCTTCTAACCCTATTGCTCCACTTCCTGCAAATAGATCTAGAAAAACTGTATCAACAATGTTATGTTGTATTATATTAAACATCGATTCTTTTACTCTATCTGATGTTGGTCTTGTATTATTTCCTTCTAATGTATTTAATTTAGTTCCTCTTGCTTTACCAGCTATAATTCTCATATTTTAACCTTTCTATGATATGTCTATTTTATACTTTTTCCTTAGAATGTCAAGAGTATTAACGAAAATGTAACATATATTTAATAGTTTTGTAATATATTACACTAATTTCGAACATATCACGCTCAAAAAACTATCTATTTACTATGTAAATAGATAGTTTTTATCTTTTGTGTTTTTATCTTTTGTGTGTTTATCTTTTGTGTGTTTATCTTTTGTTATTATTTCATTTCTTTTGTAAAGTATCTTATGTATACTTTTCTTTTGTAACTTATAACTTTTTTTGTTATACTTTCTTTTAGTATTCTTCTTTGTTTATCTCTCTTAGTAGTTCTAATTGTGATATTAATAGCGATTCCATTTTTGCTTTAAAGATATCGATTTGCTTCTTAACATCCTCTAATTCTTTTGTTTTTAACATTATCTCACTTTCTAATTCGCGAGCTTGCTTTTGTGCTTGTGATCTAGCTTCGTTTATTATTTGATCTGCTTGTTGATTTGCTACTTTTTTAACATCTTCTGCTGTTGTTTGTGCCATTATTAAGGTATTTTGCAAGGTTTGTTCTATAGTTTTATATTTTTCCGTATCTTTCGTCAACTGTTCTACTTGGTTTCTTAATTGAGCTACTTCTTTATAATTTTTTGTATAATCTAATGTTAACTCATCTAAAAAATCATCTACATCTTCTACACTGTATCCGTTCATCATTTGCTTAGAAAATTTCTTATTTTCTATGTCTAATGGTGTTATCATAAATTCCTCCTTATTAACAAATGACTGTCATTCTCTTATCCATTCATTCCGTTATTTTTTAACCATGAAACTGAAAGTTTACTTTTCATCTCTTCACGAGCCATTTCATTTGTTATTTCATAATTTGATGGCGCAACTAAAAATATAGAATTAGATACTTTTTGGATATAACCATCTAATGCATATACTCCACCACTTATAAAATCTACTATTCTTCTAGCAACATCTTTGTTTACATATTCAAGATTTACTATAACAGATTTTTTTTCTTTTAAAAAACTACATATTTCATCTGATTGTTCAAATGTTGTAGGTTGTGATATTACCATTTTAATCGCATTTGTTTGAGGCATTGCAACAACTTTGTTTTTTCTTCCAAACATTTTCTTGTCATCAATTAATTCTTCTTCCTCTTCGATATCGTATATATCCTCTTCAAATTCTTCTTGTTCAGCTGTATCCATTCCAAATAGATCCCACACCTTGTTCATGAACGCTCCCGCCATAATAAACCTCCTAAAAATTTTCCTTTGTTTTATTGCCTTAAGTATGTACCTTTTTTCTCTTAATGTCAACATTTTTTAACAATGTTATTAAATCTTAATACTTTTGTAATATTATTGTAACATTTCCCAATTTGCATTAATTAATATTTCATCATATATTGTTATTTTTCTATAATTAATAATTTCTATATCTGTATATCCAATTTCTGTTAATTCTTCAGTGTTGTACGGTCTTACAATCGAATACTCATCCCCTTGTTTTAATACTTTTATTAATAATTCATTTATATATCCTTGTCTATTTCTAAGCACATAATTATATCCGTCTTTTTCCAAAATAGTTTCATTCGATATTTTCAAACCATCATAATCCCACCAAATTAAATCAAATGTTATTTTTCTATGGTCTAGTAGGTCTTCTATTCCTTCTTGTAGTTCTAATATAATTAAAACTTGCTCTTCCTCTTTAGATATTTGTATAATTTCTGCATCTAACATTCTTCCACTAGCTAATCTCACCTCAACACCATCTCCAACTTCTGCTGCAAAAGCCTCTTCTGTATTTGACGGTGTAGCTATATAATATTTAAAATTATCTACAATTTTTCCTTTTTCATTATTTGTTGCTATTATCTCTGCTGTCTTTATTTCTAAATTTTCTAAATATTCTATTGTCAATTCAGTAAAACTAGTTGGCGTTAATATCTCTTCATATCCATCAATTTTATACGAAACAATCCCACTCATCGGAGCAGTAATATACTCATATCCATTATTTAATTGTGTTTCATATATTTTTCTCTCTTCAATTAAAGAATTTAAATATGATCCTTGTGGGCTCAACTCTCCTGTAATTTTAGCTTTTTCTAATATCAAATCATTAATATCATCTTCATAATCTTGTAATTCATTTATGTCTGTCACATTGTTGATCTGTTTGATTTTTTCGTCAATTTTTTCGTCAATTAATTTAATATCTGCAGGATATATACTTTCTTCACTTTCAAGAGCCTCTTCTATCTTAATATCTAATTCACTAATTTTCTGTTCTAATTCTTGTTCATTAGATGTATAATATCTAAATATTTGTTCACCTTTCGATGCTTTTTCGCCTTCACTTAAAATATTATCAATACCATTACTATAACTTTCACCTTGGCAAATAATTTCATTTCTTATCACATAACCTGTGTTTGTTTCTTGTTTTGAAATCTCACCATTTTCTACTGTATAAATATTTGTTGGCTCTATTAATAATAAATAGACTATATACATCAAATATATACTTAATAATACGCCTCCAATAATTAATAATATTCTAGTAATCTTTTTTTCAGTCTTAATTTTTTTTCTTTTGAACCCCTTATCAACTTGAGTTTCATTCCCCAATAGTTTCACCTCATCTTTGTCTTATTAAATGTTATCACATATGATTTCTAAATTTTCAGATATATCTTTTTTTGCATCCAACCAAATTGAATCTTTATTTTTTTTGAACCATGTTATCTGTCTTTTAGCATATCTTCTTGACTCCATTTTTATCAAATCAACCATCTCTTCTTTTGTAATTTCGTTTTTCAAATACATAACCACTTCTTTATATCCCAATCCTTGCATAGCTGTCGGAAAACTCTTGTATTTTTCAACTATATACTCAACTTCTGCAACAAGTCCCATCTCGATCATAATCTCAACTCTCTTGTTAATTCTAGAATATAAGATTTCTCTATCCCATTCTAGAACATATACTTGATAGTCATATTCTACTTCTTTTTCTCTAGACTTTTTTTCCATTTCTGTTTTATTTTTACCTGTTGCTTTATATATTTCCAATATCCTAAGTATTCTTTTTTGATCATTTTGACTTATTTTCAAAATTGCTTCAGAATCTATTTTTTTAGCTTCATCATATAAAGCTTGTAGGCCTTCTTCGACTACTCTTTTTTCTAAAAACTCCCTATATGTTTCATCATACTCAATATTTTGATATTCTATTTCATATATTAAACTATCTATGTACAGACCTGTTCCTCCTACAATTATTGGTGTTTTTCCTTTTGACAAAATCTCTTTTATCGCTTTTTTTGTGTCTCTTTTATATTCTGCTACACTATACCTTTGTTCTGGAGAAACTATATCAATCATATAATGTTTTATTCCTTGCATTTCTTCTTTCGTAACTTTTGCTGTGCCGATGTCCATTTCTTTATAGATTTGCATCGAATCACACGATATTATTTCACCATTTATTTTTTTTGCAAGTTCCACAGACATTGATGTTTTTCCTGAAGCTGTTGGTCCACATATTATTATAACTTTTGGTTTATTCACTTTCACACTTCCTTATTTAACTATTATCTATGTTATTTTCTAGCAAATTTTCTTTCAATATCATATTTAGTCATTTTAATTGCAGTAGGTCTCCCATGCGGACATGTAAATGGATTTGGTAATACTAATAATTCATCCATTAATTTTTCTACTTCTTTTAAATCTAAAGACATATTCCCTTTAACCGCTGCTTTACATGCTATTGTCGCTAAAAATCTTTCTTCTTTTTCTTGTCTAGCTGTTCTTGCTACTGTATTTATTTCATCTAACATTTCTAAGAACAACTCTTTTGTATCTAAATCAAAGCATATAGTTGGAACTCCTGTTAGTTTTAATGTATTGTCTCCAAATTCCTCTAAAGTAAATCCTGCTTTTTCAAACATTTTCATATTTTCTTTAGCAATTTCCATTTCTTTAAAACTTAATGAAATAACATCTGGCAATAACAACATTTGAGAATCTTTAACACCTTGATTATAATAATTTTTCTTTACTTTTTCGTACATAATTCTTTCATGAGCTGCATGTTGATCTAGTATATATAATTCTTTTTCTATTTCAATCATTATATATGTATTAAATGCTATTCCAGCAAATTTATATGCTGGCCTCATTCTATATGGATTGTTTGGCATATTTTCTATTCTATCTTGAACATATTCTTTTTCTTCATATGGTGCTAATAATATACTTTCAATCTCATCAATTTTTTTAACTTTTTCGTCTAATGTTGTATTTGATACAGGTACTGTTCCAAATATTTTTGCATACATTTCATTGAAATCTGCTGATACAATTTGTTGATTTTCAGTTAATTCTTCTACTTTTGATTTTATTTCTTTAAAATCTTGATCAAGTTCTTTTTTCTTATTTTCTTCTATTTTTGTATGCATGTCTTGTATTTTTGTTTCTAAATTTTGTTGAATTTCAGACTCTTTTTCGTCTTCAAAATTTTGTATTTCAGTTTCGTTCCCATTATCTTGTAACTCATCTATAGCAACTTCATTATCATTTATATTATTTATATTCTCATTTTGTTTTTCTAATAATTTTCTTTGTTCTTCTTCTAACTTATTCTTTTCTTCAATTTCTTTTTGAATATCCAATTTCATTTTTCTTAATTGTGCCAAAACATCCATCGTATCTTGATCACCTATATTTATACCGTCATTACTAATTGTTATATTTGGTTTTTGTAAACTTCCTGAAACAATCTCAGTATTATTTTCTTTATTACTTTCTACTACTTCATTTTGACTTATATATCCAATTGTATTTTCTTCTACATTACCTTCTATGCTTTCTTCAACTTTTTCATCGTTATTTTTGTATTCACTAACATACTCTCTTTTAATATTGCTTATGTATCTTTGAGTATTTTCTTTCATTCTATATTCATTGATAATATTATCTATATTCGTATTGTTATTTTTCCCACTTGAAAGTCCGTCAAATTCATTTATATTTTCAAACTCTGCATTTTTATTATTAACTATATTACTTACATTATCGATTACTGTCTTATTTGTAATTTCAGATACACTATTTTTTTCCTTATATATATCTTCTAATATATTTCCTGTTTCTTGTTTATTTGAATTAAATTTTCTCCCAAATAATCCAACACCTTCATTATTTTCTTTTTTTGATTCTCTAAGTATTTTTAATCTTTCTTCAAAAGATTCTCTTCTTTTATTTACAATGTCATCTTTTAATTTATTTTCTACATTTGCTATTAACTCTGTTTTACCTAATGAATCTTTAATACTATGAAATACTGTTTGAAAAACTTTGTTTTCTTCTTCAAATCTAACTTCTAGCTTTGCCGGATGCACATTAACATCTACTTTCGCTGGATTCATCGTAATATTTAATATTGCAAATCCAAATTTACCTAATGGTATCATCCCTTTAAACGCTTGCTCTATAGCAGCACTTAATGATTTATCTCTTACATATCTCTTATTAACAAAAAATAACTGATATGATCTATTTGATCTTGCTATTTCTGGTTTTCCTACAACACCTTTTATTGAATAATCTTCAAATGTATAGTCTATTTCTAACAAAGCTTGAGCTGTTTCTTTTCCATATATACTATATACAACATTTTTTAATTCATTACTTCCATTTGTATGTATAATTGTTTTTCCTGCATTTATCAATCTAATTGCTATTCCTGGATTTACTAAAGCAATCCTTGTTATCACATCTTCGATATATCCTGTTTCAGTATAGTCTTTCTTTAAAAATTTATATCTAACTGGTGTATTGTAGAAGAGATTTGTTACTGTTATACTTGTTCCAATTTGACATGCACATTCTTCTCTTTTTAATATATTTCCACCTTCTACAATTATTTTATTTCCTAATTCTTGATCTTTTGTTTTAGATATTAATTCTACCTTTGCTATTGCAGATATACTTGCTAATGCCTCACCTCTAAACCCCATTGAAGTAACTGTTGCTAAGTCATTTGCGTTTCTTATTTTACTTGTAGCATGTCTTTCAAAAGCAATTTCTAAATCATCTGTTCTTATACCTTTTCCATTATCAGTTATTTTTATATATGAAATACCACCATTTTTTACTTCAACGACAATATTTGTTGCTCCAGCATCTATTGAGTTTTCAACCATTTCTTTTACAACAGAAGCTGGTCTTTCTATAACCTCTCCTGCTGCTATTTGATTTATTGTTAACTCATCTAATAATACTATATTTCCCATTTGTATCCTCTTTTCTCTTTAGAACTTAATTCGAGGTAATTATATCATTATTTATTTTAATTTGTATAGTATAAAACAAAAAAAACAGAAGATTTATGCTATGATTTAACTCATTTTATATTATCTTCTATTTTTCACTTTTATTTATTGTTAATTTAACTTTAACTTATTCTTTTTCAAGATATATTCTAATTATTTAAATATATATGTATCTGCATTTACTGTATCTAATTCAACTTCTTTATCTGGTGAAAACGCAATTACTGGCCTTAACATTGGTGTACCTGGTCTTCCACTCACTGACGCTGATGCTTTTCCATATGTTGCAATAGTTACATTTCTAAGTTCTTCATCATTTTCATATTTATATCTCAAACAGAAATATCTCAAATCAGTACTTACTTCTTCCTGACCTGAACTATATACCATTTTCCCGTATTGCACTGTAGCTGTTCTGCTTCCTAGAAAATATGATTGTCCATCAATATCATACATATTTTCACCATCTACATCTATTGTTTTTAATTTATTAATATCTGTTTCATGATGATTTTGTACTATTTGCTCCAATCCTACAAAATTAGCACTATTTAATTCTCCATATCTATATATATAACCATTTTCATTCGTGTCACGTTCAAAAACCATATCGTCCGGTATATCATAATAATCAACGTATTGTTCACCTATCATTGCATATGCATTTGGATTTGTTGGATCTGTACCAACATGCCTTACACTTAAAGCATCTCCTAAATTATATTGTTGAACTGAACCATTTAGAATTTCGATAGCTTTTCTATAATTGTTTTTCAATTCTTCCGTAGTATATGTATTACTATCCAAATTAATTTCATCCAGTGCATCTGTTGATACTAATTCAACTTTATTTGTAAATGGATCACCATTTTCGCCATCATATAAAATAGCCCATTCTATATTATTATACATAACTTTTGTTCCCTCTGGAAGGTCACCTAAATATATCTTATCATTACCATCATTTTCTTCAACATTTGGTAATCTTACCAAAATTCCACCTATCTCTACTTTTTTATTAGCTTCTAATTCTACTCTCTCTTCTGGTGTTAATTTCCCTTTTGCTACTAATTCATCTAATTGTTCACTTAAAGATATTTCATCATTTCTATCCGTATATTTTTCTAATTCTGTACTATATTCCCACATTCTTAAAGTTTCATCAACATCTCCACCTCTTGTTGCTTCTGTTGCTTTATCTGCTTGTGTTAATATTCCACTTTCTCCTGTTAGCATAGCTATACTTATTCCTGCTAATATTAATAGTACAATAATTGTTATTACTAAACTAATTAATGTTATACCTTTATTCCCTTTTATTTTCATAATTCTTCCCCTGTTCGTCTTTTAACTTTCAAATTATATAAATATTATTCTATTTATTTTCTACTTCTTTAGTTTCTTTTAATTGTTTTTGTAATTTATTTGTTATATATATTAATCCTGCAACATATACAGTTATAACTAACGGTATAGTTATTGTTCCTAGAGGTATTTGTAAAATTGCTATAATACTAAATAATACTACTTGTGAAATCATTAATATACAAACTATTTGTGTTATAACTTTTACTATTCCTACTTTTCTATAATGAATTATCATATATGCTAATGCTATTACAGATGCAATAACAAATGGTACAACATATGGCATTAATATGTCTCTAGCTCTTACATGTGGAAGAGTGTCTATTGATATATCTTCTGCTAATATTTCTGTTTGATATTTTTCATTTATTTTTGTTATTGTATTATTTTTTTCTTCTTCCGATATATTTTCGGCTGTTATTTTAACTGAATCTTCAAATACTTCTACTTTCTGTATTATTACATTTTTACCACTCATTGTTTCGTCTGTAATTTGTTTTATGTCTGATATTTCAAATTGTTTTTCTAAATATATATCTATCGAATTTGATCTTTCAAATCTCAAATCAAATTCAAACCCTATTGTTAACGCAACTGTTACTCCTGTAATAATTATCACAGCCAATATTAGAGCTAATATTTTCATCTTGTTTGATATTTTTTTCATATTATTCCTCCTATTTTTCTCCCATTTGTATTTTAAATAAAGTCATAGTTATTGTAATATTATACATTATTGATACTAATAATCCCCAAAACATAACCATACCAAAACTTCTCACTGGTACCCATTCTGTAAACGAAAATACTACTGCTATTATTATAACCGGCAATATATTTATAAATATTGACTTAAATACTTCTTTAAATGATTCATTTACTACTAATCCTTTTTGGATTTTACTTATTATACAAGTTATCACTGTAATATTTAAAACTCCAATCATAGCTATTGCTGTTAATCCTTCTAAAGAAATTAATACATCTGTATATCTTAAAACCAATAATATTAATGCCATAACTCCAACAAATGCTACATAACCTAATAATCCAAGCATTTTATATTTAACCATTAATCTTATAAAGATTATTGTTGCTACTGCCAACAGTACATAACCTATCATATTTATTGTTTCTTGTTGTATATCTGAATATACAAGTTCATTTCCTGTCAATTCATATTCTAATGGTAATTGTCCATTATCCAAAATTGTTGCTATTGTAATTGCTTGTTGAACATTTGAATTTAATGTTTCTTCATCATATGCTGCACTACCTATTGACATTTGTAACGATCCATCTATTAATGGTGCATCAAACCCTGTACTCATTAATATTGTTCCATCAACTGTTAAATCTATTGTTTTTTCTATAGGTTCTGCATCTTCTGTATCTGTTGAAATTGTTCCCACATAAGTATTACTAATTTGCTCTAATTTAGTTGTTCCTTCTTCATTGAATTGAATATCTAAATATACTGATGTACTTCCTGTTGTTTGATCTTGTGCATACAGTACTTCTACCCCTTCTAAATCGGCACTTGTCATTAATACATCTCCTGTTAATGTATCAACAATTTCTAATTCCCCTCTACTATATAAGTTCGCTATAATATAATCTGTTTCAGAATTTTCTGGTAATTCTAATACTAATTGTCCTGTATATTCATCTAAACCAAGTGTGTATTCAGAAACTCCCATATCATCTAATCTTTTCTTATAAATTTCTTTAACTTCTTCATAATTTTCTAATGTGATTTTTTCAGCTTGATTATATTCTATTTCTACTTTTGAATATCCTGCTGCCGTTATTTCTTCATCTGTCATTTCTGTAGTCACTATATTACCTTCTGCATCTACAACTTGTGAATATGTCCCAGTTACAACATCATATTTCGCCACTCTTCCTCCTGCTAAATCCATAGCATACTGGTAATCATTCATTACATTTTCCATTCTATTTTGTTCTTGAATATATACTCCAAAGAAACTAATTATTGATATTAATATAATTAATATTGCTATTGTTAATATTTTTACTGCTTTCATTTTTTATCCTTCCTTCTTTTAATTTTAAATTTTTATTTTTTCATTTTATTCTTTTATTTTACAATAATTTTGTACCATTTATTTCTAATTCAAACCATATATCTAAATATTTGGCTGCTCTTTTACTCATTATTGTTCTATCCATAAATATTTGAAAATAATCTATTACTGGACAATTTTTAGTATCAACATCTAATGATAATATAATTTTTCTATCTTTCTCATCTACTTTTAATTCTGTATTTGTAACTGCATAGTTTACTCTATCATGAATATCAAATGTTGCAAAATCATTATTCATAACTCTATCTCTATGTACATCAGATTTGTCTGCTAGTATTAATGCTGCTGAAATCTCATTTACTGGAGCTCCTGTTTTTTCATCATGATTTCCAATTGCAGCCATAATTCTAGTTACTTCAGATAATTCCATATCCATCCCTTTTAATATTTGAAATGCTAAAATCCCACCTGTATGTGCATGATCATTTCTATTTACCGAATTCCCTATATCATGTAAATATCCTGCTATTTTTGCTAATTCAACATCTCTTTGGTTATATCCTAAAACAGCTAATATATCTCCTGCTCTTTTTGAAACTGTTGATATGTGTCTATAGCTATGTTCTGTGAATCCTAATTCATTCAATTGAAATTGTGCTCCTTCAATTAATGCTTCTACTTCTGGATTTTGTATAACGTCACTTAAATTTACCATTTCTTACCTCCAATTTTGTCTTTTTAGATTTTATATTAAAAACAATAAAATTTCAACTAGTTTTATAAAGAATTTACAGTTACGACATATTTTTCAAATATTTATGATATAAAAAATAAAATAGAAAGAAAATATCTAAGTTTAAAATATTTTCTTTCTTTTATTATTCTTTTAATTATTATCTATTTATTCTTCATCATTATCTTGTTTCATAAACTAAACATTTATTAAACTTATTCCTGCAATCATTATTAAAACACCGATTATTTGATGTACTTTAGGTTTTTTCTCTTTTTCTTTCAAAAATAACGATATAACTACTACACATATAATTGACATGGGTTTTACATATGAACTTAGTGTTACAGAATTACTATTTAAATAATTGCTAGCATATAAATATATAAAACCAAATAATTGTTGGATAAACACCCATTTAATTATATTTTTATTTTCAATATGATATTTTATTTTGTATCCTCTAGAAAAAATTAAAGTTAAACCTAAATTGACTATCAATAGAAAAATTGCATTAGACATATATTGTAATGAGTAATATGTAATATATCCTATTATTAATGTTGTTAGTATTCGTATAAGTATATCTTTTTGCAAATTTTTCATTTTCACTTTAGAATCCGCAATAATAAATACACCTATAATTATTAGTATTATTGATATAATTTCTAATACACTTGCTGATTCAGCACCAATTAAAATATCAATCCCATATGCTAATACAATACCTAAAGTTAAATATGCTGTGTCTTCATATGGATTTAAATGTGTTAAACATCCAACAACTGTATGTTGCTTCTTATATCTAAAAAACATTGCTAACATTATTAATATTATAGGAATTATTCCCGTAGTAAATTTAAGTTGTCCTGTCATATATTCTACAATAATCATAAATATTGCATATGGTATCATTGAAAAACACATATAATAGAAATAATCTTTTCGTGTTATTCCTTTATTCACTAAATGCTTATCCACATATTGTCCTATTGCACTCATTAATCCTGCTAGAATTATTACATATATTAGTGTCATTTTTTCTCCATTCTTTTTTCTTTCATTTTACATTTTATATTTTTTTATCTATACAGTCAATATATTTTATATTTATTTTTATAAACAACTATTGTTCTACTACAACTTCCATGCTAATAATGTCAAATAATTCTATTTCCGTATTTATTAGCGAACTATCCAATTTTAATAATATTTCTATCTTTATATCCTGTTTTTCATTTCTTGTAATAATTATATCTTTTATCCAACTATTTTCTAACTCTACTCTACTATCATTTACATATATACTAAATTCATGATTATATTCTTCATTTGATACTATTCTTAATTTACATTTAGATTCAAGCTGATTGACTTCATTTTCATTATAATTTTTAATATTCATTATATATTTATATTCCTCATCACCAACCACTTCTACCACTTCTTGTGCTTCTATTACATATATCGGTTTTAAAATATTTGTTTCAACAATAATCTCATTTTCATCTTTTCCATATAGCATCATATTATATATATGCTTTCCTATAATAATACATGTAACTATACTAAATAAAAGAATAATTATACATATTATTTTTGTTATCATTTTTTTCCTCTTTTTAATTTTTTGATTATTATATATTTTTTCACTATTATTTGTTTTTTTCAAATCTATTTTCCTTTATAAGTATTTATTATATTTAGCCTTTCTATAATTTTGCATTTTACATTTTTATACTTTATGTTTTATACTTTTATACTTTTATATTCTTATACTCCTCTTTTATAATTAATAAAAGTTAGGAATTAAAATTCCTAACTTCAAATAAAAATATTAACCTTGACGGACTTTATTACATATTTATTCTTTTCAAAGAAATAAATTAATTTTAGATTTTATACAAGTTTATGGGCTGATAAAATTATCATAAAGGAGTAGCTTGATAATTCTTTCATATCATTTGTATCAATTACATTGTTTTCTTTAATCTCTTCTTCATTTTCACCTGTTTCAAAATCCCACGCAATTTTTATTGTATATATACTTTCTTCTATATTCTCATTATTATATATAGCTTCAAGTATAACATCTTTCAAATTGTTTATATCACTATATTTTTCTTCTTCAAATATATAGTATATGTTTTTAGGTTTTTGTGTGTTATTAATAATTTCTATATTGTATTGAATGTTCGGGGTAGTCCATTCATTTTTAATAATTATCTGAAATTCATTAATCATACCAGGGTACATATTTTCACATTTAATTAAATATGCTTCTTTGTATATTGAATTATCTTCAAAATCCCATGGGAATATTTTAATACTTTTTACAGTATCAGGATTCTGTTTCAATATAAGTATTGTTAATCCAAGTAAAGAAATCAAACAAATTATATTTTTGATACTATTTATCGTAAAATATAACCTCCTCTCTCGTTTTATTATAGGAAACTTTAGAAATTACTTCTTAGAATTAAATCTTTTTAATTGAATCTTTTGATTGAAATTTTTGATTGAAATTTTTTGATTGAAATTAGTTTAATAAGTTAAAAACTATTTTAGAATAAATTTCTTACAAATTTTGAATAAATATGTAATGACTGAATTATATTTTCTTTTCCATAATTTGTCAATTACTTTTCACCGCAAATTTTTCGTTTTTTCGACAGAATAAATATATTATACTACCACTAACAAATAAAAATATTTAATACTTATTTTAATATATCACTAAGGAGGTTATTCAACACAAGACATGGCTAAAGTAATAAAAAAAGAAAAAGTAATAACTAAACTATTATTACTTTTATTATCATTTTCCACATTATCTATATTACTAATATTTTTCAATATAACTTGTATACCTAATATATCTGCTGCTAAATATCAAGAATATTTATCTTACAATATATTTAATATAAATTTAGATACTAAAAAACCGTACTTTTCTATTAATAATATTCATATCAATGACGAATCAAATATTTTTAATATAAATTCAAATCATATTCTTAAATTTGATGTAACATTATACGAAAACAATATTAACTTAAATAATTTTAATGAAAGTAATATTAAATTATTTCTTAATAATAGATCTACATATTTTGAAATATTAGATTTCAAAATAATTGAAGAATTTGATTCTGGTAAAAAATACAATATAGCAATTTCAAACATATCTAATAATGGAATACTATCAATATCGATTGATGACAACATAGTTTCAGATAGCCATAATAATTTTAATAATTATACTTCGTTATCAACAAATATTATTGTTGATAACATCTCACCTAATGTAATATTTATTGAAAAACAATCTAATCCAAACAGTTTAACAGGAACTCTTATTTCAAATGAACCTTTACAACCTATAAATGGATGGACATCAAATGATGATTACACAAGATTCGAAAAAGAGTTCTACAATAATATCTCATTATCTTTAGATCTATATGATATTTCAAACAATTCTACAAATCTACAAATTAACATTACTTCTTTGATATAATTTATTTTATTTTCTTATTAACCCCTATTATTCCACCAATTATTCCAAAAAGAATTGCTAGCACTATTGTAATCATACTATTAACATTTAATCCAAACTCACCTGTTAATATACCTGATAATGTATATATAATAATCAAATATATACAACCGACTAATCCCC
This sequence comes from uncultured Clostridium sp., assembly GCA_964370265.1. Classification (GTDB taxonomy): domain Bacteria; phylum Bacillota; class Clostridia; order TANB77; family CAG-508; genus CAG-269. Next base: position 33,020 of record CAYJIP010000004.1, on the reverse strand, counting down.
CATTTATTATTCCATTTCTTCTTATTTTAAAATTACTAATTGAACTACCTATTAATATACTAATTATTGTCACTATTGTTATTATAGTTGGAATTGTCGACTCTGGAACATCTGTATTTGTTAATATTGTTGCAAATATCACTAAACATACCATTGTGAATACAAATGAAATAGCAACACCTTTAAATATATTTTTAATAACTGTTGGCTCTTCTTTAATCTTTTCTTTCATCTATAATCTATCCCCCTTTATTTAATCCTTATTATATATCTCAATTTTATTACACAAAAAAAGAAATAGAACTATTTTTCTATTTCTTTTTCTATCTTTTCAATTATTCTAATAATTATATCTTCTCTTGAAAATTCTTTATTATATTCTTTTTTTAGTGAAGTTGCTATGTCTATTGTTTCTTTTGAAAAACAGTCTTCATTAACATTAAACCCTACCCCAATTAATAAATAATTTATTTTTTCACCAATAGTACTGACTTCTGTTAATATTCCTGCAATTTTTTTATTATTTAATAATAAATCATTTGGAATTTTAATATTTAACTTATATCCATATAATTCTTCTACAGATTCTTTAATTATTTCAGCTATTCTTATTGTTAAATTATCTAATTCTGATATTTTACAAGTTGGTTTTAATATTATAGTCATAGCTATATTTTTCTCACTACCTGTATACCATTTTCTACCTTTTGTTCCAATTCCATTTGTCTGTACTTCTGCTATTATTATTTTACCATTATTTTCATTCATTGCTATTTTTTTAGCATATATACTTGTTGAATCTATTTCTTTATAATATTCTATTTCTTTTCCAATTCTTCTTGTATTAGCATTCTTTATTTTTTCTGTATTCATAACGCACCATTAATTTTCTTTCATTTTTTTCTATTATATCACTATTTTATAAAAGTGCAATAACTATACTAATAAAAAAATAGCTTCTTTCATTTTCTTGAAAGTCGCTATTTTTCTTGGCTGGGCTGGTGAGATTCGAACACACGAATGCCAGAGTCAAAGTCTGGTGCCTTACCGCTTGGCTACAGCCCAATATATAATTAAAATGGGGTGGAAGATGGGAATTGAACCCACGATCTCCAGTGCCACAAACTGGCGTGATAACCACTTCACTACATCCACCATTTTGTACCTCATTTCTTAAGCACATTTAATATTTTACATTATTAATTGTTTTTTGTCAATAATTTTACAATATTTTTTTAATAAATTTAGAAAGTAAAAGTACAAAATTGTTCTTTTACTCTCATATTTTTTTAATCAACTTCTTCTATTCTGTTACCATCATTGTACTTGGATCTAATCCGTATTGCATATATAACCATGTCATATAATCAAAAGCTTCTAATAATTCTGGTAATTCATAAGTATATCCAAATGTATCTACTGTCATTTTAGTAATAGTTACTGGTGTTACTGGTATACTTTGTTCTGTACTACCCGTTTCTTCTGCATCATCTGCAACTTTTGTTTCTACAGCTTCAATTTTATTTATAATATCCATTCCTTCTACCACTTTACCAAATGATGTATAATAACCATTTAATGAAGTTGCTTCTCCTGTAACAATAAAGAATTGCGAACCTGCTGAATTATATGATTCATCAACTAAATCAGATGAAGTTTGTGAATAATCACTTCTTGCCATACCTATGACACCTTCTTCAAATTTAAGGTTGTTGTCGTCTCCATTAGCAATAAACTCACCTTTTATTGAATATAGAGTCTCATCTTGTGTCCCTGTGATATCACCTATAGTTACTCCACCTGTTCCGTCACCTGCTGAATCTCCACCTTGAATCATAAAATCATTTACAACTCTATGAAATGTTAATCCGTCATAATATCCTTGATTTATTAAATTTATAAAATTATTCACTGTCTCTGGTGCTATTTCTGGATAAAGTTCAATTTTTACTGTTCCATAATCTGCTATTTCCATTGTTACTACTGGATTTTTTATTTCCATTGTTATATTTTTGTAATATCCAAATATTACTGTTCCTAATAAAGCTATAACTACTATTAATCCTATTATCCATAAAAAATTCTTTGTATCTCTCATTTTCTTCCTCTTTCTCTTTTTTCTCTATCTGTTAATTAAAATATATTATCAAAAACAAATTGCTCTTGCATTCTTTTTAACGATTGTTTTATTGATTTAGCTCTAACTTCACCTATTCCATCGACATCATCCAATGATTCTATATCAGCAGCTAATATGTGTTGGAATGATTTAAATGCATCTACTAGATTGTCCACTATATTTGATGGCATTCTAGGTACTTTATTTAATATACGATACCCTTTAGTATACACAGCTACTTCATCATAGTTATCAAACGTTTCATAACCTAATAATCTTGCTATTGATGTTTCTTTTAGTAATTCATCATATGTTAATAAATTTAAATCTTGATGAATTTTTTCTGCTGTTCTTCTTTTTTTAATCGGTACCATATAATCTTTTATAATTAATAATTCTTCTGTTTCTAAATCTCCAATTAATTCTTCTAATTGCATTTCAACAAGTCTTCCATCATTTCCAAGTTCATATATTTGTCTTTGTATCTCTTCTGCAATTCTCATAACCATTTCAGCTCTTTGAATAGATGTTAATACATTTTTCAATGTTACTATATCATTAAATTCATATTCATTTAATATACTTAATTTATTATCAAATACTTTTTTATATCTTTCTAATGTTTGTATCGCTTGGTTAGCTTGACTTAATACAACACCCGTATCTTCTAAAATATATCTTTCTAAACCTTTAAATATTGTTATAATACTTCTTCTTTGAGATATACTTATAACCAATTCACCAGTTTGTTTTGCTGTTCTTTCTGCTGTTCTATGTCTTGTCCCTGTTTCTAATGTATATACCGAATTTGATGGTATTAATTGTGCATTTGCATATAAAATTTTTTTAAAATCACTACTTAGTACTATTGCACCATCCATTTTTGCAAGCTCATACAATTTTGATGAACTATAGTCTTCATTGATATAAAAACCACCATCTACTACTTCTTCTAATATTTCTGGATTATCAGAAATAAGTAGTAATGCACCTGTTTTTGCTCTTAATATATTTTCAAGTCCGTCTCTAATAGGTGTTCCTGGAGCGATTAATTTCAATATTTTTGATAAATTTTCTTCTTTTTCTTTTTTCAAAATTATTCTCCTTTCAACTATTACTTTATATTCATCTTTTGCATAGCTTCCCTTATATTTCTAACATACATTATATCCAATTTATACCTATCTTTCAAGTCTTTTTTGTTACTTTCTGGAATTATACATGATTTAAATCCTAATTTTTCCGCTTCTTTTAATCTTTTTTCGATTTGGTTTATTCTTCTAACCTCACCTGTAAGACCTACTTCACCTATTATTATCATATCCTTTGGTAATGGCACATTTTTAAAACTCGATGCTACTGCTGCAATTATTCCTAAATCTATCGATGGTTCATTTATTTTTATTCCACCAACAATATTCATGTATATATCACACATACCTACCATTAGTCCTGCTTTTTTTTCTAAAACTGCAACTAACAATGATAGTCTATTGTAATCTATTCCATTAGCAGTTCTTTTAGGTACAGGATATACTGTTTGAGATGTTAATGCTTGTACTTCAATTAACATGGGTCTTGTTCCTTCTAACGCTGAAACAATACAGGATCCCGAAGGATTATCTTCTCTTTCTGAAATTAATATTTCAGAAGGGTTTGTAATTTCACACATACCTTCTTCTTTCATCTCAAACATTCCAATTTCATTTGTTGATCCAAATCTATTCTTCACACCTCTTAATATTCTATATGAAAAATATCTTTCTCCTTCTAAGTATAGTACTGTATCTACCATATGTTCTAACACTCTAGGTCCTGCTATATTCCCCTCTTTGGTCACATGCCCTATTATTATTGTTGTTATCCCTCTAGATTTAGATACTTTCATTATTTGTGATGTTATTTCTCTTACTTGACTTACACTTCCAGCAGCTGCTGTCAATTCTTCTGAATACATTGTTTGTATAGAATCTATAATTACTAATTTAGGCTTTTCATTTATTATAGCTTGATTAACTATATCTATATCTGTTTCACCTAAAAATAGGATTCCTTCATTATTAATATTTAATCTATCTGCTCTCATCTTAATCTGTTCTGCAGACTCTTCTCCCGAAACATATAATACATTTCCTTCTCCATTTATCTTGTCACATATTTGAAGTATTAATGTAGATTTACCTATTCCTGGTTCTCCACCTAAAAGTATTAATGATCCTTTAACAAATCCCCCTCCTAGTACTCTATCTAATTCCTCAAAACTAGTTTTAACCCTTATTGTTTCTTTAGCTTCATAAGTATTTAATTTTTGAGGCACTATTTTTTCTAATGTTTTTTCTTTTAAAGATGAATTTTTACTCTCTATTATTTTTTGTTCAAAGAAACTGTTCCAACTATTACATGCAGGACATTTTCCCAACCATTTACTTGACTCATTTCCACATTCATTACATACAAATACTGTTTTACTTTTAGCCATTATGTTTCCCTTTCTTTTTCATATTATATATTTTTTCTTATATATTATTTTATCACTTTATTATATTATCTCCATTGCTTTATATTTAGTAAAAAAAGTATAACATATTTATGTTACATATTCTATACTTGAATTAAAGTTCACATATTTTTCACATTCATTTATTTCCCATAAAAAAAATATATTACTTTGTTACAAGTAATATATTATATATAATTTATTTTTAAATTATTTTTATTTTTTTCCAAATGTAATTTCTTTAAATAAGAAGTTGCTCACTTTTTCCCAAGTTATATCTTGATATAAAAAGTCGTTAATTTCATCTTCTACTTTTTGTTGATAAGGTGTTAATTCAACTTTGATTTCTTTGTTCCAATCAATTTCTTGTAACCAGAACGCTTTGAATTTTCCCCAGAATCCAGCTTTTACTGGTAGTCCTGCTTCAGCTTGAAATGCATTTCCTGCTACACTAGCTTCTTGTGCTACAACGTTTTCGATTTCAACTCCACCGAATACTCCATCAACTTTTCTATTATTTTCAAATCCTGCCATGTTAATTTCCTCCTTTGTAATTTAACTCTTTATATATTTTATACTACATAAATTATATAAAATCAATATTTTACCTAATAATTACATATTAAGTTTGTATTACAATAGTATTACAATAAAATTACAAGTCTTTTTTCTTATTTATACCTTATATTTTGTAAGCTTCTATTTTCAAATTTATAATCTTATTAATTTTAACATTTACTATTTGATTTTTTAAATTTTCTTTTGATTTAACGTGTACTGGTATAAAATTATTTGTATGACCAATGTATTCACCATTTTTTTCTTCTTCAAATAAAATCTCTAATTCTTTACCTATTAATTCTTCGTTATATTCTTTTTGATTTTTATTTGATAACTCTAAAAGTTTTTTGCTTCTTTCTTCTTTTACATTACCATCAATTTGATTAATCATTTCTGCTGCTTTTGTTCCTTTTCTTGGTGAATACTTAAATACATGCATTTGATAAAATTTAATTTTCTTTAGAAATTCATATGTTATATTAAAATCCTCTTCAGATTCACCTGGAAACCCTACTATTATATCTGTTGTTAACATTACATCTAAATAGTATTCTCTTAAAAGTTTTACTATATTTCTAAATTCTTCTGTTGTATACCTTCTATTCATTTTCTTTAATGTATTATCACATCCACTTTGTAATGATAGATGAAAATGATTACATACTTTATTTAATTTAATTAATCTTTCTAAAAATTCTCTTGTTATTAATAAAGGCTCTAATGATCCCAATCTTATTCTTTCTATTCCCTTTATTTTATTTAATTCTTCTAATAAATCAATAATTTTATAATCTTCTTTAAAATCTTTACCATAAGAAGCTATATGTATTCCTGTAATAACAATTTCTTTAATTCCTGTTTTAACTATTTTTTCTATTTCTTGTATTACACTTTCTGGTCTTCTACTTCTTACTCTTCCTCTTGCATAAGGAATTATACAATATGAACAATATCTATCACATCCATCTTGTACTTTTATTACAGCTCGCGTATTTTCAGTATATATAACTTCTCCAAAATCTAAAAATTCTTTTTGTTCCATTATATCATCTATTTCTATTTTAACATGTCTATCCAATTTATATTTTTCAATATACTCTACAATATCTTTTTTCTCGTTATTTCCAAGAACTAAATCGATTTCTTCTATTGCTTCAACTTCATTTCTTGCTACTTGTGCATAACATCCACAAGCCACGACTACTGAATCTCTATTTAATTCTTTTACCTTTCTTAGCATTTGTCTTGATTTTCTATCTGACATGTTAGTTACAGTACATGTATTTACAACATATACATCTGCTTTTTCATCATTTTCTACCACTTCATATTTCGCATCTATAAATTGCTGAGTCATAGCATTTGTTTCATATTGATTCACTTTACAACCTAATGTTATAAATGATACTTTTTTATTCATCATTTCACCTTTTACTTCTTTTTTTATTAATTTAATTTTCATTTTATTTTTCACTCTTTTATTTTTTCACTTTTACTTTCATTCAAATATAAAAATCGTATTGAAAATTTCAAATACGATATTTTACTGTCCATTATCTTCTTTTAATATTATCTAGTTTTTCCTTCTAAAGCATCTAGATTATCTAAAGCTTTTCCTGTTCCTAATGCTACACATGATACTGTATCTTGTGCAATCATTACATTAATACCTGTTTTTTCTTGTAACAATTTATCTAAACCATCTATTAAGCAACCTCCACCTGTCATGTATATTCCTCTATCACTAATATCTGATGCTAATTCTGGTGGTGTTTTTTCTAATACTGAATGTACTGAGTCAACAATCATCATAGCTGGTTCTAGTAAAGCTTCTAACATTTCTGTTGAATGTATAGTTAATGTTTTTGGAAGTCCTGTTATTAAATCTCTTCCCCTTATTTCCATTTGTGTATCTTGCATTTTAGGATACACACAACCTACATTCATTTTCAAATCTTCTGCCGTTCTTTCACCAATCATAACATTGTGTTTTTTCTTTATATATTTAACTATATATTCATCAAATTTATCTCCAGCTATTTTAAGTGATGCACTAACAACTGATCCTCCTAAAGATATGACTGCAACATCTGTTGTTCCTCCACCTATATCTACAACCATATTTCCGCATGGTTTTGAAATATCAATTCCTGCTCCTATTGCAGCTGCTATTGGCTCCTCTATTAAATATACTTTTCTAGCTCCTGCTTGCATTGCTGCATCAATTACAGCTTTTTTCTCTACTTCTGTAACTCTTGAAGGTATACATATCATTATTCTTGGTGCAAATAAAAACTTTCCACTTACTTTATGTATAAAATGTTTAAGCATTTTTTCAGTTACTGTATAGTCTGAAATAACACCATCTCTAAGTGGTCTTGTTGCTACAATATTACCTGGTGTTCTTCCAAGCATTCTTCTAGCTTCTTGTCCTACAGCAAGTACATTTCCTGTATGATTATCTACTGCGACTACAGAAGGTTCTCTTAAAACAATACCTTTTCCTTTTACATATGCAATTACTGTTGCAGTTCCTAAATCAATCCCAATATCTTGCCCAAAACCAAATTTAAACATTATTAATCTTCTCCTTCATATATGTCTATTGTTTGTTACAAATTTGTTACAATTATATTACATTTCTTTTTTTTTATCAATACTTTTAATTAATTATTCTATTATATATTGTATTATTATTCCTCTATTTCTATTATTTTCTTATTTATCTTAATTATTTACACTTCTTCCACTTTTAATCATCACATAATCCTATTTTTATTGTTTTTTTCTAAATATTATATTATAATATTTAAATACAATATTATGTTTATTAAATCGAGAAAGGATAATATAATGAATAAATTACAAATAATCTCTAAAAACCAATATGAAACAATAGAAATTGCAAAAAAAATTGCTTCTAAACTTACAAATAACACTATTATAGTTTTAGAAGGTGATTTAGGCTCTGGTAAAACCAAATTTGTTGAAGGCTTCTTATCTTTCTACAATATGGAAAATGAAATATCTAGCCCTACCTTTACAATCGTTAATGAATATTCAAATAATAATATTTCCATTTTTCACTTTGATGTATATAGATTACATGATGCAAATGAGTTTATGGCTCTCGGTGGAGAAGAATATTTTGAACATGGACATTGCTTAATTGAATGGGGATCAATAATCTCCAATGTACTTCCCGAAGATTATATAGAAATCAAATTTGAAAAAGACTCAAATTGTTTAGATACAAGAACTTTAAATATTTCTTTTCATGGTAATGTATCTACATTCAATATATAATATTATGATTTGTCTTCAATTGACTTTTTCGACAAAATATATTAAAATAGCAATATACAAGTAAATTTAAGGAGGATTTTTATGCAAGTAGCAGCATTAGTATTAGGTATAATATCTATATTAGTATCTTTTATACCATTTTGTAACACAATAGCTTTTTTACCAGCTTTAATAGGAGCTATATTAGGTATTGTAGGTATAGTTACAACAAATAAAAAGAATAAAGAACTTACAGAACAAAACGCACAAAAAGAAGGAATTGCAATGGGAATTGTTGGTTTAGTATTATCAGTAATTTCACTTATTATAATTATTTTTTCTACAGCATTTTGGGTTATTCTAGCTAATTATTCAGATTCAGTATATGATGATTATGACTATGATTACGATTATTATGACTATGATTACGATTATGATGATTATTTTAACTATTAATAATTAAAATACAGAAATAATGATCAAAAATAGAAAAGTAACTAATAAAAGTAAACAATTAAAAGTAAACAAAAGTGGATTATATATCCACTTTTTCTAAATTTATTTAATGAAAGAGTTTAATTAATTATGAATAAAATTGATGATAATAAATTTGCTGATAAAGAAATTAATACTTCTAAAAACAATAATATAAAATTCAATAGAATATATAAAATAATTAATATTATATTTATACTATTGGCTATATATGCATTATTTTATCCTGTTTTTTCAAGTATTTTAACTAATATATTTCCTGAAATGGTAACATGTCCCCATAAATATGTAACAGGTGAAGATTGCCCACTGTGCGGTGGTACTAGATATTTTTCAAATATATTGCAAGGAAATTTAAAAACAACTGATCTCTATTCCCCATTTTTTATTATGTTCATTTGTGTTATAATAGAGATAATTAGTAGAATTTACTTACTTCTACAATCAGATAAGATTACAAAAAAAATTTATAGATTAGATATTTGTTGGCATCTGTTGATTGCATTTTCATATATCTCATATCTAATAATATATTTTATATAAAGGAGCTTTTATGAAAATTTTAAGTTTAGACACTTCTAGTAATATTTGTGGAGTATCTATTTTAGATAATACAAATTTAATAACTCACATGGATATCCCAACAGGAAGAACTCATTCAGAAAATCTTATGCCTATGATTAAAGATATCTTTAACAAATCAAATCTCCAATTAAAGGATATTGATTTAATTGTAAACAATATAGGACCTGGTTCTTTTACTGGACTTAGGATTAGTTCAGCAACTGTTAAAGCTTTTTCTGATGCTTTTAACATTCCAACTATAGGTGTTACATCATTAGAAAGTTTAACATATAATATAAATTCAAATGGAATAGTTGTAAGTCTTTTAACATCAAGTAAAAATACATATTTTTATGGTATTTATTTAAAAGATAACAAAGACATTACAATATTACAAGAACCAAATAACAATACATTAGATCATATTTTAGAACAACTAAGTTCTATACAAAATTTAGATATATCAAATAATAATTCTTCAAATAACAACAATCCTAAAATAATATTTATTGGTGATGATTTAGATATAAATAAAGGATATATATTACAACACTTTCCAACATCAATTCTTTCTAGTGAAAATGAATCTAAACAAAATTCATTTTCACTAGGATTAGCTGGTTTAAATAATTACACTAAACATATTAAAACAGATATATTACCAACATATTTAAAAAAGCCAGAAGCTCAAATTCAATTAGAAGAAAAAGAAAAACTAGAAACTAATAATTAATTAAAGAAATAAGAAAATAAATAAAATACTACTATTTAATGAGGAATATATAATTATGGATAATTTTAAAAATATAGATATTACTTCTATGACAATTACAGATTTAGAGAATATAAAAACTTCACTTAATATTGATTTTGATGATTATTGGAGTTATGATGTTCTTTTATCTGAGTTACAATCAGACAATTCAAAATATTTTGTAGCAAAAAACATAACTGATAATACAATTTTAGGATTTATAGGTATTAAACAAATACTTGACACTGCTGATTTAATGAATATTGTTGTTTCTAAAAATTTCAGAAATAATGGTATTGCAAGACTTTTATTAAATCATATTTTAGACTATTGTAAAACTTCTTCTATTTCTACTCTTTTATTAGAGGTTAGTAAAGAAAATGAATATGCTATCAAGTTATATACTTCTATCGGATTTAAAATAATTTCAACTAGAAAAGGATATTACAATGGAATTGATGCATTAATAATGAGGTTGAATTTTAATTAACTATATAAGATCAAAACATACAAATATATTTAATATTAATATTTCATTGATTTATATTTCATGCATTAATATTTTATTAATTAATATTTATATTCAAAAAACAAAAAAAGAATCAATTTAAATTTGATTCTTTTTCGTTTCGTGTATTTTTATTCAATACTTTTATTTGTTTTTTTCTTCATATTTTTAGTTTTATATTTTTTTCTAATATATTAGCTTTTATAACAAATCCAATATATTATTAGTCATACCATTCTAATTCCCAATCATCTAAAATTACAGTATCACCTTCATGAACACCCATTGCTTTTAATTTTTGCTCAATTCCCATATTTCTTAATGATTTTTGTAAATAATGCATTGATTCATTATCATCAATATTTACTCTTCCCATTAATCTTTGGATAGCTTTTCCTGTTACTTTAAAGATACCATCTTCTTCAACTATTGTCCAATCATTTTTCTTTTCTTGCATTGTATAAACAACTTTTTCATCTATTTCAACTAAGACTTCTTTTTCTAATGTTGGTAATATATTTGATGCATAATCAATTAACTCTTGTACACCTTCTCTTGTTGCTGCAGAAATTTTAAATAATTCTACACCTTCTTTTTTAGCTAATTCTTCTATTTCTTTTAATGCTTCACTATCTTCATCAACAGTATCAATTTTATTTGCTACAATTACTTGTTTTCTAGTACTTAATTTTTCACTATATTTTTTCAATTCTGTGTTAATTGCATGAAAATCTTCTACTGGATTTCTTCCTTCTTGTCCTGATACATCTAAGAAGTGTAATAATAGTCTTGTTCTTTCAACATGTCTTAAGAATTGTGTTCCTAAACCAACTCCATCACTAGCTCCCTCAATTATACCTGGTATATCTGCAATAACAAATCCACTTCCATTTTTTGTTTTAACAACACCTAAATTTGGTACTAATGTCGTAAAATGATAATTTGCTATTTTAGGTTTTGCGTCTGTTACTATTGATAAAAATGTAGATTTACCAACATTCGGAAATCCTAATAACCCTACGTCTGCTAATAATTTCAATTCTAATATAACTTCTTTTTCATCACCTTTTTCTCCATCTTCTGAGAATCTTGGCGCTTGTCTTGTAGAAGTAGCAAAGTGTGAGTTACCTCTACCACCTTTTCCACCTTTTAATATTAATTCTTTTTGTCCTTCTTCTGATAAATCTGCTACAATTTTACCTGTTTCAACATCTTTAACAACTGTTCCTATTGGTACTCTTACATATAGATCTTCTCCATATTTACCATTACAACGGTTACCACTTCCATTTTCTCCTGGTTTTGCTTGGAATCTTTTGTTATATCTAAAGTCAATCAAAGTATTTCTATCTTTATCAACTATAAAATATACATTTCCTCCATTTCCTCCGTCTCCACCGTCTGGTCCACCAGCGGCTACATATTTTTCACGCCAGAATGTCGCAGCTCCATTACCACCATCTCCAGCTTTTATTACTATTTTAGTATAATCTGTAAACATATACTCACCTTTCATTTTTATATTTTTCTATTTTTTCTCTCTATTTATTTTCATTAAAATAATCTAACATCATTGCTTTTTTTACTTTAGCCATTGTATCTTTTGCTACTTTTCTTGCTTTTTCTGTTCCTTCTTTAAGTAATCTATCTACTTCTTCTGGTCTTTCTTCGTAATATGCTCTTTTTTCTCTCATTGGTTTTAATGTCTCAGATATATTTTTTGCTAATTGTTTTTTACAAGCTACACATCCTCTTAAACCTTCTGTACATTCTTTTTTCACAATGTCACACTCTTCTTTGTTAGTAAATAACTCATGATAATATGAAACCATACATTTATCTGGATTTCCTTTATCATCTTTTTTTATTCTAGCCGGATCAGTCACTGCACTCATTACTTTTTTCAATATTTCTTCTTCTGAGTCTGATAAGTATATTGCATTTCCTAATGATTTCCCCATTTTTTCGTTTCCATCTAAACCTTTGATTCTTTTACCTTCTGATAAAACTGCTTCTGGTTCTACTAGAACTTCTCCATAGATACTATTAAATTTTCTTACAATTTCTCTACATTGTTCAATAAGAGGTAATTGATCTTCTCCTACTGGTACTACTTTTCCTTCAAATGTTGTTATATCTGCTGCTTGACTTACTGGATAACCTAAAAAACCATAAGTTACACTTTCTCCAAATAATTCTTGTTTTTGTGCTATTTCTGTTTTAACTGTTGGGTTTCTCTGTAATCTTGCTATTGTTACTAAATTTGAATAGAATATTGTTAATTCTGCTGTTTCAGGAATCATTGATTGAATATATATTGTTGTTTTACTTGGATCTATTCCTACTGACAAATAATCTAACATTACTTCTCTTACTGATTTTCTAACTTTTTCTGGGTTATTAAAATTATCTGTTAATGCTTGCACATCTGCTATTAAAATAAATGGATCGTATTCTCCACTATTTTGTAATTCAACTCTTTTTTTCAAAGAACCAAAATAATGTCCAATATGCATTTTTCCTGTTGGTCTATCTCCTGTCAATATTCTCTTTTTTGCCATTTTCAATCTCCTCCTTTTTACATTTATATATTATACTACATTTTGGCAATATTTACAACAAAAAGATTAATTTATGTTAATACCCCAATTAATAACTAAAAAACTACCACAATAAAAATATATTCTATATTCACTTTATTTTTTCACTCCTTCAATTATACAAAATAAAAAGATGTATACCAAATGTACAGGAAAATAAATTCCTAAACAATTGTTATACATCATAGCATTCTCAAAATACTCACTTTAATATTCATTTTTATTTATCCAAAACTATTCTTTAGTTATTTCTAAATCACGGTTTTAGCATTCAGTTTTAGAGGTATAATATTGGGCGAAAAGAGAAGGTGGTATGGCTGAGGCTAGTACGGTCATAGAATCTGAAGCTAGAAGGAAAAAAATCATTGTAATAAGTACCTCCTCTATGAATACACGGATGTTCTGAATAAGCGGAAGTTTCTGTACTCCATTCTCTTAGATTTGATGCCATATCATTTATTTTCAATATTTCATCACCTGAATTCCCTGTAAGTTGTAATCCGTCATCCATTGCTGTTTGTATTGAATAATTTGTATCTGTACTTATTGTTTGTATATATACAAGTGCTGTATCCCATGCTAATGAATTAACAAGGTCTGTTGTATATAAACTACTAGTATACATTGTTTTTGCGGCTGTTGCTGCATTAGGTTGTGTTATTTCTGCCCATCCTGTCTTATTTTCTTTACTTTCTGCTGTTCCGCTTTGAGTTCCATCACTACTACTTGCTTCATATCTTGCTATATAATATCCTCCTGCTTGATTTGTTTTTGTTATAAAGTCATTTAAGTCTGTTGCAACTGCATTTCCTCTTCCTTCTGTAGTTTCTTTATAGTATGATCCTATAATATCTTCATTTCCTTTTATTGTTGCTGCTCCTGTTGAGCTGAATTCATATCTTGATAATTGTATATTTTTTGTTGTTCCTGCACTATCAATAATTACATCATTAACTGGTACCCATACAAATTGATTTCCTCCACCTGGTACTCCAGCTTCTTCTATAACTATTCCTTCTGTTATATCTTTTCCTGAATCTTTTGCTAATCCAAATCCAGCTGGTACTTTTATGTCATTTCCTAAATCATCTTGTATTACTACATTTTCTGTTTCTGAAAATGCTACTACTTGTTTTTCATATTTATCTGTTAATGTTACTGTTTGTTTTTTTGTATAATCTACTCCATTTACTGTTCCTACTATTGTAAATGTTATTTCCATATCTGTTCCATTTGTTGTATATGGTACACTTGGTGTTACTGATTTTATTGTTCCACCTTCTATTGTACTATCAAATGTTACTTGTACTGGTGTTCCTAATTCTAATGAATTGTCTGTTGGTACTGTTGTTCCATCTGTTGTTATTGATATGTTTGATATAGTTGGTCTTGGTCCAGCTATCCCAAATGTGTCTTCATCAAAATCTCCGTTTTCTTCTACTTCTCCCATATATCCATCTATAAAGACATCATATGGTGATGTAGTTCCTTCTACATCAAATCCATCTACATGGTCTTCTAAAAATTCTACTATATCTTTAGAATTTGGTGTGTATTTTTGAATTTGATATTCATTTAATGCCATTAATAACTTTTCTTTTGCTGTACTTTCTTCTGTTTCTTCTCCTGCATTTGTTGCTTGTGTTAATATTCCATTTTCTCCTGTTAACATTGCTATTGATACTCCTGCTAATATTAGAAGTACAATTATTGTTATTACAAGACTTATTAATGTAATACCATTAGATTGTTTTAACTTTGTTTTTCTTGTTTCTTTCATTTCATTCCCCTTCTTTTGTATTTTTCTAAATTACTGTTTTAAAATAATATATATATTATTCCCAATTAAATGAGATTTTATTTTTAACATTTTGTATTATTTTAAACTTTAAAAACTAATATTATTTTATATATAATTTTTATTTTTGTCAATTAATTTTATATACAATTTTTTAGTTTATAAATTGCAATATTAAGTGTCCAACTTTTTATGACTTTTTTATAATATATATTCTATATTCACTTTATTTTTTCACTCCTTCAATTATACAAAAAAAATGGATGTATAACAAATGTCAGGAGCTATTTTCCCGTACATTTGTTATACACCAATATCTACACTATTTGTGCATATTTTTAATTCTCTTTTACAGTCTTTTTTCTGAAAATTATAAATTTACTAAAAATATAGTTTAATAATATAACCATTATTTGTGTAACAACTTTTGCTATTATATCATTTATACCTAATACATTTATCATTAATGCAAATGTACCAACATCACATAAAGCTCCTGAAATTATTCTAAATCCAAAGAATGATACTATTTCTTTAATTATTCCTCTTTTATTTTCAGTTTTACTTGAAAATACGAATATTTTATTTGTTATATATGCAAATAATACTGCACAAAACCATGATATTCCACTACTTATAACTTCATCTATACCAAATAGATATGCTGCTATATAATATGATGCAAAATTAACTACTGTTGATAATCCACCAAATACTAAGTAATTTATTACCTCTTTATATTTTTTGTATAATTCTAATGCTTTTTTTATCATTTATTTTACTCTTTCTTTTTTGATTAATTATTTATTAATCATTTTTAAATCTTTTATTTTTAAATAATTCTCCAATTGATTCTTTATTTGATATTCTATAAATAGCTTGTGCAAATAGATGTGCAATTGATAATACTGTAATATTTTCTATTCTTTTTTCTTGTGGTAATGGAATCGTGTTTGTAACTACTAACTCTTTTATTCCAGAATCTTTGATTCTTTCTATTGCTGGTCCAGATAATACACCATGTGTACATCCTGCGTATATGTTTTTTGCACCATACTTTTTAAGAACCTTAACTGTTTCAACCATTGATCCAGCTGTATCTATTTCATCATCAAATATTATTGCATTTTTGTCTTTTACATCTCCAATAATTGTAGATGCTATTGCTCTATCATCATTACCTTCTCTTCTTTTATCAACTAATGCAATTGGACAATTGAAAAATTCTGAATATTTATATGCTTTTTTTGAACTTCCAGCATCTGTTGCTACTATTACCATATTTTCTAATTTTTTATCTTCAAAATAGTCTTCTAAAATATATTCTGCTGTTAATCTATTACAATTAATATTGAAATATGCTTGTATTGCTGGATTATGTAAGTCACATGTTATTATTCTTGTTGCTCCTGCTGCTTCTAATAGTTGTGCCATTAATTTAGAAGTTACTGGTACACGAGGTTGATCTTTTTTATCTGATCTTGAATATGGATAATATGGAAGCACTATTGTTATTTCTCTTGCTGATGCTCTTTTAGCTGCATCTATTGCAATTAATAATTCCATCATTCGTTCATTAACTGGTGGTTGAACTGTTTGTACTATAAATATTTCTTTTTCTCTAACACTTTCTAAAATCTGTACAAATGTATTATCATTTTTAAATTTCATAAATTTAATTTTACCCATTTCTACATTTAAACTATCACATATTTCCTGTGTAAATTCTTCTGCTGTTGGACAAGCAAATATTTTCATTTTTTCCATATTCAATTTTTCTCCTCAAACTACTATTTATACAATATTTAATTTTAAATCTTTAATTTTTATTATAGTTGCTCTGCAAAACCTTTTTGTAATTTTTTAAATACAAAGTATCCTATAAATACTAGGATTATTGACACTATTGCTACTATTCCTAATGCTCCTAAGTCTGGCACTTGGTGATAATAGAAAATATCTCTATATGCGTTTATTATATATATCATTGGATTCATTAATATTATTACATCTAATTGTGTTGGTAATTGTTCTAGTAATATATCTAATTTATATATAACTGGTGTTCCATAAAACGCTGCCATTAATATAATTCCTATAATGTGTTCTAAATCTCTGAAATATACAGTTATTGATGATATTATAAATCCAATTCCTAATAGTAAAATATATTGTATTAAAACTATTAATGGATATAATAATATATGCCATGTTATACCTATTCCCGAGAATATTACAAATGCTATTATTATTATTGTTGATATTAAGAAATTAACCATACAACTTGTTACTACTGATATTGGTAAAATCTCTCTAGGAAAATATACTTTTTTAATTATATTAGCATTTCCTATTATTGTAAATGCTGTTTGGTTGATTGATGTAGTAAAAAAAGTCCATGGTATCAAAGCTACAACAATATATATATGGTATGTTGGATCCCCTCCACCTAATAATGCTCCAAAAATTACTGCATAAACTAATAATTGTAACAACGGACTTAAAAAAGACCATAATACACCTAATATAGAATTTTTGTATCTTCCTCTTATTTCTTTTTTTACATTTGTTTTTAATAATTCTCTATAATTATAAATTTTTTGAAATATATTCATTTATATGTTTCTCCTTGATTCTATTTATGTTGTTTCTTTCAAGTATTCTTCTACTACTTTGCTTGTTTCTCCGTCCATTTTAATTAGACCTTGATGTAACCAAACTGCTCTACTGCACAATTCCTTAACTGCGTGCATACTATGTGTAACAAATACCATTGTTTTACCTTCTGCTCTTAATTCCCTCATTTTATTGAAACATTTTTCTTGAAAATGTTGATCACCTACTGATAAAATTTCATCTATTAATAGTATTTCTGCATCAACATTTATAGCTACTGAAAATGCTAATCTCATATATTGACCTGATGAATATGTTCTTACGGGATTATCTATCAATACTCCTAATTCTGAGAATTCAATTATTTGTTCTAATCTTGCATCAATTTCTTTTCTTGTTAATCCGAATATAGATGCATTAAAATATATATTTTCTCTTCCAGAGAAATCTGGATGAAAACCAGCACCTAACTCTAATAATGAAGTTAATTTTCCTTTTGTTTCAATCTTCCCTTCATTAGGAAATATTATTTGTGTCATTAGTTTTAACAAGGTTGATTTACCACTACCATTAACACCTATTAGTGCAACAGTTTCACCTTTTTTTATTTCTAAATTTATATCTTTTAATATTTGTCTTTTTTCTCTTTTTTTATTTCTTTGCCAAAATAAAAGTCTTTCTTTTAGTGTATTTGCTCTATCATAATATACTGTAAAACTTTTATCTACATTTTCTATTTTAATAGTTACTTGTTCCGTCTTTTTACTCACTTTTTTAGTATCCTTTCATTATATATGATTTTGTAATTATATCATAAATAAGGTTATTGTCAAATGCTCCTATAGGTTATTTTATTGTGTTTTTGTTAACTCATCAACCAATTTCCAACCTCTATTACTGATTTCCCATGCTTGTATTGCATTTTGTTCTTCTTTTCTATATTTTTCATAAACATCATGAAAACTATCTAACAATAATTTTTTTTGATAATTGTTTATTTCTGAAAATTCTTTATACATATCAACATCTGGTAATTTTTCTACACTTATTTGTTCTTGTGTTTTTTCAATAAATTCATAACATTCTTTTTCCAATTTTTCTCTTATTGCCATATAGTCTTTACGATTTTCTATTTTTCCATTGAAATCATATTTACATTTTCCAGATAGAATTTCATCTTCTGTTACAACATTTAATAATTTTAAGAAATCCCCTGTTCTATCATTATGAGAACTATAATTCACTAAGACTACTGGTGTTTCTAATGCAAGTGATGGTAACGCACAGTGTAATCTTTGTGTTATTACTAATGATGCTTTTTGAATTTGCATTAAATATTTAATAACATTTTCTTTTCTTTGTTCCCATGATAATTTCATATTTTCTTCTTTACTTATATTATTTGTTATTTTGATTACTTTTTTATTTGTTGTTTTCTCAATTTCGTCTGCGACTTTATCTGCAACATCCACTAATAAGATATAATCTTCTTTTTCAACGTTTTCAAACTTTTTAAGAGTTAATGTCATACATCCAGTAAAATATGCATCTATTCCATTTTCAGTTAAAGTTTTTAGTGTTGATGTATCTCTACATCCTATTGGTTGATGTTTAATTAAATATTCTTTACCTTTTCCTGTTGTTATATGTTTTGGTGCCATATTGTATATAGTGTCATAACTTGTAAAATGCATTGATATTAATTTTGGAAAAATATATGGTGATGGTGGCCAATTAAACTTTTTATTTAACCACCATGCATTCATTATTGTAGCAACATGTTCTTTCTCCTTAGGACAAAATGATGTAACATCATCTCTATCTACAATGTAATCAACTTTTGGTAAGAATCTTTCTGCTGCATAACTTTGTACATCATCACCAATATTTTCTGTTTCTAAATATACTAATAATCCATATTTCATAATTTTATTTCTAGAATTACTTAATTATAATTCTATTCCCCCTTTTAATTAGTTAGTTTGTATATTATATATTATTTTTTACTCTCTATTTCAATAATTTCTTTATCATTTTTTATTTCTTGTTTTTTCATGAAATTTAATCCTACAAGTAATGGCGCACATGTAAACATTGAGTATATATATCTAAATTCACCATATACTGGAGACGCTAAACATGTTAACCATAATATTCCTACAGGTATAAATATTAATATCGATTTATATTCTTTCTTATATATGATGTATGCTAACATTGTAGATACTACCCAAAAACAAAATCCTATACTATAAATCATAGAATTTACTGGTATATTTCTTTTATCAATAAGCATATTGAATTTTTCTAATATTTCTATATCTACAATTGAATCTGTATAGATATTTAAAGCGTATTCCTCTTCATTTCCACCTTCATAAACTTCTCTTGCAACAACCCAATGCACTGCCTCTGGATACCAATATCCATAACTATTTGCAATAAAAGCTTCAACTGCTGTTATTGGATGATCAATACAAATACTTAACCACGTTTTTATAAATGTAATTTTATCATTTTCCCAAGCTTCATCATCAAAATTACTTTTTACTTGATCTGATATTTTAGGGTAATATAGTTCACCTAAGTTTTCAACTGGTAAATATTTATATATACCATCTTTTTGTTCTTGTGTTAAAGAATCTCCATGTTCTTGTGTTATTCTTGCCATTTGTTGTAACGGAACTGATAAAGCTTCTCTTGTTGATCCTTCTTGTATTTCTAAAATACTATATATTGGTCCTTTTATTATTCCGAATATAAGGAAAACTGATCCAAATATTATTAATAATTTTTTATATTCTTTTCTTGCTATAAAAAATATTATTGGTGTAGATATCATAACTACATAAAGTCCATTATTTCTTAACAATAATACTAACAATATTGATATTGCTAAAAATATATTTTTCTTTTTTGATTTGAAAAATTCTGTTCTGTATTTTACTATTTCTATCATTGAAATAGTAAATAAAATCATTGCTCCACCAAATAATATATCTTTCCACATTGTCATACTATATATTGCGTGAATTGGATATATTGCAAAATATAATGCTGATAATATTCTTATTCTTATATCTACATTTCTTTTCCCCATATAGTATATAGTAAAAGCAAATATCGCAGACATAATTGTCATTTGAGCAATACTGTATAATCCTATACCTATGTTATAATTTCCTATTATTTTTCCTATATTCATAAATATAGATATTATTAATGTATGAAATACTGGGTGATGGTTTGTTAAATTATAATTACCTAAACTTTGCATTATTTGTGACATAGAATCAGGTGTTATCATTCCTGGGAAATAATTTAATAAATATGGTATCCATGCAACAAATATTACTCCCCACATTAAGAAAAATGTTTTTTTATTGTTTCCAAAAAACTTTAACTTCAAATCATTAGGCTTGAATTTTGAAAGTTTTTCTAACAAATTAACTAATACTGCATAAAATATAATAAAATATCCTCCGGCCTTCAATATTGATTTATGCATATATATTTCGTTTGTATATAAATTTTCTAACCCTAAAAATGTATCTATTGTTATTCCTATAATTTGAAAACCAGTAAATGCTACTGCTAAAATTGTACAAATTACCGATAACCTCTTATCTTTTATTTCTAATGCTCTTTTTAACCCAAAATACATTGCAGCAAATATTATAACATGTGTTATTGTATTACCTATAAATGAATATTCTATTGCTGTATGCATGTCCATGTTCATATTCATCATTAATGTTGCATATAATGATAAAACTATTATAATTATTGATTTAATCGATTTTCGCATTACTTTTCCTCACTTTTCG
The DNA here is from genome assembly GCA_964370265.1 of uncultured Clostridium sp. GTDB lineage: Bacteria > Bacillota > Clostridia > TANB77 > CAG-508 > CAG-269. The sequence continues at coordinate 11,396 of CAYJIP010000004.1, read as the reverse complement.
TTACTAAATTTTGTTCAAAAAATTCTTTAAATTGTTCACATTTTTTTATCCATGTCCAATCTTGTATTTTCGCTATATTTTCTTCTGATAATTGTTTAAATTTAGTTTTATCTTTCAACATTTCTTTAATAGCTTCTTTTAAATCATCTTTATTTCGTTCTTTTAAAATATATTTTTTCTGTTTTTCTCCCAACGCATCTCTTACAATACCTACATTTGTTGATATTATTGGAACTCCTGATGCCATCGATTCTAATACTGGATTTGGTGTCCCTTCGTTTTTAGAGGCACATATATATATATCTATTGAATTATAATACTCTGGCATTTTTTCATGTGGTATATAGCCTTCTTTTCTGTCAGCAAACTTTTTACAAATATTATATCCTTCTGCAATTAATTCTTCTATTGCTGGATTTATAATACTTCTTACACCTTTCAAATCATCATCACCATGAGAATCTACGAATTCACTATTTCCAACCCATCCTATATTTATTGTACGGTCTTTAATATTTTCGAATTCAAATCTTTCTAAGTTTTCAGGTATAAATCTTTCTAAATTAACACCATCACTTATGACCATTGACGGTTTTTTATCTATTTCAAGTTCATCATATATATCTTTTAATATAGTTGACGATACTGTGTAATTTTTACAATATTTTGCGAATATTTCTGTTAAATTAAATGTATCTTCTGTTAAAAATTTATGATCATATACTGATGTTGTTATATTCGATTCAACCAAATATTCTTGAACAAATTCATCATAATCCAAACCTAAGTTTTTAATATATCCTCTAGCAAATTCTAAATCAATGCAAGAAATCAATCCTCTCCATAGGCAATGCACCAAATCATATTGTTTTACTAGTAATAGTAATCTAACTATATTGTCGTCAAATACTGATACTGGTAAAATATCAATTTCAAAATATTCTGATAAATTATTTTTTATTTGTGTTGCTATATTACAAAATGCCCATCCATCAACATCATATATAATAGCTATTCTTTTTTTCTCACTTTTCTTTTCATATTTGTCATTTTTATACTCAAGTAATTGATTTTCCAACTCAAATAACAATTCTAGTTTATTGATATTTTCCGGTCTACTCATTCGTCTGACACAATCATCTAATTGTTTTTTGTCCATATCTATCTCCCAATTATTCTTTTAATTATATTTTTAATCTTATTTTTTACTCTTCCAAAAAAAGAAGCATTCGCATTTTTTGTTAATGCTTCTTTTTGATATGATAATTCTAATATTGTTTCCAATAATATTTTATTTTCTTTTTCTAATATATAATTTCTAATTTTAAGTCTTTCAATTTCTACTGTTTTTTCAAGATTCATAATTTTAATTTCTCTCCTCTTTTTTTTACATTATATCATAATTTCTTCAAGTGTCAATTAAGGTTTATTGATTTTAAGTTTTATTATTAAAAAAAGATAAGAAACCATGTTTCTCACCTTTTTTAATAATTTTATCACTATTATTGTACTGTTATTTTATTGCTATTTACTAAAACATTTTTACCATTTAATGTTCCTATTGTTCCAGTTTGTCTTATTTTAGCTTCTTGTACTTTTTTAGCTTCTATCGAAATATTTTCTTCAGTTACTAATCTAAGTTCTAAATAGTATTCTTTAGATGCATTTATATCTGATATATTTCCACTAAAGCTATATCCTAATCCTCCTGTACTTTTTAATGTTATTGTTTTAGAATATGTTCCATCTGTTGACTTCAATGTCATCATTGGTATATCTTTTGGTTGATATGCTACACTATTTATCCATTCTGCTATTATTATATTTCCAGAAATATTATTTCCAGATACTTGTATATTTGTTAAATCTGTATTTATCTCTCCATAATATCCACTAACTGCAAATGTTATTTTATTACTATTTACTAAAACATTTTTACCATTTAATGTTCCTATTGTTCCACTTTGTCTTATTTTAGCAACTTGTGTTTTCTTGTTTTCTGCTGAAATGTTATCTGCTGTTACTAATCTAAGCTCTAAATAGTATTCTTTAGATGTATCTATATCTGATATATTTCCACTAAAGCTATATCCTAATCCACCTGTACTTTTTAATGTTATCGTTTTAGAATATGTTCCATCTATTGATTTTAATATCATTTCTGGTGTATCTTTTGGTTGATATGCTACACTATTTATCCATTCTGCTATTATTATATTTCCAGAAATATTATTTCCAGATACTTGTATATTTGTTAAATCTGTATTTATCTCTCCATAATATCCACTAACTGCAAATGTTATTTTATTACTATTTACTAAAACATTTTTACCATTTAATGTTCCTATTGTTCCACTTTGTCTTATTTTAGCAACTTGTGTTTTCTTGTTTTCTGCTGAAATGTTATCTGCTGTTACTAATCTAAGCTCTAAATAGTATTCTTTAGATGTATCTATATCTGATATATTTCCAGTAAAGCTATATCCTAATCCACCTACGCTTTTTAATATTATTTCTTTACTTACACTACCATCTGTTGATTTCAATATCATTTCCGGTGTATCTTTTGGTTGATATGCTACACTATCTATCCATTCTGCTATTATTATATTTCCAGAAATATTATTTCCAGACACTTGTATATTTGTTAAGTCTGTGTTTATTTCTCCAAAATATCCATCTAACACAAATGTTATTTTATTACTATTTACTAAAACAATATTTCCATTTAACTTTCCTATTGTTCCACTTTGTCTTATTTTAGCGTTTTGTATTTTTTTAACTTCACTTGAAATATTATCTTCTGTTACTAGTCTAAGTTCTAAATAATATTCTTTAGTTGTATCTATATCAGATATATCACCACTAAAGCTATATCCTAATGCACCTGTACTTTTTAATGTTATTTTTTGACTAACACTACCATCTGTTGATTTTAATATCATTTCTGGTATATCTTTTGGTTGATATGCTACACTATCTACCCATTCTGCTATTATTATATTTCCTTCTATATTATTACCTGATATTTCTATATTTGTTAAATCTGTATTTATTTCTCCATAATATTGAATTGTTATTTTAGAATCTCTAATAACAATATTTCTATCATCATTTTCTCTTTCTAACTCATTGTCTATTAATCTTAATTCCTGCGTCTTCTTAGCTTCTGTTGCAATATTTTCTACTGTAGTCAATTTAGCTTCAATATAGTATTCTTCAAAAGTTTCGAATCCTTCTGCAATGAATTTATATTTATATGATAAACCTGATACATGTTCTAGCTCTACTAATTTCAAGATTTCATTTGAACTTGTTTTTACTGTTAATTCTGGCATATCTTCAGGTTGATATGCTATTCCATCTATCCATTCAGCTATTAATATTTCTCCTGAAATATAGTATTCTCCTGTACTGTTGTCTTTTATTAATTCTAAAGTTTTAACATCTGTATTTATTTCTCCAACATATTCTTCTTTTCCAAATAAAATTATATTATCCATTACTCTTATTTTTACATTTTCATATGTACCTAATTCTTGTTCTGGAATCCTTACTTGTTGAGTTTGTTTTGTTGATATATTATTAGTATTTGTTAATCTAACTTCTATATAGTAATCTTTTGTAATATCTAAATTTTCAATATCTAAATTATATGTATATGTTAGACCTGCCACATGAGTTAATGTTATTTTTTTTTCTACACTACCATCTGTTGACTTAATTGTCATTTGTGGATGACTTTTAGGAGAATATGCTACACTATTTATCCATTCTGCTATTAAAATTTCTCCTGAAATTTCATTCCCATTTATTGCTATACTTTTTAAATCTGTATTTATTTCTCCAGAATACTCTGCTGTTGGTTCTTGTGATATTTGCTCAGGCATATTTTCATATATAGGAATAACGAATTCAAAATCTGAATTTAGCATTATTCCAGCTTCTTCGTATAGGTCTTTTAATATATCTGCTTCACTTTTTGCACCAAATAAGTTTTGCATATATTGATGCCAATATAGTCCATTTGATGTATCATCAACATCGAATTTTTGTAAATACAATGTGTTCTGACCTTTTGTTAAATAATCGTTTTTCATAAAAGCTGATCCACCACTTATTGATAATCCTAAAGATGTCCACCCCTCACTTTGAGCTTTTTTAAATCCATTAGTTATAATTTCACTAGTCGAATTTCCATATGCACTTATATTAAATACATTATATAATCCTTCATATATGACACCATCTGTTCCTGTATATTTTTTCCCTGAAACAAGTGTTGTATTTCCTGATGACCCTTGTTCTTGTATCATTCTTGTAATTAAATGAAATGCATTAATACTATTTTGCTCAGCACCTAAATATATTGCATCTATTGCTTCTTGTGTGTCTAAAAATGTACCATCTACCGCTATTGCTATTGCTTCTTTATTTAATGTTCCAGAATGTGAATCTAATTTTTGGAATTGATATACATCTTCAGTATTCAAATATACCCTTGGATCCATTAAATATTCTACTGCTTCATCTGATGCACAATACCAACCAGAATCATATAGTTTATCTCCACATACTGGGCATCTCCATTCTTCTGATGAACTTTTAGGTACTAAATTTCTTGAATGAACTCTCTCATTTTTTATAACTTCATCCCAATCTAATCCTGTATAAAATAAGGTTATATTGGGATATGTTTTTGATAGTTCTTGTAATAATTCTTTATACCCTGGATATTCCTCTTCATTTATACCATTTATGTCTGTTGAGAAATATGCTGATTTTGTTTCTGTTGTAAATAGCACAAATAGTAATGATATTGCTATTATTAAAATTAGTAATATCACTGCTTTTTGTGCCTTTTTATTTATTATTTTATTTTTTTCTTTATCTATATTTATATTGTATATATTTTTCTTCATTTGAATACACTCCTTTTTCTAGGTAGAGTATACAACATTTTTCGACCTTTTTCAATCTTTTATAACTTTTTATTAATATAAATTAAAATTAATACTATATTTTACAATCTTAATATTTTATAAAAAGAAAACCATGGAAAATATAATATAAAATCCAATATAAAACAGAACAAAAAAATGAACCTAATTATTAAATTTTTGTCTAATAATTTAAGTTCACTTTCAATTTTTTTCTATTATCTCTCTATCATTTATTCCTGGTTAAAACTATATTATTTTTTCTAAATTATTGTTTTAAAAAATATATATCATTCCCTTTATTAAAAACACTTTAAAGTATTATTACAACTAAAAGCTTCAGTTTTATAGATATAAAATTGTTCTAAAACCAAAACTACTATAACTAGCATCAGTACTCATATCATTTCTACGATTAGCTGGGTAATAAATATTATCAAAATATCCACCTCTATACACGCATGGATATTCTGAATTGCTAGATGTTTCTGTACTCCATTCTCTTACATTTGATGCCATATCATTTATTTTTAATATTTCATCATTTGAATTACCAGTAAGTTGTCTGCTAGTACTTTTTGTTTCTTGTGTTGAATAATCTGTGTCTATACTTATTGTTTGTATATATACAAGCGCTGTATCCCATGCTAATGAATTTATAAGGTCTGTTGTATATAAACTACTATTATACATTTCTTTTGATTCTATTGATGCATTAGGTTGTGTTATATATACCCATGCTGTTTTATTCTCTTTACTTTCTACAGTTCCGTCTGGAGTCCCATCACTACTACTTGCTTCATATCTTGCTATATAATATCCTTTTGCTAAATTTGTCTTTGATATAAACTCACTTAAGTTTGCTGCAACTGCATTTTTTTCTGCATAACTTTGATCTTCTGTGTATATATAAGAATTACTACTTCCTTCGCTATTCACATCTTCTGCTAATCCTTTTATTTCTGCTACTCCTGTTGAGCTAAATTCATATCTTGATAATTGTATATTTTTTGTTGTTCCTGCACTATCAATAATTACATCATTAACTGGTACCCATACAAATTGATTTCCTCCACCTGGTACTCCAGCTTCTTCTATAACTATTCCTTCTGTTATATCTTTTCCTGAATCTTTTGCTAATCCAAATCCAGCTGGTACTTTTATGTCATTTCCTAAATCATCTTGTATTACTACATTTTCTGTTTCTGAAAATGCTACTACTTGTTTTTCATATTTATCTGTTAATGTTACTGTTTGTTTTTTTGTATAATCTACTCCATTTACTGTTCCTACTATTGTAAATGTTATTTCCATATCTGTTCCATTTGTTGTATATGGTACACTTGGTGTTACTGATTTTATTGTTCCACCTTCTATTGTACTATCAAATGTTACTTGTACTGGTGTTCCTAATTCTAATGAATTGTCTGCTGGTACTGTTGTTCCATCTGTTGTTATTGATATATTTGATATTGTTGGTCTTGGTCCAGTTGTGCCGAATATATCTTCATCAAAACCTCCATCATATTCTACTTCTGCCATATATCCATCTATATATACATCATATGGTGATGTAGTTCCTTCTACATCAAAACCATCTGTGTGGTCTTCTAAAAATTCCACTATATCTTTAGCATTTGGTGTGTATTTTTGAATTTGATATTCATTTAACGCCACTATTAGTTTTTCTTTTGCAGTGCTTTCTGCTGTTTCTTCTACTGCATTTGTTGCTTGTGTTAATATTCCATTTTCTCCTGTTAACATTGCTATTGATACTCCTGCTAATATTAGAAGTACAATTATTGTTATTACAAGACTTATTAATGTAATACCATTAGATTGTTTTAACTTTGTTTTTCTTGTTTCTTTCATTTCATTCCCCTTCTTTTGTATTTTTCTAAATTACTGCTTTAAAATAATATATATATTATTCCCAAATCAATGAGATTTTATTTTTAACATTTTTATTATTTAAAACTAAAAAAACTAATATGATTTTACTTATAATTTTTATTTTTGTCAATTAATTTTCTTTTATTATTTTTATCCTTTTAAATATTTTTCACTCGCAATTTTACCTGGTATAAATAATACTAGGTATATAACTTTATTTAAAATTCCTTTTACATTTTTAATATTTTTTTTACTTTTAATAATATGTGAAAATAATATATAGTGTTTTATAACATATATTCTTTTTTTGAATTTTACTTTTCTCATATTCATTTCAAATATTTCTTTAAAATATTCATAATATCCATATGGATTTTCTAAAAATTGTTTTTGTATATTATTTGTATATCCTTCTTTTTGATATTCACAAATCATTATGTGTTTATTAATACATAGTAATTTATATTTTTTATCCATTTGATGAAACATTCTAGCTTCTGTTGAAAATCGTTCTTCTTTTTCTAATACATATTCATATTTTTTTCTAATGTCAGTTTTAAAAACTATACTTTTTTCACCTGTTTCACCTTCTTTAAAATATAAGTCAAACATTGTTGTTTCTGCATTTCTAAATTTTTCTCCCATGTTTTTCATGTTTTGGTCATATTTCAAAAAACATATCCCATATATTTCGTCACTGTTTATTTTTTCTTTATTTGTATCAATTATATCTTTAATTTCTGTGAAAGCATTTTCAGTAAAGTAGTCATCTGAATCGCATTCAATGATATACTCTCCTGAGGCATATTCTAAAACATTATTTATTGCAGCCATTTTACCTTTATTTTTTTGCTTAAAATATTTAATATCTATACATCCATCTTTTTTACAGTGTTCTATAAATATATCTGTACTATCTGTTGAACCATCATCACTTATGATCCATTCAATTTGTATATCATTTTCTTCTCTTACATTTGAACATAAACTATCGTATAATTTTTCTAATAATTTTTCTCTATTGTATGTAGGAGTTATTACAGAAAATTTCATATTACCCCTCCAGTATCTCTTTTATTTTTTCTATCATATATTTATTATTGTATTCAGTATCATTTAACTCTTTTTTAGTAGTTATTTTATTTTCTAAAATATCTTTCATTTTTTCATATATATCATCTTCGTTATTTTCTATAATTTGTCCTTTATCATATTTTTGCAATGATTCTCTTGCTGCTGTGTTTGTTATTAAAATATTAATATTTAATATTTTTGCTTCTTCTAAAACAATAGGATATCCTTCAAAATGTGATAATAGGCAAAAATAGTCTGCTTTCTTAACATATGGATATGGATTTGTTTTTGCACCTAATAATATAAATGTTTCTTCTAATCCATTTTCTTTTATTAGTTTTTCCAGTTCTTTTCTTTCTGGACCTTCTCCTATAACATAAAATTTATGTGTTAATCCATTTTTCTTAAGTTTTGATGAAACCTTTATTATTCTATCAATTCCTTTTTGCTTAACAAGTCTTGCTACTGTTAAAAAATTAATTTGGTTTTCACTAAATTCCATATCAATATTTTCTTTAGACTTTTCAATAATTTTATTTCTATCTATATAGTTATATACTACTTCTTTTTTTATAGGTTCTAATAAATCATTTCTAATGTCCTTATATATTTTATTAAAACTATTTAAGTTATCATTACTAACAAATATTAATCTGTCATATTTACTATATGTTTTTTTATCAACATACATTTTAAGCTTAGCTTTTAAATTTTCGCCAAATACTTTAGCTATATCATTATGTATCCATACTATTTTTCTAGTTACTTTTCCGCTTCTTCTCTCTTTTCTCTTATTTCTTATTGAGAAGATTCTACTTATTGCACCTTCTAAAAAAGCTACTTCTGTATCATAATTATCAAACACATATTTATTATATATTTTTTTCTTAAACATCAAAATTCTTATGGGTACAAGAATTTTTTGTATTTTTGACATACTATTATATGAAAAATTATATAATGATTTTATTTTTATTTTAGGATCAATTTGTTTTTCTAATACCCCATCAGAATATATTGTAAATATTTCAACTTGATATTCATCTTTTATCTCATTAGCAATATCTACTAATACTCTCTCTGCTCCACCTAATGTTAAGCTTGTTATTCCAAATAATATTTTTTTCATAAATATTCCTTTACTTTTTATTTTTTATTTACTTTTCCACTGTTATAAAAATATCTATATCTTTTATATAATAAAGAATATTATTCTTCATTATTAAAACATCTTACTTTATATATAAATAATGTATTTAACACTATTATTATTGAAACAGCTGAAATATTAAAAAATACATAACCTGTTAATATTGATAAAGCATATGCTAAGATAATACCTGTTAATATCATCAAATATTCTTCATCTATTTTTTTAATATTTTTAATCCCTTTAATTATACCATAAATAGTTATAATTACAAAAGGTCCCATGTATATTATAAATCCAATTATTCCAAAATTTAGTATTAATGCTGGTATTTCCATCTCTAATACCAATTCTCTGTAATTTGCATTTATACCGTTTCCAAATAATATCATTCCAACATTTGACTGATTACCAACCAAATGAATATTGTATATCAGTTGTTGCATTCTCTGATCTGTATTTTCTATATTCATTTCTTTTGCACTATTATATAAGTCTACTATTGTTTGTTTCTGCTCTTCATTCATGAATCCAGAATCTAATGTATTATTATCTATATGTTCCTTAATATTTGTTAAATCACCTGTTAAATAGTTTACTGTTTCTTCACCATCTATATATTCTCGTCTCTCTAGTGTTGTTGAACCAAATATTCCAATTGCAATACCAATTAAACATGAAATGACTAATATTACACCTAGCAGTTTTTTATTTACTTTTACTTTTTTAATTACTGCAACAGCAACTTGAATTCCAATATATGCAGCTATTGTTAATATAAATGCCAACATACCTGTTCTTGTCCCTATTAAAAATATTAAAAATATTCCAATTAGGCATATTATTGGTAATGCAATTTTCATATATTTCTTATCTTTTATATAAGATGTGTATGTATAAATTAATAATATTAAAATAGCACTTAGACTATTCCCAGATTCAAACCACCCTTTATATCCTATTCCTTCATGCATATATGTATTTGATGATGTTCCTGTTATTATAGATATATATATTGAACCAATATATATAGCCCCTGAAATTAACATTGTTTTTTTCAATTTTTCTATCTGATTACTTGTTTTAAAAGTATGTGTAAATATAAATAAATTTAATATCATAAATGTATAATTAATTATGTATTGTAATTCATTAGTTATTCCTCCAAAACTACTATTTGTTATATTTAAACTAAACATATATATATGTAATATTGTATATATTACATATATCATTCCTATTCCAATTGTTTTTAATTTGAATTTAAAGTTATTTTTAAAAAACAAGTATATCATTACTATTGTTGGAATAATTGGTCTCAAAATAGTAGCAGGTGATATTGTTGTTTCAAATATATTCCTAACTAAAAAACTCGCTATATCTAATATCGGATTTAATATCAAATATATACATAACAAATTCTCTATTGTTATTATTTTTTTAATCTTACTTATATTACTTATATTACTTATATTACATTTTTTCTGAATTTCATCCATTAGCATTCTCCTTAATCCATTTACTTTGTCAGTTTTTATTTTTACTTTTTATTCATACTTTTTATTTATATTTTTTTATTTGATTATTTTTTTCAATTATATATCTTTTTTTAATATATATCAATAAAAAAAGGTATATATACCTATAATGTATATTTACCTTTTAATCATTTAATTAACAATTTAATTAACAATTTAATTGACCATTTAATTAAAACTTAATGTATTTTCAATAACAGAACAATCAAATGATTCAAATTCCCCTATTATTCCACTTTGCCTTATTTTAGCAACTTGTACTTTTTTATTTTCTACTGAAATATTATCTTCTGTTACTAATCTAAGTTCTAAATAGTATTCTTTAGTTGTGTCTATATCTGATATATTTCCAGTAAAGCTATATCCTAATCCACCTGTACTTTTTAATGTTATTGTTTTAGTTATACTTCCATCTGTAGACTTTAATATCATTTCTGGAGTGTTTTTGGGTTTATATGCAACACTATTTATCCATTCTGCTATTATTATATTTCCAGATATATTATTTCCTGATACTTTAATATTTGTTAAATCTGTGTTTATTTCTCCATAATATTCATTTGAAGCAAATGTTATTTTATTACTATTTACTAAAACATTTTTACCATTTAATGTTCCTATTGTTCCACTTTGTCTTATTTTAGCAACTTGTACTTTTTTATTTTCTACTGAAATATTATCTTCTGTTACTAATCTAAGTTCTAAATAGTATTCTTTAGTTGTGTCTATATCTGATATATTTCCACTAAAGCTATATCCTAATCCACCTGTACTTTTTAATGTTATTGTTTTAGTTATACT